>QHXM01000299.1 GCA_003222945.1 Acidobacteriota bacterium
GTTTATAACTTCTGTCGCAAGCATCGTGGACTGAAAGGCGAGACACCTGCCATGAGGCAAGGCATTACAGATCATGTCTGGTCAATAGCCGAGGTGTTGGGCTATCGCAGCGCAGTTCCTTGATTCCCAAATGTAATGAGGTCACTACCGATTTCGGATTGCGGATTTAGAAGAATTTAAATTCAGCTTTTTCAATCCGCATTCCGCAATCGAATGGGGGCGCAACATGCATAGGAAAAATCTGATTAGCTTAATCATCTTCGCAATCTCACTAATGATGCTTGCGGGCGCGGGCTTCTTGTCTAGGACTGCTCAGGCCGTGAGCGATCCGCCGGAGTTGGCGGTGTGGACGCGCAACACTACGGGCGTGACGGGTTACAACGGCATCGCTGCAAACGTTCAGCAGGTGCGCTATTCGGACAACTACGTTTATATCAACAGCACAGGCATTCCTTCGTACAGCATAGGCCCGTGGGCGGGAAATCCTAACACGGCGTCGAATCAAAACTATATTCTGAAAATTCCGCGCCACCCTGTTGAGAACACGGGATCGAAGACGAGCACGCCGCTAGGCTCAATCGGCGTCTGGAAAAATGGCGTCGTGATGTTCAATGCTTTGGACGCGATGTCGTATCAGAATCAGAACATCTGGCATCAAAATGCCGTCGTGGTCGAAGGCCCAAGTTTTGATACCTGTCTGGGACACCCGCAGCAGACAGGCTCTTATCATCACCACCAGAACCCGCGCTGCCTTTACACCGTTGATTCAACACAGCACTCGCCTCTTCTAGGCTACGCCTACGACGGCTTTCCTATTTATGGTCCTTACGGCTACACGAACGCGAACGGCAGCGGAGGCATTAAGCGTATAACGAGTAGTTATCGCTTGCGAAGCATCACGCAACGTCATACTCTTTCGGACGGCACTACGCTCTCTACTTCGCAATACGGCCCAGACATTTCAAACACCTATCCGCTGGGCTATTACGCAGAGGACTACGAGTACGTGAGCGGGCTTGGCGATCTGGATCAATATAACGGTCGGTTCGCAGTCACGCCCGAATATCCGAACGGCACTTACGCTTACTTCATCACGATCAATGCCGACGGCTCAAGCGCCTATCCTTACATCATAGGACCGAAATATTACGGCGTCGTCGCAACAGAAAACATAACCCAGCACGCTCAGGTCTCAATCACCGAGTCTGTCACGACCTACAATCCAACGGCTACGCCAACTCCTACGCCCACGCCGACACCAACGCCTACGCCCACTCCCGCCTCAGTCCAACTGAGCGCGGCCACTTACACAGCAAGCGAAGGCGCAGGCCACCTTGATGTCGTGGTCAACCGCACAGGCGATACTTCGACCACAGTGTCTGTTGATTACAGCACATCGGACACGGCGGGACTCACGGATTGCAGCGCTGCTAACGGCATCGCATCGTCTCGCTGCGATTACGCGACCTCTATCGGAACGCTACAGTTCGGCGTCGGAGACTCAACGAAGACGATTCAGATTCCTCTGATTGATGATGCTTATGTTGAAGGTGCGGAGAACTTTTTGATTACCTTGAGCAATCCTTCGGGAGCAACTCTTGGCTCAATCAAATCCGCGACTCTCACCATCACGGATAACGATAGCACGCGAGGCGCTAATCCAATTGACCAGACGACATTCTTCATACGCCAGCATTACATAGATTTTCTGGGGCGCGAGCCGGACTCGGCTGGCTACTCCGGCTGGCAGAATATTTTGAATAACTGCGGCACGAGCGTGCAGCAGCCTTGTGACAGAATAGAAGTCTCATCGGACTTCTTCCGTAGCCCTGAGTTTCAAGACCGTGGCTACTTCATCTATCGCTTCTATTCCGTAGCTATGGGTCGAATCCCGCACTACTCGGAGTTCATGCCTGACCTTGCAAAGGTGAGCGGGTATCTTTCGGACGCACAGTTGGAGGCTAACAAAGTTTCGTTCGTCAACGAGTTTATGACTAGAAGCGAGTTCGTTAATCGCTATAATTCTCTGACAGACCCAACGGCTTATGTAAATGCATTGGTCGCTACAGCGGGAGTGACGCCTACCATTAAACAACAATTGATAGATGACCTGACAAGCGGCGCTAAAACGAGAGCGCAGGTCTTGCGTGCGTTAGCCGAAAGCGCCGAAGTTTATCAGAAGTATTACACGGAATCGTTCGTAGTGATGCAATACTTCGGATACTTGCGTCGTGATCCTGACATTCTTTACTTGAACTGGATTGACACGATGAACAAAAGCGGCGGCGATTATCGAACCATGATTAACGGATTTATGAACTCTGCGGAATATCGTCTGAGGTTCGGTTCTTAATATTGCCTCTCTTAATATAGCCTCAGCCGAGTTCATCGCGCTTCGGCCTGTTCACGCTTCTCGCGCAGTCGCGCGTATGCCTGCTCGTCCGCAGGTCGTGCGGCGTCAAAGCCTACCTTTTTCCAATCCTCATCATGCGGGTCTAATCCCATCGCGCGAATCGCTTCCGCCTGGCAGACGAAGAATTGATGGCGATACGGCAGAAGATAACCGCCTTCACTACGGAGCGCACGGCGCGCGTCCTCGTAGTTTGCGAACCATCGGTTCAGAAAGACATCCAATTTGGACGGATACCATAAAGTGTCTGACTCTTCGTTACTCATCGCTTACAACTCCTCCTCATACTTTAGAAGCTCTCGGACAACGCTCTCGGCGTGAATGCGCGTCGTGTCCAGAAACGGAATGTCCGCATCGTCGCCGTCTCTTAAAATAAACGGGAGTTCCGTCCCGCCTAAGATTAGTCCCTGAATCTTCTCATCCTCTTTGAGACGCGCAACGATTCCGAGCAAGCCTTCTTTGGTCTCTTCCAGAACCGTGCCGTCAACTAATTCCGTCATATACTTTTCGTGAATGTAATTCTGTTCATCAACGCTCGGCGTGATTACGGCTATCGCCTCTTTATCGAAAGCCCTCTGGTAGAAGCCGCCGCGCATTGTAAAGGCTGTGCCGAACAGAGCGACTCGTCGCAGGCCCAAACCCACAGCATGTTTGCGGGTCTCTTCTACGATGCTTATGAGTGGGATTGGCGAGTTGGCCTGTATCTCGTCGAAAATAAGGTGTGGAGTGTTCGATGCCATGACACCGAATGAAGCGCCCGCACGCGCCAATCTCTTAACCTCACGTGTGAGATAGTGCGTCACTTCCTGTAGTTTGTTATCTGCTATCAAACCAAGCATACGTTTTATGTTGATGCTGTTGATTAGAATCGAAGGATTGTTGCCATCTCCTTTCTGTTCACGGTAAAGGGAGAGAATCAGGCGATAGTATTCTATCGTTGACTCCGGTCCGATTCCTCCAATGATTCCGATAATCTTCAATGGCTGACCCTCAAAGCTTTTATAACTTCACTGGCAGTGAGCATTAGTCAACTTCCTTCCGCTAATCTACTCTGGCCGAGTCAATCCGGGAATAGCTCATCAATCTTCACTTTCGATTTTCTAGCTCCCCAGATTGTATGCGAAGCAACAGCCGCGATGATGATTGCGCCGCCAATGATCGCCCACCCGGAAGGGCGTTCGCCTAGAAACATGAAGACCCAGATGGGATTCAACACAGGCTCAATGTAACCCACTATGCCAGCGTCGAGCGACCTTACGCCGCGCGCCATGCCGAGAGTGAATAACGTGTAAGCGAAACCTATCTGGACAACTCCAAGATAAAGAACGCTCGCGGTGTCGCGCGCCGCCATGTGCTGAACGGCAGCGATTCCTGCGGGCGCGCAAGCTATGACTAGAAGCAGGTTGCCATAGATGACAGAGGACGCGCGGTTGACTCTCTGCGTGTGCGGGTGGCGCAGGAGCAGTATGTAGAAGGCGAAGCATAAACCGGAAGCGAGCGCTGTCAGATTGCCGGAGACATCCTGCGGGCGAAGTTTTCCAATAAAGAAGAGAGACATCCCGGCTATACAGGCGAGAACCGCGAAGAGGTCTGCGCGACGAAACTTCTCTTTGTAGAGTAAGGGTTCAAGAACGAGCACGTAGATGGGCGCTGTGTATTGAAGAAAGATTGCGTTCGCGGCTGTCGTCAATTTCGTTGCGACGACGAAGAGAAGCAGAAGCCCCGCGTAGAGGAGCGAGGTCAGGATAGTCATCCTGTTCAGACGAAAACCTTCGTGGCGCGTAAAGAGCGCGACCGTTATGGCTGCAAGTAAAGAGCGCCCAAACGTCAACTCGAATGCAGAAAGCGTCGTCCACTTAATGAAAAGTCCGCCCGTGCTCCACAACAGCGCCGCCGCGAGCACAAGAAGAAGCGGCGAAGCATTTACGCCCGCGCCGCTTCGGTCTGTTCTCTCCACCAAGTCTGTCTCTCCGAGAAGCCCTTACAGTTTCTCTTTGCGCCTCCAGCGTGAAAATTTCTCGTCAAGGCGCAAAGACGCAAAGAACGCTATTTGCTCAACTCGTCTTGCGTTTCGGTTTCACTCTTCTTCTGCTCTCTTAGGTACTTGCCGAAGACGCCGTTCCATGGCGGGATGACGATTGAGACTGCGCCCGACACAATCGCCTGACACGCAAGACGAATCAGAGGTTTCGGATCAAGAGTGTCAATGTAGCCGAACTCTTTGATTCGCTTTCCTTCGAGGCGCGCAACGTCCGAGAGTTTCTCTGCGCCGCCAAGCACACCGACCCAGCAAGTGCCGCAAGAGGCCGAGCGACATTCAACCGGAATCGGACCTTCAATTCGTCGCGGGTCAACGGAGCGCCAGTCGCGCGAGCGGTCGTCGGCTGCGCCGTAGGCAAGGTCCGCCGCGTTCTTCATCTTGTACTTCGCAGTCGGGTCCGATTCATCGAACGTGATAGTCCACTCTTTATCAATCGTTTTGAGAAAGCCGAGCAAGCCCTGTTTGTCGTCGCGCGCACGCTCCCTTAAAACCTGTTCGGGAGATTTGCGCGCCGCACGCTCACCAATCAAAACTTTGCCCGGCGCGGCCAGGAAAGCTTCAAGTCCGACTTGCTGCAATGTCATCAATGCGACAGCCGTAATACTCACGAGCAGAGATTCCTGAACTTTAGTCTCCGCCGCCACGGCCTTCGCAATCTCTCTTACCTCGGTTGCGAGGTCTGTGCTTCGTTCATCAAAAGAGTCTGCCCGCTCTGCTACGGCGCGTTTGACTTCAGGCCAGAAGCGGTGGCCGTATAGAAACGTGTGCGAGGAATCAATCTGGTCTTTCAGGTAATAGTTGCCTTGAAGAAGAAGTCGCGCGGCCAACGTTTCAGGGTCTTCCGATTCAAGAAGCGCGCGAAGGAGCGCAAGCGGGTAAAAGCGAAACCAAATTTGCGTCGCCGTTTTATCAACCTCGTGAATGGAGGGCAGTAGTTTCGCTATGGCTTGCGCCCACGCGTCGTCTGTGTTGTTGTCTAAGAATTTCTCGAAAGAAGTTGTTAAAGATGCGCTCATAGTTACCTCAAATATAAAATCTCAGCCGTTAAGAAACGGATACTTTACCAGCCCGAAGCCGGAGGGCACAAATGTGGAAAAGCAGGATTCAGAATTCAGGAGTCCGCAATTCAGAAGAAAAGAAAAAACAAAGAACAGGTTGCAGCCTTATCCCCTTCTGTATTCTGAATTGCGGACTCCTGAATTCTGCTTTCCGATGGCCTTTTGCGCCCGCTTCTGTTTATAATGGGCAGCCTAGTCGAATCTGCCCTTGAGATTCCCAGTCGAAAGACACGTTTACCCTTAAATTTAAGTTGGAGGCTTCCCCCATGCAGCCAGCAAAGTGTCGTATCCTCTACGTTGATGACCACGAGGATACTTCTTTCATGCTCACACATCTTCTCGGACAATCGGACTATGAAGTCGTGACCGCTCCGAGCATAGAGCGCACGCTCGAACTCATTCGAGAAGAAAGGTTCGACCTATACGTTCTGGACAAGCGACTGCCCGATGGCTCCGGGCTTGACCTGTGCAAGCGGCTAAACGAGTTGACGCCTGAAGTGCCCATCATCTTCTATTCCGGCGACGCTTACGAGTTGCATCGCAAGGAGGGCATAGACGCTGGCGCAGACGCTTACGTGATAAAGCCTAACGTTGACAAGTTGATTGACAAGGTGCACGAGATTTTATCCGAGCAGGAATGCTCGGCTGCAGTGAGCTAAAAGAAATGCGGAATGCGGAATGAAAAACAGATACTCTTTTCTTTCATTCCGCATTCCGCATTTCTCTTCTTGAGCCTCGCTTCGTGCCTGTGGTAACTTTCATTTCATAAACAAGTAGGGCGCATTCCCCCTTCGGTTTCATCCAAACTTCTGCAATCATATTGCTATACGGGAGGAGAACTCTTTTATGGAAGCGAAGAGACCTGAAGCGGCTAAGCCCTCGCGCACTTTCGACGAGGCTTACGGATTTTCTTTTGCCATCGGACTCGGCCTGCTGCTATTCATAGGCGGGCTTGCGATAAGTCTTACCATCGGCCAGGAGTCAAGCTTTGGACTTGTCTTCGGCATACCCATGCTGGTGGCCGGACTTGTGCTCCCGCTATTTATGATGCGCGGCGTATTTGCGCGCAACGAAATCGCAGCGCCATGCCCAGCCTGCGGCCAGGAGATCAAGACCACAGACGCCACAATGCAATTAGACTGCCCACACTGCGCCAAGACCATCTCGGTCAGAGATATGAAGCTTTATGTAAGGGATGAGGGATGAATGAGAAGAAAGAGCGGAGACGGATGAACGTTCTTCTTTCTTCATCCCTCATCCCTTCGTTATGGTGTTAAGCCGCTCGGTCTTGTCATGTAGTCGCTGATTGTCAACACGAACATTATCCCCAGCCAGAAGATTCCGGCTATAACTATCACCCAGATCAGGCGTGAACTGTAGCGCACGTGCATGAAGTAGAGCGTGACGAGCGTGGCTTTGATGACGGCAATCGTCAGAGCAAGGACGGTGTTTGCGCCGTGAAAGATGTTGTCAAGGTCCTTGAATGCAGCGAGGACTGTCAGCAAGGTGAAGACCATTAGCAGACCGAAGATTACGAAGTAAACTTTTCTTTGAACTATGTGCTCAGACATCGCATCCTCCGCCTTTCACTCTCCTCCAAGATGCCTGCCCAGCAAGTAGAGCAGCGGGAATAGGAATATCCAGATGATGTCAACGAAGTGCCAGTAGAGGCCGGAGATTTCTACGGGAGAGTGATACTCCGGCGTGAAAACGCCTTTCCGCGCTTTGAATATAAGCCATGCGATTATGCCTACGCCTATAATCATGTGAAGCGCGTGAAGGCCCGTCATGGCAAAGTAAATCCAATAAAACATCTCCACGTTTGCGACCGAAGCGCCGACGGGCAGATGCAACTCTTCCAAATTCGGGTTGAACGGATGACCCGGAATCAGGTTTCCCGGAATCAAGTTGTCAACATACTTCTGGCGATACTCGACAGCTTTAATCCCAAGAAACGTTAGCCCAAGCACGAGCGTTATGGTCAGAAATAGAACCTGCGCGCGGCGCTTTCCCGTCTGAGCGTAGTAAACCGCAAGCGCCATCGTCAGACTGCTGAAGATTAGAACGACTGTGTTTGTTGCTCCCAATCTTATATCGAGGTGATTGCTCGCTGCTGCGAACGCAGGCGCGTATTTGGCGCGAAAGATTGAGTAGGCCAGAAACAGCCCGCCGAAGAACATTAACTCCTGCGCTAGAAATACCCACATTCCGATAGAGCCAGCCTCGCGCTGCTGCTCCATATTATCGAAATGGTGCGCAAGCGCCGTGTGCGTCTCGTGCTCGGTGTGACTATCTATGCGACTTACTGCCAAGTTTTCGCTCCCTTGAAAAAGTGATGAGTACTGAGTGAAGAATGTATTTACTTCAGTCCTCGGTACTCATCACTCAGTACTTCTTTACGTCTGTACTGCTGCCGGAATGTCCGGCTTATCTCCCGGCTGAAGTTTGCCCACAACCTTCGTTGCTTCGGCGGGAGCAAACTCGTATGCCTCCCAAGTGACTACGGGCGTTACTTCAAAATTCTCTGTCGGCGGCGGGCTGCTTGTTCTCCATTCGAGTCCGGGCAATCGCCAGGGGTTCGCAGAAGCTATGCGACCGTAGCGCATGGACCATATCAGATAGATCATCGGAATCAACATGCCTAAGCCTAAGATAGAAGCGCCCGCCGACGACATCACATTCAAAACCTGAAACTCCGGCGCATAGACGTGATAACGTCTGGGCATTCCCATGTAGCCAGCTATGAACTGCGGGAAGAACGTCAGGTTGAATCCAACGAAGATGACTAAAGCC
>QHXM01000300.1 GCA_003222945.1 Acidobacteriota bacterium
TTGTCGCCCACGCGCTGAAGGTTCGCTGCGAAAGTCCCGCCGACTTGTGAATCGCTTTCACCAATCGAATGACAGGCCATACAGCCTATGGTCTCGAAAAGCTGTTTGCCATTCGCTGCGTTTCCCTTCTCAGGCTGTTCAGGCGGCATGTGGCCGTCAAAGCTCTCTTGCCATAGATAGGCTGCGATTGCCTTGCGGTCGTCGTCAGCGCGCGCGTCGTGCGCCATCTCTCCGTTCAAGCGCCAGAAGGTAGGCATCTTCGTTCCCGGACGAAACGCCTGCGGGTCTTTGAGCCATTCAGGAATCCACTCTTTGACCAGTTTCAATCGAACGTCTTTCAAATTCGGTCCGACCTTCTTCTGGTCCTGCATCAGGTAGCGCGCCTGTATGTTCAACTGGTCTAGTTGAGCCGCGAGCAGACTGTTCGCAACCGTCAGAGATTCAGCGCGGGCAAGAAGCTTCGGGGCTTCATCTTCACTTGCGTTTGCAACCTCATCTTTCGCAGCACGCGCGTCGCGCTCGTTCGACTTGATGTTCTCTTCTAGTTGAAGAATCTGCTGGCGCGTATTTGCCAGAGCATCAGTTTCGCGGTCAAAGCCTTCGGAGCGGTGGCAGCCAACGCAGCCTCTATACTGGAAGAGGTCTTTGCCGAGCGTCAGGGTCGGTGCGTTCTGTAGCACGCGATCCTCAGTATGGCACTGCTGGCAGCCCGCCTCCATGTTCGATTTTTCGTAGAGCGGGTGAAGCCAGAATTTGTTAAGGCCGTGCCCCTTCTCAATGCTAGTGGTCGCGCGTCCATTGCCGCCGTGACACGCAGAGCAGCCAAACTTGTCCGGGTTGTGAATCGTCAGTAGTTCTTTGTTCGGGTGGCTGACAAACGCTCTTGCCCATTCGTCTGGTTTCTTGCCCGGACCATCCGGCGCTAAATCAGAAGCCTTGATCGTCAAAGGCTCGCGCATTCCAAGATGGCACGTCTCGCAGCGGTCCACTATGTTTGCGGAAGAGACGTTTACCTGCTTGATGCTATAGTCGAAGGTGTCGTATTTCCTCTTAAGCGCTTCGATCTGTTCGGGCGTCAGACCCGTCATGTGATCTTTCAGGTATTCCTGCCGCTTCTTTTCAAGCTCGCTTGGCTCTTTGATTAGCTCAGCGTTCTCTGCCAGAAGCTTCGCCTTCTGGTCCTTCAAACCGTTGTACAGGTCTTGCAGTTGCGGAAAGTTCAGTTCCTGCTTCGTTGTCTTTCCCGAGCCGTCATCCGCCGGAAGATAGACTGTGACCTTCTCCGCTTTCTTCTGCTCGGCCTGCTGGCGAAGACTCTGCTTCTTTGAATTGCTCGTGGCAGTTTCTATTCGATAGTTGATGACTGTGATTTGGCCGCGCGCGTTTTGGAAAGGGTCTGTGATTGCGCCGAGCTTGTCGTCAATCTTCTTGATCTCTCCCGTTATCTCTTTTTTTCGCGGCGCTACTTTCTCATTCGCAGCCTTGACCTCTTCATCAAGCTGCTCGTATTCGGCGCTCTCTTTGACCTCTTTCTCGGTCTGCCCTGCCTGCTTCTTTATGCTGTTGAGGTATCGAGTGTAGCGCGCGACGAAATCTTCCTGCGCGTGCTTCCACGGACGCATACCGTAAGTCTCGTCGTAGAGCGCCCAGGCTAGAACGACTATCAGAAGGAGCGTGCAGACAAGCATGATGCCGCTCGTTGAACGGCTCACTATGGGGTCGCGCTCCGGCACTTCATCTTCTCTTTTGACTATTGCATCAGGCGTTTCAGCCACCTTGTCTTGTTCCTCCGCTCGACGGCTTCAGATATTGAACCAGGGCGTCACCCAGACATACTTGATGTGAATGGGCAACAGTCGCAAGATAAGTTTCACGGGCAGAGCCAGGAGCACCGTGATTGCGAAGAACTGAAATGTTAGGTATTGCAGGAGACTCGTGCGCGCCAAGATTTTCTTCTCAAAATCGTTGCGCGTCATAAGCCAGTGGAAGAACATGCCTCCCAAAATGTAGAAAACTGTGACGACCAAGCCTCCGAAGAAAAATTTGGTCCACGTACCTGTAATCCCGAAATACTCGTGCAGGTCAACGTTGCGGTCATAAACGACAGCATTGTGGTCCCAAGTCTGACCGGGCCAGAACCAAATCCATCCTGGTCCGCGTATGAACGTGCCAATGAAGATCAATATGATCCACATGAAGAAGCCCCACGCGAACATCCCTACTGCGAATCGCCGCTGTTTCAAAGTGTAGTAACCATTTCCAAGCGGGTTTGAATCAACGTAAGGGAAGACCATCAGGCCGACGATTAGAAGTCCGGGCATCACGACCCCCGCAATCCAGGGGTCGAAGTAAACCAGCATCTCCTGAAGCCCTAGAAAGTACCAGGGAGCTTTCGACGGGTTCATCGTCAAGTTCGGATTCGACGGCTCTTCCAATGGAGCATTGAGCGTGATTGACCAGACGAAGAGAATTATCGTCACGATGATTGCGGCTAAGAATTCCACGCGGACCAGATAAGGCCAGACGTGAATCTCTCGCGCCCAGCCGGGTCGCCACGGAAGCGCCTTGCGATGGTGCGTCTTTGCAAGCTGCGGGTCACGCTCAAGACGTTCGATAAGCTGATCGTTGTCGCGCGCCTGCTTGACGCCCAGCCACGTGAAGAACGCGACGAATGGCAGCAGAGCAACGATAGGAATATTGTCCGGCGCTGAAGCAATCGTCCAGAGTTGATGCCAGTCCTCTACTAAAAAGAGCGCGTAGAGGATGAGCAGCACGACGAGCGCAAGCAGAACTATCTTGCCCGTCGTGAGCTTGAACCTGCTTTTTCCAACCTTCAGTGTTTCTGCCGAGCTAGCCATAATCTTTCCATAGCCCTCTACAAAAAAACTTCTACTTTTTCTTCACAGCCTTCATCTCGGATTCGAGCATTACGGGCGCAGGGCCTGAGATTCCTCCGTCCTTGCGTATGCGCCAGAAATGAACAGCCATGAAGATCGAGATGACGAGCGGAATGCCTATGCAATGCCAAATGTAAGAGCGCAGGAGCGCATTCGCGTCCACGATTGAGCCGCCTAGCAGCCCGAAGCGCACGTCATTAAACGGCGTCATGCCGAGTTGCGGGCCGAACGGTCCTTCGTGTCCGAGCAGAGGTGTCGCGCGTGCCATGTTCGTTCCGACTGTCACAGCCCAGAAGCCTAATTGATCGTCAGGCAGCAAGTAACCAGTGAAAGACAGAAGCAGCGTCAAGACCAGTAGAACGACGCCCACGCACCAGTTGAACTCGCGCGGTCGTTTATAAGAACCCGTCAGCACGACGCGGAACATGTGCAGCCACGTCGTGATAATCATCAGGTGCGCAGCCCAGCGGTGCATGTTCCTCAAGAGTTTCCCGAACGGAACATCGTGCTCAAGATAAAGAATGTCCTGAAACGCCTGCCCCTTCGTAGGGTGATAGTAGAACATCAGGAGCACGCCCGTGAACGTCAGGACTATGAAGAGATAGAACGTGATTCCGCCCATGCCCCAGGTGAAGTTGTAGCGTGTGGCGTCGCGGTTCACTTTAGCAGGGTGCAGGTGCAGAAAGACGTTCGAGAGAATCGCAAGCGAGCGGTTGCGCGGGTCTGAACGATCATGCGAGACGCGGAAGATGGATTTCCAGAGTTGCGTCTGCTGCGGGTCTTTGAGCGCCTTCAACTCTTCCGCAGCCTGCTTCGAGAGCGCCTTTGCGTCTTCACGCACACGCTCTACGAGGCCGACATCTTTCTTCTCGCCCTCAGTGAGTTGCTTGGTCTCAGTTTTATCAGGACGTTCAGAATCCATCCCGTTCCCCCGAATTATAGTTGTATGTAAGCGCCCGGATTATCGAACTCGCTCTTCTCTCCCTTAGGCCATCTGAAGAGGCGACCCGTATCAACCACAATCTGCCCCTCTGCGTCCTTCTCGACAAAGGCACGGTCCATAGGGCGCGGCGCAGGTCCCTCGAAATTTATTCCTTCGCTGTCGTAACCGCTTCCGTGACACGGGCACTTGAATTTGTTCTCGCTTGCTTTCCAATCCGGCGTGCAGCCCAGGTGTGTGCAGCGCGCGAAGATGACGAACAATCTTTCAGGCGTCTTATCAACCCAGATGCGATATTGCTGTTGCCACTTGGTATCAACTCCTATGGAATAATCGTCTGGGAAGCCTATACGGAATTTTGTCGCAGGCTCGAAGATGCTGCGCGGCAGAAAGAAGCGCATGAACATCAGAAAGCATGTTGTCAGAAAGCCCGCGATGGCAGCCCAGACTATGCGGCGGCGCATCTTGTTTACGGGCGAGTCCGGGGCTGATTCAAGCGTCGCGCCTGTGGCTTTTGCTGCGACGGGTCTTGCTATGCCTTTGGCGACTGTGGGGGTCGGCGTAGTCTTGGCTGCGCTCTCGGCAAGACGCGCCGGGGGCGCAGTTCCTGAAGGGACTTCTCTATCGGGAGTGTCCACGACACTGCTCGTTGAAGGATTCGGATTTGTATTGCTATCCACGCCGCAGACCTCCATCTGCAAGTTTTACGGGGGATGAAGTCCAATCACCAAAAGGCTTGATGATAGACTGCTACCTGAAAGTTCGGACGCAGATTATACTAACGCCTTGATCGTAGTTTCTGCGACCAGACTCAGGAAGCTAAGCGTTATCATGAAGAGCGCCGCGCCAGAATGAAATTATAATTGGCTCGGTGAGTTATTTATACTATGTTCACAATTCTCTGGCAAGTTGATTTTCAAAAGCAGAATTCCGAGAGTCAGGAGTCCGCAATCCAGAAGAAAAGAGAAACGGCGAGGCTAATTAGCTGATGAAAGCTCAGGTTATTCTCTACACCAGACCGGGTTGCCATCTCTGTGAAGAAGCGAAACAGCAGATGCGCGCCGCCGATTGCGAGGATGATTACATTCTTGAAGAAGTAGATATTGATGATGACGCACACTTAAAGGAGCGATACGGCTGGGAGATTCCAGTCATCTTCATCAACAATGTGAAGGCTTTCAAATACCGCTTGACTGCTGAAGAGTTCAAAGCAAAGCTGAAACGCATGTCATGTAAATAGTATAACCGCGAAATACGCGAAACACACTAAAAGGGGTTTGAGGTATCGTTCGGCGCGAGCTTGGTATTTTCTATAAATCTTCCTTTCGTGTCTTTCGCGTATTTCGCGGTTAGCTTATAAAGTTCAACTTCCGCGAAGTCTCTTCAATCGTCGCAAACAGTTGCTCGCGCTCTCTTTCATCCGTAGCCATTCTGTAAGCGGTCAATAACTCTTTCAGTGAAGCAAGCTCTCTGTAAAGCCCTGCGTTCTCAATCGGCGGAGTTAGATAAGAGATTAATTCTGCGTAAGACCTGCGCTTGGCTATTGAGCCTTCCGACGGGTTGTTGACGCTGTAGATGTAAATGTTCGGCAACTCTCCGATCAATCGGTCCGGCCAGCATTCGTTTGATAAACCCACCTGCTTGCCCGGCATAAACTCCATCGCGCCATGTGTGCCAACGTGAATGAGGGCGTCCGCGCGAAATACTTTTTCGAGAAATGTGTAAAGCGCCATGAAGCCGTGATGCGGCGCACCGCTTCGAGCCATCAGGAGACGCAAGGGGTCGCCCTCGTAACCGAACGTTGGCTGAACGCCGAGGAAGACTTGGCCGAGCTTGATGCCCTGAATCAACAGATCGCCGCCGAAAGAGTTGATAGCGCCGGGCGCGCGTCCCCATTCTGTTTCAATCTCCTCGACGTAAGGGCAAAGGCGAATGTATTCGTCAACGCTCATTCTGTAAGCAACGTTGGCAGTCGCCCCGAAGCTATCGGAGTTTCCGCCCAGGAGCATCAAGCGCAACGCGTCCGCACTCTCTGGAACTTCCAAATCGTATCCGTCGCTCTTGAGCCGCCGCAGCGTCTCCCACACGCTCGGAAAGACATCGAGGTCTGCCGCCGTTCCAATATTCCCTTTGTTGGGCGGAAAGCAGAAGACCAGCATGGCAAGCCGCAACTCTTCGCGCCGAGCAGTCTGCAAACGATTCCAGCGATTAAGGCGCTGCGCCAGACGACGACAACGATCTTCCAAAGGCTCCGGCTCACAAGAGCCTGCGCGCACGCCGCCATAAACGAAAGGCTCAGTCGCTCCATCCAACTCAGGGATTGCTACCTGCATTCCGGCCTGCACAGGATTCAAGCCCGTAAGGGATTCCTGCCAAGCTTCAATCGTCTGCATATCAAGGCTGACAGCGGAGCGAAACGGGCGATTCAACCCGCGCAGAAACTCGGCAGCAGCGCGGCTGTCATTCATCGCTGGTCCGCCAACAAAACTGAATCCTGTCAAAGATACTATCTGGCTCACGCGCGACTTCCGTCTTAATTCAACTCTCTCCGCTTCATCTACACTTTTACCTTTTACCTTTTTCCTTTTGCCTTCCGCTCTCTCTTCTTCCACAAAAAATTTCTCGCACGCCTCGCGGTTATCCATCAGCGTTGAGATTGCCGGGAGCACCGCCAACCCTTCGGCTTCAATCGCTCGAATCAAACCGTCGTAATGCCTGCGCGTCCGGCTAACGATCTGCGGGCGCATCAGGAGCAGGCCGATTGTCTTCTCAGGATTAAGTTTTAGCTGGTTATTTTTCCCATCGCGCCGCTCATACCACTTCCTGTACGCAGCGAACGTCTCGAAGAGCGCGGGCACATCCGGGTGATAGATAGCAACAGCAGGCATCGTCTCAGGCTGCGCCACTTTAATCCCGTACACGCGTTCATCCGGCACGTAATTCTTAATCGCGTAGAGAAGCATTGAGCGGATGTTCGCGGGCGTGGGCTGAAGGAAGTAGCAGAAGAGGTACAGGTAATTCTTCACATCGCGCAGACGCCCCGCGCTTGGAATGAAACGAAGAATGCTCGGCAGGCGGTCCACAAGTTTCAGATACTGCGCGGAAGACCCGTGCCCCTTCTTCTCACGTTTAGCTCGCGCCTGCTCACCCATCCACGCACCGACCCTGCTCGCCAGATGCCGCGCCCGTTTCTCTTCACCACTGCCTTTCGCCGCGTCCACGCGTCCCTGCGTCTCCGCATCACGCTTTCCACCGAACATCCTTCCGAAATCCAACTTCCCCATTCTGGTCCGGCGCATCAAATCAGGCATACAGTTAATAACGATGACCGCGTGATGCCGCGCCTTGAATCTTTCAAGAGCATCGAGAAGCCGCGCAGCATTCTCGCCATCCATCACATGAATCACAAACACCACATCCGCCGCGCTCAAATCCCCTTCAACCTCTAGCCACTCATCCTCCGTCAAACTCGCGCCGAAGTTGTACGCCGCAACACGCAAATCGAGCGCGTGCTCACGATTGATCTCTCGCTCCGCCTGCTTGAGCGGAGCCAGAAGACTTGAGCCGACATAGAGGACTGTTATGTTCATTCCAAAATGCTAAAGATTTTTAGGAGTTAGACCAAAATGTACGGTTTTTATTCAGCACTCGCCACCTTCCGCAAATAATTCGCAAACGGGAGCGAACCATTGGCGGACTGGAGCGAACCACCGGCTGAGGGGAGCGAATCATTCGCTCCCAGTTGCCAGCCATTCCAGGACGGGAGCGAACGATTCCAGCAATGGAGCGAGTCATCGGCTCCAGGGAGCGAATGATTGGCTCTTGGGGGCGAGCCGTTGCCGAAGGGGAGCGAGCGGCTCGCTCTCTGGAGCCAATCATTCGCTGCTATCAGCCAACGGTTCGGTAACGCCAGCGAACCGTCCAGCACCTTCAGTGAAGGATTCGGCAGCGCTGCCGAATGGTTCAGCAAGTCCCGCCAATGGCTCAACACCTTCCGGTAATCGCTCAGCAAGTACAGCGAACTGCTCGACAACTTCCGTAAATGGCTCGGCAAGTCCCGTCAATCGTTCGGCAACGCCCGCCAATAGCTCAGAAAGTTCCCTGAATCGCTGCCGGGCTTCCCGGAATCGTTCCGGGAGTTCCCAAAATGATTCCGGGAAGGCCCTGAACAATTGCCGGACTTCCCAAAATGATAGCGGGAAACCCCTCCGCCACTCACTCGCAGCACATTTCCCTGTGAAGTCGCGTGGATTTCACCGCACGAGCGGCAATCTCTTAGGCTTCGGTTCAATGCAAAGACCACTTCCGCACCTTCCGGCTGACTTTATAGCTCTCTCGAAGAGACTGGGCGCGAGGGCAAAAGTTCAAAGGTTACGTCACTGCCAGAGCAATGCGAAGTCGCGCTTGGGCTTCCTGCCAATCCCGATCTGATAATTGACCAATCTCTGCTATCACACTTGTCGCCGGAAGCGTCGCAAGGTACGCACGAAAAGCTGATGGGCGGCGCAAACCGGTAGCCGCCCAGTCCTGAAGCAAGTAGTCAGTCGGGCCAGTCGCTCCTGCCGTCTGGGTTGTGACGACGGCAAGTCATCAGACCAGACATCGCTCTCGTCAACCGTGCGCTGTCCGTATTGCGTTTGTAAGAAGTGAATGAAGTCACGCGCCTGTTCAACTTTCTCTGCCGGCAGTTGATTGAGCGCATGAACAATCTCTTCAACTTGTTTTTCGTTCAGCATCTTTTCTCTCACGCAAGCATTCTAAATCATGGCCGCGCAGTGGCAAAAGTGCAGAGGCTACGAAGACCGCAACGAGGCCGCCACCCGAAACCCGATGACGCTGCTCCGAAAGCCAGCGGAGTTCCCGCCCCGACCCGCCGAGCGGCTGTAAACGGCATCGACGCCCCACGAACCGCCACGCAGCACTCGATCCTGTCCCCCTCCACTTTCCCACGCACTGCCATCCGTCGTCGCTCCGTTATAG
>QHXM01000301.1 GCA_003222945.1 Acidobacteriota bacterium
CGGTTAAGTATCTTCGTGAGAATTTTCTTGGCGCAGAGGTGCTCAGCTAAAGATGATGCGCGACAAACTTTGATTGAATTCAAACTTCTAAATAGCATTGCTGCCATGACGGAAAATAGGATACATTGAGCATATGAGTATTAAATCGAGTCTGCCATCGCTAAGTTGCCGCCTTCAGAAATTGCGAAACTGGCCGAGTGGTTCTATGAATTTCAGGCACAGGTTTGGGATAGACAGATTGAGCAGGACATTCAATCCGGTCGGCTTGATTCGTTGGTTAAAGAAGCTGAACAAGAGTTTGGGTCTGGACAGTGTAAGCCACTGTGAAACACTTCGCCTCTTCGCAATTCTGAAAGTGTTAGGAGCAACTTCCGGCGCAGGTGCGTGAGCTTGCCGACAAGAATTATCAGTTACTCAAATCTGATCCCATCATCCGTCGCTACATTTTAAGAAGATTGGCAGTCTATGGTCGGTTCGTGTTGGCGCGCATTATCGAACATTGGGATTAGATAAGTCCGAAGGTGTCGTATGGTTCTGGATTGGCTCACATGCTGATTACGATAAGTTATTACAGTAGTCGAACCGAGCAGTTTCAAAACAAATTCTTATTTTTACGAGCATTTCACGAGCAATGATCTTGAAAGAATCTCAAACGTAGCGGGCAAATAACCCGGCAACTCTCCATCAATCTCAATCATTACTTTCTCATTGCTTTGCGCAGGTCGTGCGGTGACGATTCGCGCGCGAGCTTGATACACATCTTCCATCTCAAGATGCGTTCCTCTGTAGAGCTTATGCGTGTTGGTTAGAATCCTTATCGCGCTCATCTCATTGATGGTGATAATGTCGAATTGCCCGTCGTCAAGTTTCGCCTGTGGCGCAATCTTCATCCCACCGCCGAAGTAGCGCGCGTTGGCGATGCATAGGTTGGTGACCGCAAGTCGCCGCTCGCGCCCACAGTCCATCTGCACCAAGACATCTGTCTTTGCGTATGAGAGAGTCGCCTGAGCGGTTGCGACTGCGAAAGAGATACGACCACCAAGCCAACTCGTGCGTGCATTGGGAAGCCAACGGGAATCGCTCGCTTTCACGCGACTGATTATCTCCGTGCTCATGCCGAAGGATGCAACGCCTAGAAAATATCTGGTCTCTTCTGCGCCTTCGTGGTTGATGTAAGTCGCGCGGCCAACGTCTATGCTGCGCGTGCGCCCCCTTAGAAGCGTTCGCGCTGCGTCCGCTGCGCTCACCGGAATTCTCAACGTTCTGCGAAAATCTCCGCCCGTGCCGCTCGGTAAGATTCCAAGCTCGACGTCATGGCAGCCCGATTCAAGTATTCCGTTTGCAACTTCGTTAATCGTCCCGTCACCTCCGCAAGCGACAATCAAACGTCTTCCCTCGCGCGCTCCCTTTGCGGCAAGAGCGCGAGCATCGCCCGCCGCTTTTGTGAAAGCGCAATTGAACGCGCCGAAGTGCGCAGCCAGATCGCTAGCCATCGCAGGCCAGGCAGCGCGCGTGGAGTTTCCGGCAGAAGCAGGATTAACAATGATAAGAGGCGGTAAAGACATAAAGTACTCAGTACTCAGTACTCATCACTTCTTTTCAAACTTTGCTCGATCTATTTCACCAAGCTCTGCGACCTTGCTCATCACGAAATCCGCAATCTCTTTGTAGGTGCGAACGCGGTCAGCCTTCGTGTAGAACTCTGAGAGGTCAAGCTGCTGGCCGAAGTGTATGCGAACGGGTTCGCCGCCGCGCCAGTTAGCTATTATCTGTTTGAGCGCTCTGTTTCCGAGTCCGGCGATGAAGACAGGAATCACCTGCGGCTTTGCGTCTTTGATTATCTTGCCGACGCCGGGCTGTGCGCGCAAGTAAGAGTAAGGATCGGGACTCAGGTTGCGCGTACCTTCCGGGTGAAAGCCTATTATGTGGCCGAACCCTTCATGGCAAAGGTCTGTCAGGCGTCGGACCGAAAATTTATCGAAGACGCGCTTCTCCGGGTTCTCTTCGGCGAATATGGGCGGATACATAGACCACCAGCCGCCCAGAAAATTTATCAACACACCGAGCAGAGTTTCGTAAAAGAAACGCGCGCGTACCGGAAAAAAGAGCATCATCGGTCGCCTTGTCCTGCGAAAGAGAACGCTTGAGACTGCGTACATATCGAAGAAGGAGCGGTGATTTGCTATGAGCATCAACGGGCGTTCGACCGATGCGGCCTCTACGTTTTCAAGGCCGTAAACCTTCATCAAATTGTAGGTCACAACCTGAATCCAGCGAGAGCCAATGTGGCGCTGACACCAGGCCCATAAGCGTTTCCAGCGCCCCTGATTCATCTCATGCGTCTGAAGGAAAGCGAAACGCTCGAAGCGCGTAAGGACGGCGAGTTCTTCCGTCGTGGGATCAATAGATGGTCTGGAGTCTGTTATGTCAAGAGCGCATTTGGAGTCCATAGGCCAAGAACTGTTTTTTGTTTTTGACTCCAGACCCACGACTCCAGACTCCAGACTGTTATTAGTCTATCGAAAAATACTTTGCCTCTTCATGGTGCACTATTATCGCGGAAGTTGACTGCTCAGGATCAAGCTGGAACTCTTCGGTCAACTCCACATCTATGCGCGCGGGGTCTAAAAGCTCGAACAGCTTCACCTGATCTTCAAGGTTCGGGCAAGCAGGGTAGCCAAAGCTGAAGCGAGAGCCTTGATAGCCTTGATGAAAGAGCTTCGTTAATTCTTTCGCATCGCGGTCCGCAATTCCTAACTCTTCGCGTATGCGCTTGTGCCATAGTTCTGCCAGAGCTTCCGCGCTCTCGACGCTCAAGCCGTGAAAGAATAGATACTCCGAATAATTATCCGCCTTGAAAAGCTCCTGCGAATGAAGGCTTGCGCGTCGTCCCATCGTGACGAGATGAAACGGCACAACATCTATTCTGCCTGAATCCTTAGATGCGAAATAGTCTGCAAGACAAAGATGCTTCCCCTTTGGCTGGCGCGGGAAAGTGAATCGCAGCCGCTCTGTCTTCTCATCGTCGTGATAGATAATTAAATCGTTTCCCGAAGATTGACATGGAAAGTAGCCATAGACGACGCGAGGCGTTAGTAATCGTTCGCGCTTCGAGCGCTCTTTCAGAATCTCGTAAGTCGGTCGAACGTGTTCGGCTACGAGCTTGCGATACTCTTCAGCGCTCTGCTTGCCCTGCTTGAACTGCCACTGACCTTTGAACAGCGCCGTCTCGTTGACGAAAGCGAAGACATCGTCGAGCGGAACGTCTTCGACCACGCGCGAGCCGTAGAAAGGTGCGCGCGGGATTGATGCGTTCGGATTAACGTCCGAGCGAACTGTGTGCGTTGTGTCGCCGGAAACTTCGACAACAGCGCGAGGCTTAGCGGTTTTGCGAATCCCAAGCTTCGCATCTTCGCCGACTAAATCCTCCGCCTCTTCCGCCGCGCGATTTCCGTTGCCGCTTGCTGCTGCTGCGACCTTTGCGTCCGCACTCTCTCTGCGCATTGTTCCGCCCGTCAACTCGTCCATCGTGTGAAGCCCTGCGAAAGCGTCCTTGGCATAAAAGAGCGCGCCTTTGTAAAGAGAGCGCAAGTCGTCTTCGACGTAACGACGAGTGAGCGCAGCGCCGCCCAGAACCACAGGCACTGTGATGCCGCGCTCGTTCATGAGTTCAAGGTTGTCGCGCATGATGAGCGTGGATTTCACAAGCAGGCCGCTCATGCCGATTGCATGGGCGTTATGCTCTTGCCATGCGCGAAGAATCTCTTCAATTGGTTGCTTGATTCCAAGATTGACGACCTTGTAGCCGTTGTTCGTCAGTATGATGTCAACCAGATTCTTGCCAATGTCGTGCACGTCGCCCTTAACGGTTGCGAGCACCATCGTTCCCTTCGCAGTCGCGCCGCCCTTCTTCTCCATGAAAGGCTCAAGAAATCGCACGGCTGTCTTCATCACTTCCGCCGACTGCAAGACGAAAGGAAGCTGCATCTGGCCGCTGCCGAATAGATCGCCGACCACTTTCATTCCGTCCAGCAGAATGTTGTTGATGATGTCTAGCGCGGAATATTTTTCGAGCGCGAGATTTAGATTGTCTTCAAGGCCGATCTTCTCGCCGTCAATGATGTGGCGCTTGAGTCGCTCTTCTACTGGAAGCTCACTCAAATCTTTCTTGGTGGCTTTAGTCGAAACGCCCTCGAAGAGTTTTGTGAACTCGGTGAGAGGGTCATACGTGCAGATGTCGCCGTCGAAACGCCGCTTGTCGTAAATCAGATCGCGCGCGACCTCTATTTCGCGCTCGTCAAAACGGTTAAGCGGAAGTATCTTGCTCGCGTTGACGATTGCCGCATCCAAGCCAGCTTCAACTGCGTCATGCAGAAAAACAGAATTTAGAACGACGCGCGAAGCAGGACTCAAGCCGAAAGAGACGTTCGAGACGCCTAAGATTGTCAGCGCCTCTTTCAACTCCGTCTTGATGCGCTTTATCGCTTCGATAGTTTCAAGGGCATTGCGTCGGTCCTCTTCAATGCCTGTTGAGATGGGAAGCGCCAAAGGATCAAAGAAGATATCGTGCGCCGGGATGCCGTACTTTTCGGTGGCTTGTTCATAAGCGCGCTTTGCAATCTCGAACTTACCTTCAGCCGAGCGCGCCATTCCCTTCTCGTCAATCGTGCCTATGACGACGCCCGCGCCGTAGCGCTTACAGAGTTCCAGAACTTTAGCGAATCGCGGCTCGCCGTCCTCGTAGTTCGTAGAATTTAAGATAGACTTGCCGCCAGCGTGCTCAAGCCCGGCTTCCATCTTCTGCCACTCGGTCGAGTCGAACATGAGCGGGATCTTTACGTTCGTTACGAGACGCGAAGCGAGTTCGTGCATGTCGCGCTCGCCGTCGCGCCCGACGTAGTCAACGTTCACATCCAGAACGTGCGCGCCCTCTCGCTCCTGCGCGCGGGCGAGCGAGACGAGACCATCCCAATCTTCAGCGTTCAAAAGATCGCGCATCTTCTTTGAGCCTGAAGCGTTGACCCGCTCGCCCACGATTAGAAACGAGGCGTCCTGAACATAAGGCTGTTGAAAATAGATTGACGAAACAGAAGGAATCAGCTTCGCGTTTCGCTCTTTCGGCGTAAGGTTCTGCATCGCTTCGACGACCGCTTTCAGATGTGCAGGACGTGTTCCGCAGCAGCCGCCTACAATATTGACGCCGAAATCTTTTGCAAAGTGTGTGATCTGCGCCGTGAAAGTTTCAGGCGTCTCGCCGTAGTACTGCGCGCCGTCTCTGACTTCGGGGAGACCTGCATTGGGGAGGACCGAAACAAACATAGGCGCATTTTCGCAGAGATAGCGAATGTCCTCGGTCATGTTCTGTGGTCCGGTTCCGCAGTTCATCCCAATGACATCAATCGGGAAAGGCTCAAGCGCAGTCAGAGCGGCGCTTGTCTCCGTACCGTTCAGCATCGTGCCGAAGATTTCGATTGTGACTTGAGCGATGACAGGTATGCGCCGCTTCACTTGCTCGAAGTGCTCGAAGATTGCTGCGAGCGCGGCCTTCGTCTGCAACAGGTCCTGACAGGTTTCGACAATGAACATGTCAACGCCGCCATCGAAGAGTCCGCGCACCTGCTCAGAATAAGCCGCTTTCAAGTCTCTGTAAGTTATGTGTCCAAGCGTTGGCAGTTTCGTTCCTGGCCCATAGAGCCTGCGACCCAGCGCGGCTGGCTCTTAGTGGAATAGTCGTTGGCGATCCTCCTGGCGAGTTCGGCGGCTTTGAAATTTAGTTCATAAGCCATGTGCGGAATCTGGTATTCCGCGAGCACGACTGAAGTTCCGCCGAAGGAGTTTGTCTCAACGACATCACAGCCAACATCTAGGAATGCCGTGTGGACTTTTTCAATCGCTTCGGGCTTGCTGATTAAAAGGTATTCGGGGCAGCCTTCAAATTGTGGTCCGCCGAAATCGTCAACAGTCAGATTCTGCGCCTGAAGGTTTGTGCCCATAGCGCCGTCGAAAATGACAATGCGCTCTTTCAATGTCTCAAGGAAGCTCGTCATCTGATATTCATCCCTTACCGAGTCGAGTCTCTCTACCGCGCGGAGCAAATCAAAACCCCGCGCCGAAAACAACGCGGGGCCTTTCTATCTCGAAGCCTATAGGTTTGGTCTTTTCGCGGGAAAGACTCGCCGAGCTGTTTAGCTGTTTATTTTACGTGGCCGCAAGTCGCCTTAACTCACCACGCGTTTTGTCAACAGGTATTGAAACATTCAGCGCATTGCCTGTCAAGGGCTATAACAGACGAATTAATGGGAGGCTTGCCCTGAAATTTTTATTGACATATATAGTAAGGTAGGACTATCTTCAGCGCGCTCTTTCCTGCCAGCTCCCAAATGGCTATTTCCTAGCATGACGACTGGCTCGCTCGTAAATTTCTAACTTAAATTGAACCGCCACTTTCACTCATCCAGGGAGATTAACAATGAGAGCCGTCGCTTCAATATGCCTAAGCGCATTCCCCCGATACTCTACTTTTCTGCTCGTGGCAGCATTGGTATTCGCCAGTCCTCATCTGGCAAGCGCTCAGAATACTAATAACCCCAATACCAGCCGTAACGCCAATACCGACACAAGCAATAGCTCGAATTCAAACGGTAATCTTAATAATAACATCGGCGGAAATAGGAACAGCAACGCCAGTAGCAATCCGAGCGGTGGTGCGACTAAAATGCCGGAGTGCCCACCTGCCGGTGCTCCTGAAGCGAGGGTCACAAATGTTTATAAGGATACTAATCCTCAGCCTTCAGGCAGCCCAACACAGGCACCATATATTCGGGATGTTGAACTGGGTGATATTATCGTTGTAGAAGGAGCAAATTTTAAGACGCTGCTCGATCAGGCGGCATGTGAAAGAAAGAATGTCGTACTCTATTTAGATGGTCGTCCGCTTAAGAATGTTACTGCCTACCCGCCGACAGACCCCTCTCAAAATATTTTGAAATTTACTCTCAAGCGAACTGAAGATTCCAGAGATGTGTGGACTTATTTGCTCGGTAAGCCTTCGTGGGATGGTCGTCCGGTTTGGGTTAGCATAGGTATAGAAGACAAGTATGCCGTGCTTGCATTGAACGATAATAAAGACAATAGCACTGTTCACCTCAATGTCATTCCTCATGGCTGGTTTATCTTCTGGGTAATCCTATTCGTCTTGCTTGTATTCGGATTTTTCGCGCTCGCTTTGAAGAGTAACTTGCTACGGGATTCTGTCTCATCACCGGGCGGTGGTGCGCGCCGACCCTTTAGTCTAGCCCGCACTCAGGCCGCATGGTGGTTCTTTCTAGTTCTTGCCTCGTATCTGTTTATTGGAATAATCACGGGCGACTTCAGCACGACCATAACCGGAACGGTCCTTGGGCTGCTCGGAATCAGCGCAGGATCAGCCGTCAGTTCTGCTATGGTTGATGCTAACAATTCCACACCCGAAGCTAGCGCTACGCAGGCTGCCGCGACAGCAGCCGTTAATGCTCGCCTGAACCAACTCGATACGGATATAGCAACGGCCCAAGCAGCCGTAACCGCCAACCCAAACGATGCGGCGGCGGCTCAAAACTTAGCGGCGCTTACGAAAGAGAAAGAGGAAAGAAGCTCTCAGTTGAAGAAGTTGAATAATCAGTCGGAGAACTTCTTCATAGATATATTGAGCGACGCCAACGGGGTCAACTTTCACCGTTTCCAGATGGCTGCCTGGACTTTAGTCCTCGGCATCCTCTTCGGTTTTCAGGTGTGGCAAGTTCTGGCAATGCCAGAGTTCAATGGCTCACTTCTAGCCGAGCTCGGTATCAGTGCTGGAACTTTTGTCGGCCTAAAGACTCAAGAGCCTACGACGCCGGGAACTTAAAGCTGCTCTATTTGGCTCTCCGCTTGCAATCGGCGGAACGTGCATTTACGGTCAGTGCGTAGCTTTCCATTTAGGGCTTGCCCCTCACTGCTCTCACGGCAGAGAGTTGAGGATGGGCAAGCCCTTTTCTTCAAAGTTTGTTGCCGACGTTCGTGGACCGCCAGCGAACACTTTTTCTCACCCCTCTTTTATGCTACTTTCCTTCTGACTTTGCGAACTACTGAATTCTTTTTTTCTTCTTATGCTGCGCGCTATCTATCCAGGCTCATTTGACCCGGTCACAAATGGTCACTTAGACATCATTGAGCGCGGGTGCAAACTCTTTGACGAGATAATCATTGCAATCCTAATCAACCCCGACAAGAAACCTTTCTTCACAATTGAAGAGAGGCGCGAGATGCTCTTGCAGGTGACAGCGGAGATTGAGCGTAGCTCTTGCCGACTGCTTGTAGAGGATTTTCAGGGACTTCTTGTTGATTACGCTGTAGAGCGCAAGGCGGATGCTATCGTTCGAGGGATTCGGGCTATCTCAGATTACGAATACGAGTTACAGATGGCTCTGATGAATCGTCGGCTTGAGCCAAAGATTGAAACTGTCTTTATGATGCCTGCGGAGATTTACTCTTACGTCAGTTCCCGTTTAGTCAAAGAGGTCTTCCTGCTCGATGGTAAGATTGAAGGACTCGTGCCGCCTGTGGTCGAAGCGTTGATGAGAAAGAAAATAGTGGAAGTTGAAAAAGAAGCGGGCTGAAAGCGTGATATACTCTCGATTGATTTACCAGAAGCGCTGGCGATGTTTAGTTGAGAAACATGGCTTGCGCTGGAACGCTCTAAGGGAGGAATGGCTTAATGGCAAGAGGAGACAAATCGAAGTACACGGATAAGCAGAAACGACAGGCCGAGCACATAGAGGAAGGCTACGAGAAGCGCGGCGTGTCAGAAGGCGAGGCCGAGAAGCGCGCATGGGCAACCGTGAACAAGTCGTCCGGCGGCGGAAAGAAAAAAGGCGGCTCAGGCCGAGGCAAGAAGACTAACAAAGGTCCTTCAAAAAAAGGCGGTAAAAAAGGCGGGAAGAAGGGTGGAAAGAAAGGCGGCTCTAAGAAGGGCGCTTAACTCAAATAAAATTTCCTGAGCGCGGCGCGCTCTTTGCAAACATCGCTCTCTGCGCGTCCGCGCTCCTCTTTTATCAAACACATGACGACGAAAACAGCAAGCGAACCCTTTGCGGCTTCAGATAACGTTGCGCGGATGCGCGCCTCTTCAACTCTTGCGGCAGCGCAGGCGGCTGATGCTATGCGCGCCGAAGGATTGGACGTAGTTGATCTTGGTCCGGGCGAGCCTGACTTTGACACGCCTGAGAACATAAAGCAGGCAGCAGCAGAAGCAATGCGAAAGGGTAAGACCAAGTACACGCCTGTGGCAGGAGCGCGCGAACTTCAACAGGCAATCATTGAGTTTTATGAGCAAGAGTTCGGCGCGACTTATGAAAGGTCTGAAGTTGCAGCGACCGCAGGAGGCAAGCAGGCTATATTCAACGCGGTCGTCACGCTCGTTAATCCCGGCGACGAAGTATTGATTCCTAAACCCTACTGGGTAACGTTTCCTGAAATCGCAATCTTCGCACGCGCCACACCCGTCTTTATAGAAACCGAAGAGACTGACTTTGTTCTCACGGCTGAGCAGGTCGAGCGCGCAATCACTCCGCGCACCGGGCTCATAATATTAAACTCGCCATGCAATCCGTCGGGTCGCGTCATTCCGCGCGAAGAGTTCCGTCGAATCATGGAGGTCTTAACAGAGCGCGGCATCTACGCAATCTCTGACGAATGCTATCTGCGCTTTGTCTATCCGCCAGCGGAGGTATTCAGTGCGGCAAGTCTTCCCGCAGAGCTTCGCCAACGTCTCTGCATCGCAGGCTCGTTCTCTAAAACTTACGCTATGACGGGTTGGCGCATGGGCTACTCGCTCGCAAACGCCGAATGGACGCGCGCGATGCTGACGGTTCAGGGACATTCTACAAGCAATCCAAATTCAATCGCACAGGCCGCAGCCGTTGAAGCGTTCAAGGGACCGCAGGATTCTGTTGCAGCGATGCTTGAAGAGTACGGCAGGCGCAGAGAGTGGTTGATACGAGCGCTCGATAAGATTCCGGGTTTCCGTTGCATCATGCCAGAAGGCGCGTTCTATGCATTTCCTGATGTGCGCGGATGTTTGAAAGATGAGATAAAAAGTTCGGAGGAGTTCGCTGATCGGTTGCTGAAAGAGGAACAGGTGGTCGTAACAGACGGCGCAGGCTTCGGCGCTGAAGGCTACATACGCATCTCTTACGCTACATCTCTGGAAAGATTACAAGAAGGGATACGCCGCATTCGCCGCGTAGCAGAGAGCTTGGCTTGAAATAGCAGCAAGAAGGTCAGCTTCACACACAAAATAGTAGAGGCGTCACAACGGGTGACGCCTCTACTATTTTGTGTGTGAAGCTCTTTCAAGTGCTATTTAGTAAAGATTGAAATTATATTCAATCTGAATGTACTGCGAAACAGCATGACCATCTTTCATAGCAGGAGAAAAGCGAATCATACGTGCTGCTGCAATAGCACGTTCTGTCAATCCATAAGGAAGTCCTGAGACTGTGCGGATATTAGTTACCTGTCCGCCCGATGAAAAGACTGCTCTTAGAACAACTGTTCCAGAG
>QHXM01000302.1 GCA_003222945.1 Acidobacteriota bacterium
TACGTGGCCTATCTTCGGCAAGATTGCGCTCACTGCCTTGCCCAGCACCGGACTTGTGGCTATTCGAGTTCTGGGCGCGTCTATCGCATTCCTAATCTTGCAGCGCACACTTGGTCGTCGTCAGAAAATTGAGAAGAAGGATTACGCGCGGCTCGCAACCTATTCTCTGCTCGGCGTAGTGCTCAATCAGTTCCTCTTCGTCAAAGGTCTGTCGCTTACCACAGCAATCAACGCGACGCTTCTCGGCACTACGATTCCAGTCTTCACGCTTCTCGTAAGTCTCACGATTGGCTATGACCGGCTTTCGGTTCGCAAGGCGATAGGCATTGCGCTCGCAGCCGCTGGGGTTATTTATCTTCTCTATCCTGAAGGAAGTTTTACGAACGACACTGCATTTGGCAATCTGCTGATCGTTCTAAACTCCCTGGCTTACGGCGCGTACATAGCTGTCTCGAAGGATATGATTAAGCGTTACGGCGCGCTCAACGTACTCGCATGGATTTTTCTCTTCGGCTGCATCGCAACGCTTCCCATTGGCGGCTATGCGCTTGCTGGCTCGTCATTGAATCAAGTTAGCGCAGGCGTCTGGCTTGCAGTCATCTACATCGTCCTTGTGCCGACTGTCGGCGCGTACTACTTAAACGCCTGGGCGCTCGCACGCGTCGAGCCTAGCACGGTTGCAGTTTATATCTACCTTCAACCTCTCATAGCCTTCGCGCTCGCGCCTCTGATCCTGAATGAAAGGTGGAATCCGCGAACCCTTATCGCGTCCGTGCTGATTTTTTCCGGCGTTGCAGTCGTCACTTTGAAAACGCGCAGCCAAGCCATCGAAGAGGTTGCGGAGCATCCAGAAGCGCTCAGCCACTAATAAGAAAGACGACTCGACTTAAACGATTAAGCGATTTTCTTGACGAAAAAGATTTTTCTAAATAATAATTACTGCACGATGCAAAGCTATCCGAAGACAAAGAGCTTCGCCGTTTATAAGCGTGAGCAGGCAAGGATTTCACGGCATTGCCTCTATCCGTTCACAGCCTTTTACACATTCAATTCCGTGCTCATGCTCGCTCTCGCATTACAAACGGCGCATCCATATTTAGCTATCACTTTATACCTTGCAGGGATTCCTTTTTGGACGCTTGTCGAATACCTAACTCATCGCTTCATACTTCACGGGCGATTCAAACGCTCAAAGCATCGCTGGAAAATCTACAAGACTTTCGCCAACAAGTATCTTGACCCTGTCCACTGGGAACATCACGAGCGCCCTTATGATGGGATGCACATCAGCGCAGAGTTGGGCGACCTTCTGCCACTGTTTGCATTCAGCTTCACCATAAGCATGTTCTTTCCGCTTTACACTGCCCCTGTGTTTCTGGCAGGGATTGTACAGAGCTACACCATCGAAGAGTGGGTTCATCATTCCGTGCACTTCTACAACTTTCGCAGCCCATATTTTCGCTATATGAAGAAGCACCATTTCCATCATCACACGTCTCCGGGGATGGAGAATGGATTCGGATTGACTAGCGGGATGTGGGATGTTGTCTTTAAGACGCGCTTTCCCGCCGCCGTTCGAAAGCGAATGTATGGCGGGGGAAGCAGTCGGCTTTGAGCCAGAGAAGTCAGGTCCAAAGTGCTAATTGCCTCTCAAATAACCCTTCACTCTCAAAATTAATCAAGCTGTCTTGATTGCCCTAATGCTCTTCGGTTTTTCTGATTCAGCAAGGCGGCGAAGCTCGTAAAGCTTCGTTAGAGCTTCGACCGGCGTGAGCGTGTCCAGGTCAAGAGCAAGCAAAGCTCTGGCAATTTCCGATTCGCGGGGCGAACTACCCGTCGCCTCGCGCTCAACATTCGCATACTCAGCTTTGCCTTCGGTTTGATGCCCATGCGCTTCGTAGTGATTCAATAGTTCTTCGGCGCGGCGGACCACCGGACGCGGTAGTCCTGCAAGCTTTGCGGCATAGACGCCGTAGCTTTTCTGCGCGCTGCCGGGGCTGACCTTGTATAGAAAGACAAGCTCGCCTCCCTCTTCATCAATCTCAACGTAAAGATTCTTGAGGCGCGGCAGGAGTTCGGCCAATTCCGTCAGTTCGTGATAGTGCGTCGCAAAGAGCGTCTTGGAGCGAATGTGCGGGTGATTGTGAATGTATTCGAGCACGGCACGCGCAACGGCTAATCCATCATAAGTGGAAGTCCCACGCCCAAGCTCGTCCAGCAAGATAAGAGAGCGAGGGCTGGCATGATGAAGAATCTGCGCGGTCTCTATCATCTCCGTCATGAAAGTTGATTCGCCGCTGCCCAGACGGTCGTAGAGACCAATGCGGGTGAAGATGCGGTCACAAAGTCCAACGGTCGCAGATTCGGCAGGCACGAAGCTGCCGACTTGAGCCATAAAGACTATGAGCGCGGTCTGTCGAAGAAACGTTGACTTGCCCGACATGTTCGGTCCGGTGATTAAAGCAATCTGAGTCTCATCGTCGTCAAATTCCGTGTCGTTTGCGACGAAAGAGCTATCTTCTATCATTCTTTCAAGAACGGGATGGCGGCCAGCCTTGATCTTTAGCTCTGGCGAATCAACGACTGTCGGGCGAATGTAATTAAAAGCATCTGCGATTTCAGCTAGAGACGCTGTCGCATCCAGATAAGCAATGCTCGCTGCGGCTGTGAGAATCTCGCCGCGCGTTCTTCCAATCTCGGCGCAAACGCGGCGGAAGAGACCTGCTTCCAATTCAGCAATTCGCTCCTGAGCATTTACGACGAGCGACTCGAACTCTTTTAGTTCGAGCGTGACGAAGCGCTCCGACGCGGCGAGCGTTTGTTTGCGCGTGTAGTCCGATGGGACTAAATGAAGATTCGGGCGTGTTATCTCTATGAAATGTCCGAAGACCTTGTTGTATCCGACGCGCAGGCTCTTTATTCCGGTGCGCGCACGCTCGCGCTGCTCCATCTCGGCAAGAAAGGTGCGTCCATCGCGCAGCATCGCTCTGAGTTGATCCAACTCTTCTGAAAAACCTTCGCGTATGATTCCAACTTGCGGCGTTCGCTTTGAAAGCTCATCTGTGATTGCGCGGCGAATCAGGCTCGCGGACGCTTCGCACAAAGGCAGAGCGTTGAGCAAAGCATTGAAGCGTTTTGTATCTCTCTGCAAGACTGCGCGCACGCGCGGAATAGTCTCAAGTCCCTGCCCTAGAGCCAGCACTTCCTGCGCTGACGCGATGCAAGCGCGAGCACGCGCGGACAATCGCTCAAGGTCGTGGACCAACTCGAAAGCTGCGAAAAGTTCGGCGCGGTCTTTCGCGTGCGAGTGAAACCATGCGACGTGCTCCTGCCTTCGCGTTATCTCCGCGATGTCTAAAAGCGGCTGGCGAAGCCAACGCCTCAGCAGTCTTCCTCCCATCGCTGTGCGCGTGCGGTCGAGCGCTGAGAGTAGCGAAGGAGCGTTCGTGTTGTTCTCAAATATTTCGAGACTACGAACAGTCTGCGCATCCAGCATCATGAAGTTTTCCGTGTGATAGGAGGAGAGGCGCGTCAACTGGTCCGCAACGTTCAACTGCGCGTCGCGCAGGTAAGAGATGAGCGCTCCGGCGGCTGAAGCAGCGAGCGGCCAAGTCTTCAACCCTAACGGCGCGAGCGTTCTCGCATGAAAGTGCTCAAGCAGCGTGCGCCGCGCGTTCTCGAACTCGAAAGCTTCGTCGCGGTAAGGCGTAGTAAAACCCGGCAGCGCGTCGCTGTTGACTTCCGAACTTCTTCGCGGCAGCAAGATTTCCGACGGGGCAATGCGTTGAAGCTCCGGGATGGCTGCGTCCGCTTCAATCTCGGTTGCGGCAAACTCGCCCGTCGTCACATCAGCATAAGCCAGCCCGGCGCGCTTGCCGTCAGTTATGAAAGAAGCAAGATAGTTGTTGACCTTGTTGTGAAGAAGGCCGGGTTCGAGAACTGTTCCGGGCGTGACGATTCGCACAACGTCCCGTTCAATTAAGTTGCCGCCCTTCTCACCTTTCACTGGCGCGTCCGTGAGTTGTTCGCAGATGGCTACTTTATGGCCGCGCGCAATCAGTCTTCTGAGATGTCGTTCGAGACTGTGATGCGGAACGCCTGCGAGCGGCACGCGCACGTTCTTGCCCATAGGCTTTGAGGTGAGCACAATGCCAAGCTCGCGCGAAACAAGGCGCGCGTCGTCGTCAAACGTTTCGTAGAAATCGCCTATGCGGAATAGAAGGATTGCGTCGCGGTAGCGCTGCTTGATCTCCTGATACTGTTTGTGAAGCGGCGTTGTGGCTGTCATCGCTCGAAGAATACCGCAAGGATGTCTTCGACCGAAGTGAGGGCGCGGTGAAGTCTGTTCAATTGCTCGAAGCTCAGGATTGTGGTCGCGCGACCGATTTCGTGAAAAGCTCCCGTTCGCGCCTGACTCATGTTACGGTTAGCGCGGTTCGTGTCGCGCTCCGATGCAACTATCAGGAAAGGCTTCGAGCGCTGCGCTTCGTAAGCGCGCTTCAACTTCGCCATAGCTGCATCAATGTTGCCTTTGTGCTGGACCTCAAAGACGTGGCTCAGTCTGGGACTTGATTCGCTCTCGCGCCAAACGACATCATAGTAATCAAACTCGCTCTGGCCGTAGTAGCCAAGAACGCGTGCGATGTCGAGTAGCATCTGTTGAATATCAGCGTGCGTCAACTCATCGGTCCGAGAGGTTTCATGCGCGTCCACGAGCGAGAAACTCTGTCCTTCATCCGAGACGCGCTTTCGTCCGTTCGGCGTTATCGTCCAACGTCCTTGCCTGCGCTCTATCTGTTTTTTACACGAAAGCTCGCGTCCTGCGCGCTGCACCAGATGTCGCCACTGAGCGCGATGACCATTCTCAAGAGCGCGGACTTCCGTTTCATCAAGCTGCGGGAAATATCCAGCGAGACGATTGTAGAGGAAGCGCACATCCTCCACACCGCCTGTGGCGGTGAGTTCCTGCAAGATAGGTAGTTCGATACGCGCGACGCCCGGATATGCCATCGCTCTTGAATAAGGGAAACTATCAGGATAAAGAAGACCGAAAAGGCACAAACCTTTCGCGCACAAACTTACAGGAGAAATCGGTCCGTAATCAAGTGCGGAAAACAGTTGGCAGAAGGCAGCGGGCAGTTGGTAGTGAAAGAGCGAACTCTCTTACTGCCAACTGCCCACTGCCTTCTGCCAACTACTCTTTACGCTGCCTGTGCTGACTTTTTAAGTCCGAAGCATATTTGAATCTCGTCCGCTTCGAGCGTGTCGCGGTCCATCAAGCCTTCGACGAGGCGCGCAATTGATTCGCGCTCAGCATCAACGACTTCCAGCGCACGTTTCATCTGCGCGTTGATGATGTCGGAGGTCGCACTCTCTACGCGATCAAGCAGAGCCTGGCTGCGCGGGTCTTCGGGTTTACCGAGGTGAATCGGTCCGAGAGGACTCATGCCGAATTCCGCCACCATCTTGCGGGCAATCTCTACGGCGCGCTCGATGTCGTTTGAAGCTCCGGCAGTCATAGTGTCTAAAAGCAGTTGTTCTGCGGCTCGACCGCCTAAGAGCATCGCAATCTGGTCTTCGAGATATTCGCGCTTCTTCATCAAGCGGTCGCGTTCGGGTAGAGCCTGCGTAACGCCTAGCGCACGACCGCGCGGGAGGATTGAGACTTTGTGAATCGGGTCGCCATTCTTTACAGCAAGGCCGACCGCGACGTGACCAGCCTCGTGAACTGCTGTGGCGTAGCGCTCATCTTCGTCCATCATGAAGCCCTGACGCTCTGCGCCCATAAGGATTTTGTCGCGCGCGTATTCGACGTGCTTGCGACCGATTGCTTCGGAGCCGTCGCGCGTCGCCGCAATCGCCGCTTCGTTCAGAAGATTCGCAAGGTCTGCGCCGGAAAAGCCGGGCGTGCCGCGCGCAATCCATACAAGGTCCAAGCCCTCTTCAAGCTTCAGACCGCGCGCATGAACCTTCAGAATCTCTTCGCGCCCGTGTGCGTCCGCGAGGTTGACTGCGACCTCACGGTCGAAACGTCCGGGTCGTGTGAGCGCGCTATCAAGAATGTCCGGGCGGTTAGTCGAAGCAATGATGACCATGCCGCTGTGCTGGTCGAAGCCGTCCATTTCGACGAGCAGTTGGTTTAGCGTCTGGTCCTGATCGGCTGAGGCTGAATCGTTGCCGCGCCCGCGTTGGCGGCCAAGCGCGTCAATCTCGTCAATGAAGATTACGCAGGGCGAGAGTCTTCTGGCTTCCGTAAAGAGACGGCGCACGCGAGCCGCGCCCATGCCCGCAAACTTTTCCTGAAAGCTTGAGCCGGAGACCGAAAGAAAAGGTGCGCCAGCTTCGTTTGCAGCGGCGCGAGCCAGAAGCGTTTTGCCTGTTCCCGGAGGACCAGAAAGAAGAATGCCGCGCGGCGCTCGCCCGCCGAGTCGTCCGAACTTCTCAGGGTCTTTCAGAAATTCAATCGTCTCGGCCAACTCAGCTTTCGCTTCGTCAACGCCTGCGACATCCATGAAGCCGACGGACTGTTTGCCGTTGGCGTCAACCAGATTGAAGTCGCCGCCGCGACCTCCGCCGACGTGTGCATAGACTCGCCAGATGACAAAGCCCAGAACGGCGAAGGTCAGAAACGGAATCATCCATGTCATCGCCGTCGAAAACGCGCTCGGCTTCAGCGAACTGAATTCTACGGGCAGGTTGTTCTTGACGAAGACGCCTATGATCTCGTTCTGCGTCGCGGCGTTGGTGACGATTGCCTGCGAGATAGTTCCATCCTGGCCCGTGACTATCAACGTCTCGTCCTCGACCTTGAGCGACGCCACACGACCATTCTCGCCAAGAGCGCGCAGTTCGGTCGAGTTAATATCGTGCACAACGGGTTGTCGGCGATGGTAGATGATGAAGAGGCTCGCGACTATGAGCAAGATAAGCAGGCCGCTTGCGATCACTATGACGGATTTCTGCGAATGGGGGATCAAACGAGGCAATGGGGACGGCATAAAATTCCTCCTGAACGATTGCAGCCCGTTAGTTTGGGGAAGCGGCAAACGCTCTTCAGAAAATAAGAACTGCAAAGAATCGGGTTTTAAGTGTCCGTTAACGGAAAGGAGCAACTACACAGTAGCGAACCCGTCGTAGAAACTCTCTTGGAATGCGTTCGATGAAGGACCAGCCCCGAACGCTGGAATCTACTTTACCAGCCACTGACCAAAGAAGTCCAGCCCTGTAAACCGTTCACTTTCAATTTTGTGAAGGCAGGAAGCAGGATTTAACCTCCTGCCTGCCAGAAAATTCCGATGAACAAAGAATTGTTTCGGTTGCCGTCCTTGAAAGAGATACTTTGAAGAAAATCTCTGCTTGGCTTAATTCCAAACACTGATGACTAATATTCGGTGCTGTAATTTAATACAAAACGGCTTCTTCTGGAGACTATTATCCGACCCTTTGAAAACCTAAATTACTCAACAGACAAAGGTTATCTGTCCACCTCTTCTTATGCTGCGAGTTGGCATGGTCATTGCTCATATTCTCCCGCGAAGGGTTCGGTAGAACCTGTAAGGATTTCTTCAGCGACGCTCAAAAAGGAGATGGCGATATGTTGTGGACAATTCTTGTAGTGCTTCTTGTGTTGTGGCTGATCGGTCTAATCGCCCATATAGGTGGCGCTTTGATCCATCTGCTACTCGTGGTAGCGCTCATAGTTTTCGTTATTAATCTGCTCACAGGCCGTCGGACGGTCTAGCTGATAACCTCGTAACGATTCACGAAACGGAATTGTTCGGTCAGCATGGTTTGAGTAGAAGGGGGTCAGGCTAACTTTTACTTTCGTAAGGGGTTCAAACAAAGGAGAAGGCTATATGTTGTGGACAATCTTGGTGGTGCTTCTAATCTTATGGTTGATCGGTGCTATCGGCGGAATCGGCGGTGGTTTCATACACCTGCTGTTAGTCGTTGCGCTAATCGTTCTGGTCATCAACTTGCTGACAGGCCGTAGAACGGTCTGAAGTAGAAGATAGTTAAATCGAGAAATTGGGGCACGGAGAGTTTATCGCTCTCTTGTGCTCCTTTCTCTTTGATTAATGAAAATCTGTTAGTTGAATATTCAGAGGCGTGGTTATGCGACCGACCGGATAAAGGTTCAACTGCTTATCCCAGTAAGGCGAGCGCTCGAAGAAGAAATTTAGCCGCGCGCTCGCATTGGCCGCGAACTTCGGATCGCTCGTTATCCTCTGCTCAAATTCGCGCCTGAGATTT
>QHXM01000303.1 GCA_003222945.1 Acidobacteriota bacterium
AATTTATAACAGACCGATTTCCAAAACGTCAAGCGAGACAATCATTCCAAGCATCAGTCATTATCGTTAAAACTTGAAGGAGCAGAAAGTGTCCAGAGTAATCAAACAAACAATCTTTGTGTGCGTCGTTGCCACGTTAGCGCTCGCCTTTGCGGCTTGCGGCTCTAAAGGAACAACCGGAGCGAGCACCGGAGGCGGCAACGCTGCCGGAGCGTCGGACGTTGCCGCAACAGTCAACGGAAAAAATATCATGTTGAGCGAGGTGGACGGTCTAATACGCCAGCAGTTTCAGGGCGACTGGAATAATCTCTCGCCGCTTGAGCAAGCGCAGGCGCGTCTTCAGGCCCTTGACACCTTGGTTCAGAAAGAGGTGCTATTCCAGCGTGCTGAAAAAGAGGGGCTATTGCCTAAAGACGACGAAATCACAACGTTCATCACAGACTTGAAGCAGCAGAGCGGCATGACGGAAGAGGAGTTTCAAAAGAAGCTCAAGGATCAAGGTCAGACCGAAGAGATGCTGCGCGACGAAGCGCGCAAGCAGAAGGCCATCGAAAAATTGCAGAACCAGACCAACGCCAAGATCACCATACGCGACGAAGAGGTACAGGATTTCTACAACCACAACAAACAGCAGTTCGTAAATCCGCGCGGCGTAGGCTTGGCTAACATAGTAGTTGACCCGGCGGATAACGGAGCGCAGGACGACGCGAAGAATGATGCCGATGCGAAAGCAAAGATTGACAACATCTATGCCCAGCTAAAGAGCGGCGCGGATTTTGCCACAGTCGCACGCGCGCGCAGCGAGGACGCCAGCAACGTTCGAGGCGGCGATCTTGGCTTTGCAACGGAAGATGATCTGAGACGAAACGGCTTCCCTCAACAGATGATTGATCAGTTTTTCGGACCAATGCAGGTCGGCAGTTTCACAACGCCCGTGCAGTTCCCGAACAAGCGCTGGTACATTTTCAAGTTGCAGAGCAAGCAGCTTCAGACCGAGAACCTCACCTTCGACAGTCCAGGCGTGCGCCAGCAGATCATTCAGGCGCTTACAGATCAGCGCAAAAATATACTGAACGCCGCGCTGCTTGAGGTTGCCATGAGCGAGGCTAAGATTGTGAACAATCTGGCGGCAGACATGCTCGCTAAGCCGGAAATGATGAGCGGTATGCGACCGGCCACACCGGGAGCATCTGCTTCACCTTCAGCAAGCCCGTCAGCCTCTCCAGCAGCTTCGGTTGCTGCTTCTCCTCAAGCGACGGCAAGTCCGAAGGCATCTGCCGCTGCCACGCCTAAGAAGTAGTGATAGGTGATGAGTGATGAGTGATGAGTTAAAAGCTTTTTCTTATCACTCATCACTCATCACTCATAACTCATCACTATGCTTTTCCGTCTCTCAGATGTTCATAAGTCTTACGGCTCGCAAGATGTCTTGCGCGGCGCGTCCCTGCAAGTCAACAGGAGCGAGCACGTCGGACTCGTCGGACGCAACGGCGCGGGCAAGACTACAGTCTTTCGTCTGATTAGCGGCGAGGAGACTGCCGATAGCGGTGATGTCGTCCGTGCGCGTGGGCTTCGTCTTGGGCTTTTAGCTCAGCACGTACATTTCGAGCAAGGCGCGACCGTGCATGAATCCGCGCTCGCTGCCTTCGGCCATCTTCAGCAGATTGAACACGAGATGCACGAGCTTGAGTATCGCATGGCCGAAAGCTCAGATGATCTGGAAGCAGTGCTGGAGCGCTACAGCCACCTTCAACATGAGTTCGAGCGCGAAGGCGGATTCGAGTCTTGATGTTAGCGCGGTCGAATGGCTCGAAGAGTTTTTGGGCACATACAATTCCGCTTATGTAATCATCAGCCACGACCGCTACTTTCTGGACCGCACCTCACGCCGCATCATAGAGCTTGAGATGGGGCGCGCGTCTAGTTACACGGGCAACTATTCAGCATATTTAGTTGAGCGCGAAGTCCGGCGAGAGGCACAGCAACGTGCCTTCGATAATCAGCAACACCTGATTGCCAAGACAGAAGAGTTCATACGCCGCAACATAGCGGGACAGAAGACCAAGCAGGCAAAGTCGCGCCGCAAGATGCTCGAAAAACTTGAGCGCATAGAAGGCGTGCGATCCGATCAAGCGTCCGGCGATTTTCGTCTTCGAGAGATTGAACGCGCGGGCACGCAGGTTTTGACTGTAGTTGATGCCGCCATCGGCTACCCGAACAAACTTCTAGCGCGCGACATCACGTTCACGCTCAGGCGCGGCGAATGCTTGGGCATCATTGGACCGAACGGTTCTGGCAAGACTACGTTCATCAAAACGGTGCTCGGAAAATTGCCGCCGCTTGCTGGCGAAATGCGCTGGGGAACTAAAGTCCAGATAGGTTACTACGCTCAACAGCTTGAAGACCTGGACGACCGCAATGAGATCATAATGGAGCTTCGCCGCGTAGCTCCTTCAACCGCGACGGCTGGCGAGTTGCGCTCCTTCTTGGCAAAGTTTCTCTTCACGGGCGACGATGTTTATAAGCACGTGCGCGATCTTTCAGGCGGCGAGAAGGGAAGGCTCGCGCTTGCTAAACTCATCTACTCGCGCGTCAACGTGCTAGTACTTGACGAGCCTACGAACCACCTTGATATTCCCTCGCGCGAAGCCCTGGAAGAAGCGCTCGACGCATATCAAGGCACGATCATCACGATCAGCCACGACCGCTACTTTCTGGACCGCGTAGCAACACAGATTCTGGCCCTCGACGGCACTGGTCGCGCGGAGCATTACGATGGCGATTACACGGAGTATCACGACTGGAAATCTGCGCAGAAGCGCGGGGTGGTTCAGGAGGAGCCTGTTGTAGTCAAGCGCAAAGAAACGGTCGAGCGCGTGGCAGTAAAAGCTACTAAACATAAAGGCGAGAAGAAGCCGCCCGCACGCGATTCGCAATCAATCGAAGCGGAGATAAGCGAAGCAGAGCGGCGGCTCGCGGAGCTGTCCCATCAACTCGGACAACCTGAAACGGCGCGCAACCCCGAGCGCCTGAAAACTCTCAATGAAGATTATCAATCTACGGACGCGCGGCTGCGCGAGCTTTACGAAGAGTGGGAGCAGGTAGCTTCTGAAACGACGCATACCTAAACGGAACGACCCTCAAATTAATCATGTGGCTGGACTGAGCGCCTCTTTTTCTCGCTTTGAATTCAACGTTAGCCGATGCGTTAACGAAGGTTTGTACAGGTTCTATGCGGCTAACTTCCAGGAGACAATTAAGTAGATAAAAACGTGCTTGTCAGACCGTTTGAGTTTCAAGAGACCAAGCCAAAGCATCGCTTGACACCTCCTTTGCCCCTTTGCTACTTTACGGCGTCGCTCATTGAAAGCGGATCTCATCACTTGTAGGCGCGTAGCTCAGTTGGTAGAGCGCTGCCTCGACACGGCAGAGGTCTGGGGTTCAAGTCCCCACGCGCCTATTCATTTCATCTGGTTTTCAAGCACTTTTATTATCCGCAAGTAAGCTATCTACTCTTTCATCTACTTTTTTTAATCCCGCCGATAAAGCGGTCTATCTATACTGCATTCCGTCGTAATCCTCTACGACTAAGACGGTTTGCGTTTCCGGTATTCTAGTAATGGTCCGGGGCTTTCCATCTTTCGCTTACCTTCTCAACCGATGGTGAAAGACTAATCCGATTTCAGGCGCTGATTAATGGTTATCTCTAACAGCTTAAACTCTAAAGGCTCGGTGACGAACTCATTGCATCCGGCTTCAAGAGTGCGACTACGAATCTCCGTACCGTGATGTGCAGAAAATCCAATGATAGGAATATTGGCTGGTCTAGTTGCGTAGCCATCTGCCAATTTAACCGATTCACTTGACTGTATTTCAGTCTATTTGAGAGTAAGCGGACCGGACATCTTTCTATTCATCAAATAATAGTCACATTTTAATTACGTTTGTGACGGCATAAACCTTGCTCATGTAAGTAACTCCGCTGGAGGACCCTCGGTCTTGGTGGCGGCACAAAGTTAACTAGAATTCGATGAGGAGTTCCCCTTGACCCGCAAATTCCCCCTTATCCTTTTACTTATCTTCGCATTGTTCTCGCCATTTCTGTCTGCGCTCTTTCCAACAGCTAAAGCGCAAGGGCGTGGACCTTTCACGGGACCAGTTAAAATGAGCGGAGATTTACTTTCACGACTTCAACGAGCAAAGCCTCAGAGTGGAGAGAAAGCGCATGTCATCATAAATATTGCCGAGGGCGCATCAAACAATCAGGCGCTTTCAGTTCTACAGAACTTTGGAGCAGATGTCAGGCATCAACTCGATCAAGTTGGCATGATTGTCGCCGACGTTCCAGTCGAGAGGCTCAACGAACTAGCGGCGCGGGGCGAAGTCTCATGGGTCTCTGCGGATCAAGAAGTACGAGGACTCCAAACCTCTACAACCAATACGAGCCACGTTGAAGTCGCCACAGGCGCAAGCAAAGTTTTGCCTGTTGACCAGAATGGCGTCTTCGGCAGCGGCGTCGCAAACGGCGGGGCAGGCAGCAATGTTGGAATTGCCGTGCTGGACAGCGGCATCACTGGATCAGATGCGGCGGAGTTTGCCGGTTATCAATGGCAGTGGAGCAGTGGCCTGCTGGGTCTTGGAATCACCTCGCAAAGGTACGTTCAGTCATACAAACGTATTAAAGCCGCAGTGGACTTCACCGGAGAAAATCGAACGGATGATGCTTACGGTCATGGTACGCACACGGCTGGAATCGCAGCCGGTACTGGACAATCAAGCGTTGATTACGCTGCAAAGAACGCGGGTGCGCCCACCTATGGCGGCGTAGCCACAGGCGCTGATCTAATCAACATCCGCGTGCTCAATTCTCAGGGCGTCGGGAGCGTCTCAAACGTTATAGCCGGAATCAATTGGGCCATCCAAAATAAGAGCACATACAACATACGCGTGATGAATCTTTCATTGGGCACGGCCATTACGCAAAGCTACAAGACGGACCCGCTCTGTCAGGCTGTGGCGAAAGCGTCGGACGCAGGCATTGTCGTTGTCGTGGCTGCCGGAAACTGGGGCAAGGATTCCTTTGGCAATACTATCTATGGAGGGATACTTTCACCTGCCAACTCTCCAAAGGTCATCACGGTGGGAGCCACAAACACACAGCAGACCAATCAACGCTCCGATGATGTTGTGACAACCTATTCCTCGCGCGGACCAACGCTTGTTGACGGCATTGTTAAGCCTGATTTAGTAGCTCCGGGCAACAGGACCGGCGCAGCGCAAACGGCGGACTCTTCACCATCAGCAAGCAACTCTTATTCATCAACCGGCGGAGGCGGAGTCGTCGGCGATCTTATAGTGGGCGACACCAGCACTAATACGCCAACCGCAACCGGCACTTATCAGATATTGAGCGGCACTTCGTTCGCTGCTCCTGAAGTATCAGGCACAGTCGCGCTGATGCTTGAGGCTAACCCGTCGCTCACACCGAACATTGTTAAAGCCGTCTTGATGCGAACAGCGCAACGCCTGTCCATCTACGAACAGATGGTTGCTAATGGGCAGATGACGACTTTTGAACGTATCATCACTGAAGGCGCAGGGGAATTAAATATAAGCGCGGCGGTCGCTGTGGCTAAGGCTATTCGACAGGACGCAAACAGGGCAACGCCCGGAAGCAATCTTATTACCAATAAGAATGTGACGTATTCGACCAGCGGCGTTGCCTCCCCGATTGCTGGAGAGAATATGCCTCTTAATAATGGTTTGGTCTGGGTCTCCGGCGTAGCTTTTACAGATCGCCTGCTTCTAACTAACGGCTATCAACTCGCTGACGGGCGCGAGATAGTTGATGGCTTCGTTGCTGCGGACGGCTACCAAACATCTGACGGAAGCTACGTCTTCACGAACGGATACATTTTGGGTAGCGGTTACATTCTAGGCAGCGGCTACATTCTGGGAAGCGGCTATATCCTTGGAAGCGGTTATATTTTAGGCAGCGGCTACATTTTAGGAAGTGGTTATATCTTAGGCAGCCAGTTTGTCGGCGCTGACGGAACGCTCTCAACCGGAGGCGTTAAAGGTTGCACCTTTGATAATGCGTCCATTTGGGCGTCCAATATAATAGACCCTAGTTCTATCGCCGGTAGTGAAGAACAACAGGTCATGGTCCAGGGCGAAAGTGCCACGCCCGCAAACGTACTGCGCCTCTCCACAATCAGCCCGCTCTATCCTCATCGTTAAGGAAAAACAGACGCGCATGGGAGAGGCTCAGTTCTCTCCCATGCATCTACACTCGAAGAGAGAATCCACGGTATGAAGGCAGTTAAGGTTAAGAAGGCTCGCTTGTTCCAGAAAGCCGTGATAGCTTCTGGCACGTTGCTTTGGCTCTTCGCTACGATAGGCGTCTTGACCAGTTATACCTCGCGCGATCAGGAGATATTGCTCGCGCTTCTGCCCTTAACTATCGTCGTTGGTTTTTTGCCTATCAGGTTTCCTCTTCCTGCAAGTTGGAGTTCCGGCAATGAGAATATTAACTTCACGCTGATAGACGCTTTCGTTCTCATAGTCGCTGTCTGGTACGGGATAAGCGGTGCAGTTGTCATTGCAGGCATTGAGGCTTTCACTTCATCGCGGCGGCTGGTGCGCCGTTTCTCAAGCAACCTGTTTTCATCTGCAATGATGTCGCTTGCTGCGGGCGCTGCTTATCTGGGCCTCAATGCGGTTCTACACTACGGTTCGCAGGGCAGCAATCGCTCATCTAAATTTTCTTCTGTCGCCATAGGGTTGCTAATCGCCAGTGTTATTCAAGTCAGCGTAAACTGGGGACTGCTTTCAACCTTGCTGGCGTTGCGTAACAAGAATTCTATTCTGCGCGAGTGGAAGGAGAACTTTTTCTGCTCGGCCCCTATGTTTCTTCCCACATGCGTTGTGGCAAGCCTGATGTACTTTGCTCTGCAACAGGACTCCCTTGTCATGCTTGCCATTGGCGGACCTATTCTTGCCGCAATCTATCTGGGGCATAACAAATATCGCGCAACCGCTGACAAGATCACAAAAGCCGAGCGCGAAAGGGCCGAGCAGGCCGAGCAGCACGTCCGAGAGCTTGATAACTATATCGCGGAACAGGAACGCATCAGCCGGGCATTGGAAGAGACTAAGGAACACTTTCGCCACGCAGCGTTTCATGACTCTTTAACGGGGCTGCCAAATCGCGCCATGTTCTCTGAACTCCTAATGGCAGAGATAGAGGTCGCCAAACATCGCGCGGACCATCTGTTCGCAGTCCTCTTTATTGATCTTGATCGCTTCAAGAACATCAACGACAGTCTGGGCCACGCTCACGGCGACCTCCTGCTGGCCGCATTCGCTCAACGCATAGAGGGTTGTCTTCGCCCGATAGACACGCTGGCTCGCTTCGGCGGAGATGAGTTCGCCGTGCTACTTAACGGAATCAAGGATTCCGGCGATGCCATTAGAATAGCTGAAAGCATCCAACAAGAACTTAAACTGCCTTTCATGCTCGATAAAAATTCAGCCTTCTCTACAGCCAGCATCGGCATAGCACTGAGCGCCACAGGCTACGAGCATTCCGACGATATTTTGCGTGACGCGGATACGGCGATGTACAGAGCTAAAGAGAAGGGCAGAGCGCAATACGAAATGTTCGATAAAGCGATGCACGTTCATGCCGTATCGCGTCTGCGCCTTGAGAACGACCTCAGACACGCCATCGAAAATCAAGAATTTCTGGTTTACTATCAGCCCATCTTAAGCCTGGAGTCCGGCAGGCTTTCAGGCTTTGAGGCGCTCGTGCGCTGGCAACACCCTGAGCGCGGTCTTGTCTCTCCCGCAGATTTTATTCCCGTAGCCGAAGAGACCGGGCTGATTGTGCCAATCGGGTGGTGGGTCTTGGAAGAGGCATGCAGGCAGATGCGTGATTGGCAAAGTCAATCCTCTTCGTACCGCTCGCTGACGCTCAGCGTGAACCTTTCAAGCAGGCAGGTGGCTCAGCCTGATCTGGTTGAACGAGTAGAACAGATTTTAGAGAAGACAGAATTTGATCCTTACTGTCTGAAGCTTGAGATTACAGAGAGCGTTGTTATGGAGAATGCCGAAGCTGCCGCAAAAATGTTCAAACGGCTTCGCTCTCTGGGCGTTCAGCTTTCTATAGACGACTTTGGCACAGGCTATTCATCATTAAGTTACCTGCATCGTTTCGCCGTGAACTACTTAAAGATTGATCGCTCTTTTGTAAGCAAAATGGTCGAGAGCAATGAGAACTACGAGATAGTGCGGACCATCGTAATGCTCGCAAAAAAATTGGGAATGGAAGTGATCGCCGAAGGAATCGAAACAGAGGAACAACTGAGTAAGCTCAGGAATCTCAAATGTGAATACGGGCAGGGATTTCTGTTCTCTAAACCTGTTACGAAGGAGTTGGCCCAAGCGTTCATCCTCAGAAAAGAGCCGTGGGTAATGAGCCTGATGACCTTAGAAACAAACCTGGATCAGGAAGACATTAAGCTACTCAGTAACGCGTATTCAATGTAGTCTCCTCAAACAGAAAATCCAAACATCTAATCTCGCTATTGACGAAAGATTGAATTCAGAATATTGTCATGCTGCCTGAAGTCCTCCTCTTTGAACTAAGAACTGGCACAATACGAATTTGATTAAATCCCTATGGCGTATTGACAATTCTTAGTTCTTAATCTTTTAGGCTTATCGCATCACTCAACACAAAAAATGCATAAGGAGACAAGACGTTATGGCAACCAAACGCGCTTCAAAGAAAGGCTCTTCAAAGAAAGGCTCTACCAAGAAGAGAGCATCAAAGAAAGCTCCAACGAAACAAGCGGCAGCGCTCCCGATCAATCTTAACTGCATCGTAGCCTGTGTTGAACGATATCACAGGTGTCTGCAAAAGGGAGTTGACCAGAAGACTTGTCAGAAGAGACTCGTTAGGTGCATTAGCAATTGCGCCGCCGGTATCTTCCCTACTGACGAGTAGGATTTCAACAAACTAATCCCAAGTTAAGAAGCGGTCTGATAGACAATCCCGGCTTGAGGCTATATTAATTATTGGCTCAAACTAAGCTCAGGGTTCTATGAGGCTGCTTCTTTAATTTTCTCTTGTTTGATAAGAGAGAATTGTCTAATGCCTGAGTTGACCGTGCGCGATGGGCCATGATAACTAACGAAGTCTCGCGGATGAAAGCAATGCTATTCGCGCTCCGGTTGAATGAGTTGTTAGGCGCGGCTTGAGCATTACTCTACATCGAAATAATCAGAGTCAATCTTTTTGATTTCGTAAGAGGTTACTGTTGAAATTCCAACATTAAGATCAATCATTAGTTTCGCAAGTTGAGTGCCGTTAATCAGAACTATCTTTGTGTCTATTGTCGTCACAAATTCCTCTGCTTCTTTTGTAAAAGTCGATGTGGTTATGAAAACGCCTTTCCTCGCGCGATTCCCCTGAAGCGCCCCCGCAAATCTTTGTATTTCTGGCCTACCAACCGAGCCATCCCATCTTTTTGCCTGAATATAAATGGTGTCTAAGCCAAGCCTGTCTTCTTTAATAATACCGTCTATTCCACCATCACCACTACGCCCGACCGCTTTTCCAGCATCCTCTCTGCTTCCGCCATAACCCATTTTGACGAGAACATCTATAACGAGCCGTTCGAAGAAACTTGGCGGCAAAGACTTCATTCTTTCAAGTAATTCTGCCTCAAGATCGCTTCTTAGCTTTTGATAAGCTAAATCTAGGGCCTCTTCAGGGGTTGCTTCACTGCTTGGCAAGGATTCAATCTGGACGCTCTCTTTGTTTCGCTTAGAAGATTGAAATTCTATAAATTCAGGGTATCGTCTCAAAAACTCTACATCTATTTTTAACGGCCTTCCTTTAAGGACTGACCTACCTCTCGAAGAAAGTTGTAAGCAACCACGCTTCC
>QHXM01000304.1 GCA_003222945.1 Acidobacteriota bacterium
AGGCGCAACTGTGACGAAGAGTCAGGGAACGGGTACGATTCAAAACGACGACAGTCCAGAACTCAGCATCAACAATGTACAGATGTCGGAGGGCAACAGCGGGACAACTACCTTCACCTTCACAGTCAGCCTGTCACCCGCAAGCAATCAGACTGTAACGGTGAATTACGCTACGGCTGACGGAACGGCTACAACTGCTGGAAACGACTATCAACAAAAAAGCGGGACGTTGACCTTCAATCCCGGCGATACACAAAAGCCGATTAATGTGCTGGTCAACGGCGACACGCTTGTAGAAGCTGACGAAACCTTCGTCGTAAATCTGACGCTCGCTTCCGGCGCAAATATCAGCACCGGTCAGGGCACTGGAACGATTCTGAATGACGACACGCCTCTGGTTGTCATCAGTCAGGTCTATGGCGGAGGCGGTAATACCAGCGCCACTTACAAGAATGACTTCGTAGAAATCTTCAATCGCGGTACGGCAACCGTTGACCTGGCTGGCTGGTCCGTGCAAGCGACTTCGGCCACAGGCACGAGTTGGGCAGTCACGCCGCTCTGCCCTACGGGTAGCTGCCTGCTCGCTCCCGGGAAGTATTTCTTAGTGCAGGAGGCATCCAGCGGTGCGGTCGGCAGTAATCTACCTGCGGCTGATGCCACAGGGACGATAGGCTTGTCGGCGACCGCCGCCAAGGTTGCGCTCGTCAACAACTCGACAGCGTTGACCACGAGCGGCTGTCCTTTCACAGCCAATATTATGGATTTCGTCGGATATGGGACGACGGCTGACTGTTTCGAGGGTTCTAATCGTGCTCCTGCGCCTAGCAACACGACCGCAGATTTCAGAAAGTCCGGTGGCTGCGTTGATACCAACGACAACTCGGCAGACTTTGTGGCAGCCACGCCGATTCCGCGCAACAGCAGTTCTGCGGCGAACGATTGCAGCACAGGATTCCGCCCTGACATCACCATCAACGATGTGACAGTCGCGGAAGGAAATACTGCGACGACTGCCGCAACCTTCACAGTCACGCTTTCTGCCGCTAATGACACGCAGGCCGTCACGGTTGATTACTCGACAGCTGATGGCACTGCAACAGCAGGCAGCGACTATCAACAGACAAGCGGCACGCTCACATTTAATCCCGGCGAGACTACGAAGACAATCCCGGTCAACGTCATAGGCGACACGACGAACGAGCCGAATGAGACTTTCTTCGTCAATCTCTCGAACCCGACGAACGCAGCGATTCTGGATAATCAGGGACAGGGCACAATCACTGACGATGATGTGCAGCCTTCGCTTTCCATCAACGATGTCTCGCAGAATGAAGGCAACAGTGGCACAACCAATTTTGTCTTCAACGTGACTCTCTCTGCGCCGAGCGGCTTTACCGTCACCGTTGATTACGCTACGGCAGACGGCACAGCCACCACAGCCGGAAACGATTATCAACAAACGAGCGGCACGCTCACGTTTAATCCGGGAGACACGCAGAAGACCATCACTGTGCTAGTCAACGGTGACACGACTTTTGAGCCGGACGAGACCTTCTTTGTCAATCTCTCCAATGCCACGCACGCCACCATCTCGAAGAGTCAGGGCACGGGCACGATTAAGAACGACGAACCGGCGGCTGATCTTTCAATCAGCAAGAACGCTTCATCAAGCGTCGCGGTTGCCGGAGGGACTATCAATTACGCAATCCTACTGACTAACAATGGCCCGGACGCTGCCACAAGCCCAACGCTCTCGGACACCATCCCGGCCAACACAACCTTCCAATCCCTCTCATCTCCTGTAGGTTGGAATTGCACAAATCCATCAGTCGGCGGAACAGGCACGATCAACTGCTCGTCTGCCAGTTCACTCGCCAACGCTGCGACAGCCTCCTTCTCCTTAACGTTGAATGTTGTGAACGGAACAGGCGTCGGCACTGTCATTGGTAACACCGCCACCTGTGCGACTAGTGCGAGCGATCCGAATCAAAACAACAACTCATCCACAGCATCCGTTACTGTGGTCGCCGCAGGGTCAGCCGACCTTGCCATCACTAAGACTGATTCACCTGATCCTGTGGCTATTGGCAACAATATCACCTATACAATCACTGCTAACAATAATGGGCCTGCTACCGCCAGCAGCGTGCAGGTCACGGACGCTATGCCGAGCGGCACAACTTTCAAGGCGCTCTCGTCTCCTGCCGGTTGGTCTTGCACAACTCCATCAGTCGGCGGAACAGGCTCCGTCACTTGTACGATAGCGAGCCTCGCATCTGGAGCATCAGCAGTCTTCCAATTAACGGTGAAGGTCAATAGTTCCGTAACTGACGAGTCAACCATCTCTAATACGGCTTCAATCAGTTCCTCAACAACCGATTCTATACCGGGTAATAATTCTGCGACGCAGACGACCACTGTCAAAGCGCCTTTGATCGTCATCAGTCAGGTCTATGGCGGAGGCGGGAACACGAGCGCTCCCTTCAAGAACGATTTTATAGAGATTTACAATCGCGGCGCGACGACAGTGGACCTTGCTGGCTGGTCTGTGCAAGTGGCTTCGGCGACAAGCACGAGTTGGACAGCCACGCCGATTTGTCCAACTGGTAGCTGCCTGATTGCTCCCGGCAAGTATTTCCTCGTGCAGGAAGCATCCGGCGGCGCAGTTGGCAATTCTCTGCCGACACCCGATGCGACCGGAACGATCAATTTGAGCGCGACCGCCGCCAAGGTTGCGCTCGTCAACAACTCGACAGCGTTGACCACGAGCGGCTGTCCTTTCACAGCCAATATTATGGATTTCGTCGGCTATGGGACGACGGCTGACTGTTTCGAGGGTTCTAATCGTGCTCCTGCGCCTAGCAACACGACTGCGGATTTGAGGAAGAATAATGGCTGCACGGACACCAACAACAATGCTGCCGACTTTGCTACGGGCACACCGAATCCGCGAAACTCCGCTTCTACGGCTAACTCTTGTAGCTCTGATCTCTCAATAACAAAGACCAGCGCCTCCGGCATTGTCCAGGCAGGCAACGATATCAGCTACACTATTACTGCCACTAACAGCAACAGCACTGACGGTCCGACCAACACGACAGTCACAGACGCCATTCCGGCTAACACAACGTTCAAGTTGATGGGCGCTCCACCGGCTGGCTGGACTTGTATCACTCCGTCTGTAGGCGCAACGGGTACGATCACCTGCACTAATAGTTCTAACTTTACATCTGCCGCTTTTACTTTAACTGTGACCGTCAATGGCGGGACAGCACCGGGCACAGTTATTACAAACACCGCAACCATCGCAAACGATTTGACCGACCCGAATAACAATAACAACTCATCCACATCAACCGTTACGGTCGTCACTTCGACTTCAGCCGACGTTGCCATCACACAGACAGATTCGCCCGACCCGGTCACAAGCGGCAACAATATCACCTACACGATCACTGCGAGCAACAACGGGCCTGCCACCGCCAGCAACGTTCAGGTTTCAGGCAGCACACCGGCTGGCACAACCTTTCAGTCGCTGGGCGTTCCGGCTGGCTGGACCTGCATTACACCAACAATTAACGGAACGGGCACGATAACCTGTAACCCTACATCAACAACTCTTGCCTCCGGCGCATCTACGGTTTTTACATTAACAGTGAAGGTCAATAACGCTGTCTCTTCCGGCACAATTATCTCGAATACTGTCAACATCAGCACCAGCACCACAGATTTCGTTACGGGCAACAATTCGGCGACAGAGAAGACGACTGTCAATTAAGCCCCTCCTTTGTGCAGCCGCAACCGGAAAGAGGCCAGCGCACGCCTTTTGTCTTAAAAGCCATTAATCGCCGCTTCACCTGCCCTTCTTACGTCACGAGTATCCTTTCTCACCATGACAGAAGCCTTTCTCTTGACGAGAGAACCGTTTCTCAAGAGCGGAGTAGCGTTACTCTTAACGACAACGGTCTTACTCACGACGCCAATGCCGCCACTTCGCACGCCAATGCCGCTACTTCGCACGTCAACGGTGTTACTTTGCACGTCAACAGTCTTACTCCTGTGCCGAGTAACGATACTCCGGTGCTGAGTAAGACCGTTGGCGTGCGAAGTAGCCCTGCTCCGGTGCTGAGCAACGCTACTTTTATCCTGAGTAACGCTATTGTTGGCGTAAGAAAGGCTTCTCAGCATCTGAGAAGCCCTGATTTCATCAAGAGAAAGGATACTGAAAGCAGATTGAGTTGTTGCGGGCAGAAAACTCTATACGCTTTAGCGAACTACGCCGCCCGGAGGACTCGATGCGCTTGCGTATAGGCGCTTGGGCATACGCCCCGCCAGATAGGCAAGGCGTCCGGCTTCGATTCCAAGGCGCATGGCAGTCGCCATCTGTTCAGGATTCTCAGATTCTGCAATCGCCGTGTTCATCAAGACGGCATCTGCGCCGAGTTCCATAGCAATCGCAGCATCAGAGGCTGTGCCGACGCCAGCATCAACGATGATAGTCGCACTGGGAAGCTGCTCGCGCATGATGCGAAGGTTCGCAGGGTTCTGAACACCAAGACCTGAACCGATTGGCGCTGCTAGAGGCATGACAGCCGGGCAGCCTGCGTCCAAAAGTTTCTTCGCCATAATCAGATCGTCCGTAAAATACGGAAGTACGATGAAGCCTTCCTTAACCAACTCGCGCGCAGCTTGGAGCGTCTGCTCGTTATCAGGAAAGAGCGTCGTCTGATCGCCTATGACTTCTAGCTTAATAAAGTCTGTATTGAGAGCCTCGCGCGCAAGCCGCGCTGTTCTTATGGCCTCCTCAGCCGTGTAACAGCCAGCCGTGTTCGGCAGGATTGCAAGCTGCGGGTTAAGATGGTCAAGAAAAGATTCCGTGCTGCGGTCCAGCGGCACACGACGAACGGCGACCGTCACCATCTCCGCGCCAGAAGCTTTGTGCGCCCGCTTCATCTCATCGAAGGTGCGATACTTTCCAGTGCCTATGATTAAGCGCGAACGAAACTCGCGCCCGCCGATTGAAAACTTCTCTTGCTTTGTTTGAACTGCTGTTGACATGATTATTGCTCTGGACTTTCCGTTCGTTTATAGAATACTCCAGATTTAATCTGAATGATAATCCCCTTCCATTCCTCCGCCGACGAAGTGAACAATTTCAACGCGGTCGCCTTCCTTAAGAATCGCCTGCTGCCAATCGTTGCGTCGAACAACCCGGCGGTTGAGTTCAATCGCAAGGCGTTCGGGCGCGAGCGCAAGATGATTTATTAGCTCGGAGAGCGTAATTGATGAAGGCACGTCGCGCTCTGCGCCGTTAAGTTCTATACGCATAGGCTGATTGCTTCCTCCAAGGCTTCAGGGTTGATGAATCACGCGGCGCAGTTCGGCCCTTTCGCCGTCGTCTGTGACGCTCGCCAGAATGGCCGCGCGACCTGATGTGAAGTAAGGCAGCAGCGCGTAGAAGATGACAGTTCCATCGTTGGCTGTCTTGCCGGAAAATATCAACGGCCTGAAAGTCGAACCTAAAACTTTTAATGTGACGGAAGCACTCGCAACACTCCGGCTTCCGTCCCAGCCACGCGCAACGCGAAGCAGTATCTTAACGTATTCGCCCGCTATAAACTTCTTCTCTTCAAGCAGACTTATCTGCAAGTCGCTCTCAATCTTTTCAGTCTGAGAGTAATCAACCACACGACTGTAATCCACATGCTCAGTCTCTTTCGGTGCGGGAACGGTTGTGCTTTCCGGCGCTGGCGGTTCGATTGGCTGCTGCTCCACCGTCTGATTTTCTGGCGGAGCCATGAATGAGGACGGAGGCATGAAATCCGCTATGTTGCCGTGCAGTATGATGAAATCCTCTTCTGGCGCTTTCGGCTTTGTCGTTTCTTCCGTCGCTTTGGGCTGCGTCGTTTCCTCCTGTGCTTCCTCTGTTGTCTTAGCTCGCGCGCCTGCCTCGCGCTCCGTCTGTCGCTTCAGGTCTTCGATTCTTCCTGCGCGAATTGCCGCGCAGATCAGTTTGTGTTGGCGTTGAAGACGCTCGGCCAGCACCTTCTCGTCAAAACCTGCTTCAATCAGGTCGTCGTAAGGCGTGCGCTTGCTCGCAAGAATTGTCCCGCCGACATAGACGAGCGAGAGTATGAGCGGCGACTTCACACCCTTATCTTCTGTCTGGACGTGATAGACAATCCCGCTATGCTCTACGTCTGTGTTGAAGCCTGTAATCACTCTACTTTTATCGCCCGGCTCGGTCTATTAAAGAAACGTTCGAGTGGGATATGCAACGGGGGCTGATTTGAAAAGTAACACAGGATTTTTTTGACGGTCAATCATCTTTTTATTCGAGCATTTTTCACGATAATCAGTTTGCTTGACACGCTGTACCCTATGAACTACGATTGACTTTGTACAATGATTCTCAATCTACACTGAGCAGGTCGAGCGGCCTCTTCTCAAGATAGAGAGAAGGCTCTTGCCGAGAGGTGTAAGTTCGGGCAGATGATGATGAGCGAATTTCATCTTAAAGATTACTTGCCGATCCTTTTGATGTTCATCGTCGCTGCGGGCTTTGCCGTCGGCAACGTGCTGCTTTCGCAAATGGTCGGCCAGCGCAAGAGCACGCGCACGAAGCTGATGCCTTACGAGTGCGGTAAAGACCCAGTGGGGAACGCCCGTGAGCGTTTCTCTGTCAAGTTCTACTTGATAGCGATGATCTTCATCTTGTTTGACATCGAAGTAATCTTTCTAATCCCCTGGGCAGTTGTCTTCAAACAGTTCGCGGCGGGCGGCTATCGTGCGCTCGTCTATGTTGAGATGATGCTGTTCGTAGCGCTGCTTCTGGTCGGCTACATCTACATCGTGAAGAAGGGCGCGTTCGATTGGGAAGAGCGAGCGCGACGCGAAGCAGAAGCAGAAGCACGCGCACTAAAAGAGATGCGAAAGCGGGAAATGGAGGCATCCCGTCGAGCGGCATAAAAGCAGTTGTTATTTGTCAGTTGTCAGTGGTCGGTTGTTTGCGCTTTATGAGCTAGCCACATGAAAGCTAACACTCAGCTTAACAAAAGCGAACAACTGACAACTGACAACTGACCGTTGAGGTTGCTATGGGTTTAGAACAGAAAATTGCAGAAGTGTTGCCGGATGTTTTGACCGCGCGGCTTGACTCGCTAATCAACTGGGCGCGCAAGTCTTCCCTCTGGCCTGCTACGTTCGGCCTCGCCTGCTGCGCAATCGAGATGATGAACGCCACAAGCTCTCGCAACGATCTTGCACGCTTCGGCTCTGAAGTTTTCCGCGCAAGCCCGCGACAGGCCGACGTGATGATCGTTTCGGGTCGCGTCTCGCGCAAGATGGCCCCTGTGCTTAGACGCATCTACGACCAGATGCCAGAGCCAAAGTGGGTTATCTCGATGGGCGCGTGCGCCACATCGGGCGGCGTTTTCGACAACTACGCAATCGTTCAGGGCGTGGACAAGATTGTGCCTGTGGATGTTTACATTCCCGGCTGCCCGCCCCGTCCAGAAATGCTGATTCACGCTGTGATGATGTTGCAGGACAAGGTTTCAAAAGAGTCCGTGCGCGACCGCAAGGATGTGCCCCGAGATGAAGCGCGCGAAGCTGTGCCTCCGGGAACGCTTCCAGCGGGCGGAATCTCCGCAACGAACGAAGCAGCCGCGCAAGAAGAGCAGCCGCGTCCGTACACAATCCCGTCGCGGCATGAGCGCAGACGTTCATCATAAAGCAGTCGTCAGTTGTCAGCAGTCAGTTGTCAGTTGTTTTCAGCTTTTGCAACTGATAACTGACAAATAACTTCTGAAGATTATGTCGAAAGAGTTAGAGAACAAGGGGCAAACAAACGTTCAGGCCGAAACTACGCCGAGCAATAGTGTGACGCCGTCGCCATTGGTGGCGGCGTTGCGGCGTGAGAAGCCTGATTGGGCCGGTGAAGTCATAGAAGCCTTCGGCGAAGTGACAGTCATAGTGCCGCGCGAAAATATCTTGGAGATTTGCTCTTACCTGAAGACAGCGCCCGGCTTTGAGTTCAACTTTCTGGCAGACCTTTGCGCAGCAGATCGTGGACCGGAAGAAGAGCCGCGCTTCGAGGTCAACTATCATCTGTTCTCAATAACAAAACATCATCGCCTTCGCCTTAAAGTTCTATTGAATGATGACGACCCGCACGTTCAGACCGTGACAGGTGTCTGGCGAACAGCCAACTGGCACGAGCGCGAGACCTTCGACCTGATGGGCATAATCTTCGACGGCCACCCGGACCTTCGTCGCATACTTCTGCCAGACGATTGGGAAGGCCACGCGCTTCGCAAAGATTTTCCGTTGCGCGGCTTCGACGCACGGCGTTCTGCGTCTTGAGTTGATCTTGGATGGCGAGATGGTCGTGAAGTCAACGCCCGACATAGGCTACCTTCACACAGGTATGGAGAAGCTCTTCGAGTATAAGAAGTATCAGCAAGGGATTGTTATCACGGACCGCATGGATTACCTGAATCCTCTGGGCAACAATTTGGCTTACGTGATGGCTGCCGAGAAATTGTTGGGCTTAGAGATTCCAGAGCGCGCGCAAACGATTCGCGTTCTGATGTGTGAATTGCAGCGCATAGCTTCGCACCTTGTCTGGCTCGGCACACACGCGCTCGACATAGGCGCGATGACGGTCTTCTTCTATGCTTTCCGCGAGCGCGAGAAGATTCTTAATTTAATCGAAGCCGCTTCGGGCGGACGCTTGACGCCATCTTACTTTCGCATCGGCGGATTGATGATGGATTTGCCTTCAGGGTTCGAGCGTCGCGTGCAACAGTTTCTGAACGATTTTCCAGAAGCATTGGAAGAGTTTCACACGCTTCTATCAGGCAATCGAATTTTCCAGAAGCGCACGCAGGGCATTGGTTACATCTCTGCCGAAGATGCGATTGATTGGGGACTGGCCGGGCCTTGCCTGCGCGGAAGCGGAGTCAACATAGATATTCGTCGCACCAATCCGTACACAGGTTATGAGAAGTATGATTTTGAGGTCTGCGTAGAGCAGGACGGCGATGTCTGGGCGCGATACATGGTCCGTATGCGCGAGATGAAGGAGTCGCACAAGATAGTCGTGCAGGCGCTTTCGCGTCTTCAACCCGGTCCGGTTAAAGCTGATGCTCCAAAGGTTGTTCTGCCGGACCGTGAAGCAATGAAGACGCACATGGATGCGCTCATTCATCACTTCCTGATCGTTGCCGAAGGCTTCGACGTGCCGGAAGGCGAAGTCTATCATCCGATTGAAGCATCAAAGGGCGAGCTTGGCGTCTATATGAAATCCAACGGCGGACCGAAACCCGCGCGCGTTCATTTTCGCGGCCCAAGCTTTGTGAATCTCTCTGCTCTGCCGCAGATGGCCGAAGGCTGCATGGTCGCAGACATCGTAGCCATCATAGGTTCGTTGGATATTGTGCTTGGGGAAATAGATAGGTGTCAGGTGTCGGTTAAAACCGGATATCAAACCGACACCCGGCACCTGACACCCGACATCCATTTATGAGTCAGCAGTTCACGCCAAACAATCCATTACCGCAGGAGGCGAAAGTTCCCGGCGAGATTGCCGTGTTCTCGCCGGAGGTTGAGGCCGAGATTGACCGTCATCTTGCTAAATATCCTGTAAAGCGTTCGGCCATACTGCCTCTGATGTTCATAGTGCAGCGCGAGCGTGGTGGCTATCTTGATCCTCTGGGCGTGGCTTATCTGGCGGATCGTTTGGGCGTTCGCATCACGGACATCTGGGAGGTTGCAACCTTCTATTCGATGATAAATACGGAGCCAGTCGGCAAGTATCACATACAGATTTGCAAGACGCTCTCGTGCAAGATAATGGGCGAGCCGAAGATTACAGAACATGTTTGCAGTCGTTTGGGAATTCGCCCCGGCGAGACAACACCGGACGGGCGCTTTACAGTTTCATTAGTTGAATGCTTAGGCTCTTGCGGCACTGCGCCTATGTTTCAACTTGGGTTTGATTACCACGAGAATTTGACGACCGAGAAGGTTGACGAGATTCTTGACCGCTGCGAGCGTGATGAGTACGTTTTCCAACACGGAAGAAAAGACGAACTTTGATCTTTGGACTTGGTCTTTGCACGCTAAATGAAGATTCGCTTCTTTCATTCACGCGAACAAAGATCAAAGTCCAAAGTCCAATTCTTTAAGTTATGTTCATTGGTGCGATAGATTGTGAGCCTCTTCAACTCCGGCGTGCTGGGCTGGAGAATTCGCAGTCGCTTGACGTGTATAGAAAGAACGGCGGCTACGAGGCGATAAAAAAAGTTCTTGATGGAATGTCGCCGGATGATGTCATAGGCGAAGTGAAGAAGTCTGCTCTGCGTGGTCGCGGCGGCGCAGGATTTCCAACGGGTATGAAGTGGAGCTTTGTGCCGAAGGATTCTCCGAAGCCAAAGTATGTCGTCTGCAATGCTGACGAATCCGAGCCGGGAACTTTCAAAGACCGCTACCTGATGGAGCGCGACCCGCACATGCTTATCGAAGGCATGTTGATTGCCGCCTACGCTCTGGGCGCTCGGACCAACTACATCTATACGCGCGGCGAATACAGATACTTGATTGAGATAATGGATCGCGCGCTTGCAGAGGCGCGCGAAGCTGGATTGCTCGGCGAAAAGATTCTGGGCAGCAAGTTCTCTTGCGACATCTACACGCACACGGGCGCGGGCGCGTACATCTGCGGCGAGGAGACTGCGCTCCTGAGTTCATTGGAAGGTTTGCGCGGGCATCCACGCATGAAGCCTCCCTTCCCTGCAGTCTCCGGTCTCTATCAATCGCCGACCGTTGTTAACAACGTTGAGACGCTGACCGCAGTGCCGGACATAATCAAGATGGGCGGCGAGGCTTATCAAAAACTCGGAACGGAAAAGAGCGGCGGCACAAAGCTCTGGTCCGTTTCAGGCCACGTTAATCGTCCCGGCGTGTTTGAACTTCCTATGGGCTACGACGACATGGAGAAGTTCATCATGGAGGACTGTCAGGGGATTGCGAACGGGCGGCAACTAAAGGCCGTCATTCCCGGCGGGTCAAGCGTCTATATCATGCCCGCCGGAGACGTAATCGGGAAAGATGTTCGGATGGATTACGAGGGGTTGGTCGCGGCAGGTTCGATGGTCGGCTCTGGCGGCTTCATCGTTATGGACGACACGGTTGATGTCTTCGAGTCAACGAAGAATCTGATTGAATTCTACAAGCACGAATCCTGCGGCTGGTGCACGCCCTGTCGTGAAGGCACGGACTGGTTAGTCAAAATCTTCAGGCGAATTGCAAACGGCGAAGGACGACCGGAAGACGCGCAGTTAATCTTAGACCTATGCGACAATATCGAAGGCAAATCCTTCTGCCCGCTCGGTGACGCAGCCGCTTGGCCGATTCAGTCTGCGATTAAGAAGTTCCCCGAAGACTTTAAGAAACATCTCTTGCCTTTGACGCAAGGTGAAGCGGTAACAGTTTAACTAAACTGAGATTCAAATTTGAAATCGTGATTGTATGTCACAAGAGTTAATCAAAGTCACTATCAACGGCCAGGATTTTCAAGTCGCAAAGGGCGCGCGGCTCATTGATGTCTGCCGCGAGAAGGGTTTCTCGATTCCGTCTTTCTGTTATTACGCAGACCTCGCGCTTCAGGCTTCTTGCCGCATGTGTCTCGTTAGAATCGAGAAGATGCCGAAGCTGCAAACCTCCTGCACGATTACTTGCACGGATGGAATGATCGTGACCACCGAGAGCGAAGAGATTGAGAAGGCTCAGCGCGCAATGGTCGAGTTCCTACTTGCAAATCATCCGCTTGATTGTCCTATCTGTGATCGCGGCGGCGAGTGCGAGTTGCAGGAGATGGCGTTTGATTGGGGAGGATTGGAAGAGCGTTTCTCGGAACGTAAGAACGCGCGGCCAGAAAAATATCTTTCGCCAATTGTTGCGAACGACCCGCAGCGTTGCATTCTTTGTAAACGCTGCACTAGAGTCTGCGACGAGTGGATGGGCGAGGACGCAATCGAAGCGGGCGGGCGCGGCGCTGGCACTGTCATAGGCACTTACGGCGGCTGGCTCAATTGCTCGCAGTGCGGCAACTGCATAGAGGTCTGCCCGACTGGAACGCTGCTTGACGCGACCTATCGTCATCAAGCACGTCCCTGGGAATTAGATCAAGTGGTTTCGACCTGCGGCTTCTGCTCCGACGGCTGCGAGATGTCTCTGGGTTCGCGCGGCGGCGAGTTGATGCGTTCCGTAGCACGCGACCGTTATGTGAACGGTCACAACGGTGAATTCTTGTGCATCAAGGGGCGCTTCGGCCATCCCTTCGTCAATCACGAAGAGCGTCTGCGCACGCCTATGATTCGCTACCGCAAAGGCGGCAGGCTTATCCCTTCGACTTGGGACGAAGCCATCAGCTACACGGCATCGAAGCTTGAAGAGATAGCGAACGCGCACGGCGCAAAATCTATTGCCGTAGTCGGCAGTCCACGCATTACTAATGAAGCCAATTATGCGCTCTATAGATTCGCCACCGACATCGTCGGGACGGATAATTTCACGGCAACCGATGCTTTCAGCCTAGTTCCCTTCTTCGAGAATCTTGGTGGACCGCTCGCAACGCATCGTGACATTCGCTTTGCAAAGACGATTCTTCTAATCGGCGGCGAGCCTGAAGAGTTGCAGCCCTTCACGGGCAAGCAGATGCGGCAGGCGGTTCGCAACGGCGGCGCGAAACTCATCATCGTCAATAGCCGTCCCATTCGTCATGTTCGGCGGCGAACTAAGTCCGGCGGCGCAGGCAATCGTCGCGCAACTCCCCTACGCCTTCAACGCGGAAGGCCGTCGCGTGCTGCTTCATCCTCTGCCGCTTTATAACAACAGCACGGGAGCGCACGACATAGGCTTGATGCAGAGTGGAAAGAGCGCGCGACAGATTCTAGGCGCGGCGGGCGACGAGGTTCGAGCCATGTATATCGCGGGCAGTTTTCTGTCGGACCATTTGCGCGGACAGGAAGATGCTTTATCGAAGTTGGACTTTCTGGTTGTTCAGGAACTATTCGACACGGAGACAACGAAGTACGCCGATGTGATTTTCCCTGCGGCATCTTTCGCGGAGACAGATGGGACATTCACGAACAATGACGGTTTAGTCCAGCGCGTTCGACAATCAATCCCGCCCGTTCACCAATCGAAACAGGACTGGGTGATTACTGCGCAACTCGCACGCGCCCTGGACGTTGATTTCGGCTGGCAGATGTCCGCTAGCAGCGTCTTCCGGGAGATTGCGGAGAAGATTCCTGCTTACAACGGCCTTCGCTATCCGCTTCTGAAAGACGAGACGAAGCCCGTTCAAGTAAAACACAAGATTTCGGAGCGGAAAGATTTGACGAAAGAGGCAGAAGGCTTGCGCCTGAGCGTTGAAGGAATGAATGAGACGGCGGAGAAGTTTGAGAGGACGCCCGAAGTCGGCCACGAGCTTTTCAAACTCGGAACTTTGACAAGCAAAGTCCCGCAGTTTCATCTGCTCGCCGCCGGAAACCCTGAGCCGCCCTCTCTACTTGTTTCGCCGCTTTACCAGATAACGATTGACGCCGGTTTGCGCCATGAGGAAGCAGTCGCGGGAGACTGATTCGATTTTGGATTTTAGATTTTGGATTTTGGATTGAAAGCAAGAGCGCCTGCTCAGCTCAATCCACCCGCTAATCCAAAATCCAAAATCCAAAATCCAAAATCATTATGTATGGTCCGATAGTCGAAGTCATATTAAAGCTGGTGGCAATCACGGTTGCCTTCACGGCCATTCTGATGATTGTCGCTTACACGGTGCTTGCAGAGCGTCGTGTTCTTGGATTTATTCAAGGGCGCTTGGGGCCTAATCGCGTCGGACCGTTCGGCTTGCTTCAACCCTTCGCGGACCTTCTTAAATTCATTCTCAAAGAAGACATCGTTCCCGATAAATCAACGCGCTTCGTCTATTTTCTAGCGCCCGTGATTGCAATTATGTGCGCGCTGATGACGATGATTGTCTATCCGTTTGGACCGAACATCACCTTGCCATGGATCGGAAATATCCAGCTCGTCATCGCGCGCTTTGACGTAGCGTTGCTCTATGTCCTGGGCATCACGTCGGTCGGCGTTTACGGAATCGCGCTCGCGGGCTGGTCTTCAAATAACAAGTACAGTCTGATGGGCGGGCTTCGCTCTTCCGCGCAGTTGATCTCGTATGAACTCTCTCTAGGACTCTCGCTCGTCGGAGTTATTTTGATGAGCGGGACGCTGGACCTTTATAGAATCGTAGAATTGCAGTCGGGCTACGTCTGGGGCTTTATTCCAAGATGGAACGTTGGGCCTCAATTTCTCGGCTTCATCGTCTATCTGACTTCAGCGATTGCGGAAACTAATCGCGTTCCTTTCGACTTGCCCGAAGCGGAAACTGAACTCGTCGCAGGTTTCCATACTGAATACAGCGCCATGAAGTTCGCTCTCTTCTTCATGGCCGAATACGTGAACATGCTGACGGTTTCGATGCTTGCAACGACGCTTTTCCTTGGCGGGTGGAATGGACCGTTTGTTCAGTCTTTCCCGATTCTTGGCGTCTTCTACTTTTTAATTAAGATTATCTTCTTCCTGTTTCTTTATATCTGGCTGCGCGGCACGCTGCCGCGCTTTCGTTTCGACCAGTTGATGAGTTTCGGCTGGAAGTTCCTTTTGCCCGTCGCCATCCTGAACATAATCCTGACGGCGACGCTGGCGTTTTTTGGAGTTTTCTGAGCGGCTTAAAAGCCCATATCGAAAAGATGAATGAACCACAGAGACACAGAGACACAGAGATGAATCTGGAAAAAGATTTACAGGGATCATTGATTTATGTCTATCCGTCTCTGTGTCTCTGTGTCTCTGTAGTTTAGCTCTTGAACTGATAATGGTTGCGCTTCTTTTCATACTTTTTGCAGGACTCGCCGTTGGCTGCGCCATAGCAATGGTCACGCAACGCAATCCGCTCTACAGTGCCATCTCGCTGATTGGCGTCTTCATCGCGCTAGCGTCTCTGTACGTGATGCTAGCCGCGCCGTTCATAGCAGCCGTGCAGATCATAGTCTATGCGGGCGCGATCATGGTGCTGGTCGTATTCGTCATAATGCTTTTGAACATAGAGGAAGAAGTGCGTCGCCGTATGCGCCTGCGCTTTCTGATTCCGACGGCTGTGCTTCTTGCAGGAGTGCTGATTGCAGAAGCGGCATTTGTGCTCTACTTCGTTCAAGCGCAGCCTTCGCCGCAAGACCCAAGCACTTCGGATGTAGGATTGACTTCATCAATCGGCACGGGACTTTTTACGACTTACCTTCTGCCTTTTGAAATCACGTCAGTTCTTCTCTTGATGGCGATTGTCGGAGCGATGACGCTTGCAAGACGCGAGACCATTTTGCCGGAAGGCGCGCTTGTCATACCGGGCGCGCAGGTAATTACTAGAGCGACTGTTGACGAGCGCGATGTGGGCGACGCGACGCCCGTCATTTCAAACACGACAGCAGAGGCCGCGCGGGTTATGGGCGAGGATGATCCGCACGACCTATCGAAAATAGATTGAAGTTATGAACGCTGTTCCGCATCTTTCATGGTATCTGGCGCTTTCAGCCGTGCTGTTCACAATCGGCGTCGTGGGCGTAATCATCAAACGCAACGTTATCTCAATGTTCATGTGCATTGAGTTGATGCTGAACGCCGTGAACCTGACGTTCGTGGCTTTTTCGAGCTACTTCCGCGACGTGACCGGACAGCTTTTCGTCTTCATCGTTATGACGGTCGCAGCAGCAGAGGCGGCTGTAGGACTTGGCATCATCATAGCCATCTTCCGCAACCGCGAATCTCTGGATGTTGACGATGCGAATGTATTGAAACTTTGAGGAAAGGCAGAATTCAGAAGTCAGAATTCAGAATGAAGAGGCGGAGAGCCGCTTTTGTTTTTCTTTTATTCTGGATTCTGGATTCTGACTCCTGACTCCTGTTTTATGATCCGCTACATCATCTTTGCGCCGCTTGTTGGAGCCGCCATCAACTGGTTCGTTGGTCGTCGTGTGCGCAGAGAGGCGTTCATAGGGTGGGTTGCGTGTCTTGCGGTTGGAGTTTCAACTGTCGTCGCGTTCTATCTTGCTTTCAAACAGGGTGGCGCTCTCACTTCGGATGCAGCGCCGGGCGTTGCGCCTGTTGTGGATCACTTGTGGACCTGGTTGGATGTCGGAGGCTTTCGCGCAGACTTCGGGTTTGCTATGGACCGATTGAGCGGCATCTACGCGCTCTTTGTCACGTTCGTCGCCCTCCTGATTCACATCTTCGCCGTCGGTTACATGCACGACGACCCGGGCTTCTATCGCTTCTTCGCCTATTTGAACCTCTTCATGTTCTCTATGCTGACGTTGATTCTGGCGGACAACCTTCTGTTGATGTTTGTCGGCTGGGAAGGTGTCGGACTCTGTTCGTACCTTTTAATCGGCTATTACATTGATCGCAAGGAAGCGGGCGATGCGGCGAAGAAAGCTTTTATAGCGAACCGCATAGGCGACTGGGGCGTGGTGCTAGGCATCATGCTTGTCTTCTTCCTCACAGGCTCAATCAGTTTCTTCGGCGAGGGCAACGCGCTGAGCGCCATAGCTGCAAAAGCGATAGAACCTTTCTCGGCTCACTCTTTAATTGCTGGCGGCATTACCTCCGCCGCGATACTTCTCTTCATCGGAGCAACAGGCAAGTCCGCACAGATTCCTCTGTTCGTCTGGCTGCCGGATGCTATGGCTGGTCCTACGCCTGTCTCTGCTTTGATTCACGCGGCGACGATGGTGACGGCTGGCGTTTATATGGTCGTGCGCTGCTCTGCGATTTACACGCACGCTCCCACAGCTATGTTCATCATAGCGATAATAGGAGCAGCGACCGCTCTCTTTGCTGCAACCATCGGCATCGCGCAGAACGACATCAAGAAAGTCTTAGCTTATTCGACCATCTCGCAGATTGGCTACATGATGCTCGCGTGCGGCGTTGGCGCATTCGTCGCGGCGATCTTTCATGTAATGACGCACGCCTT
>QHXM01000321.1 GCA_003222945.1 Acidobacteriota bacterium
AGCTCCGCTTGACGAAGAGATGCTCAATGCTATTGTGCGCGAGGCTGCGCGCTCGTCTTACGAAGTTCTGGGGATTCGCGGCTACGACCTGGATCACGGAACGGCTGTGCCGCTCTATTTTTTACAACGAAATGGTTGGAAAGGGCGGGTCGTCGCGCTCGGCTACAGTTTCCTATCCAACGAAGATCACTTGCGCTTCGGCTCATGCATCACGCGCGCGGCAAGTGATACTGGAAGGCCGACGGCTTTTGTCGCGAGCGGCGACCTGAGCCACAGGTTGAAGCCGGAAGCGCCCGCAGGCTACAACCCGAACGCTTACCTTTTCGATCAGGAAATCGTTGAGGCCATACGCGAGTCCGAGCCTGAGCGAATCATTAATATTGACCAGGATTTGAGAAAGATGGCGGGCGAGTGCGGCTATCGCTCAATGCTTGTTGCGTTCGGTGCGACAAAGGAAATGGCGCGCGCCTGTGAAGTCTTGAATTACGAAGCGCCGTTTGGCGTCGGTTACCTGGTCGCGCAGATAGCTCGTCCCAATGGTTCGAGTGAGAATAAAAAGAGTAATCAAGATGATGTGGATAAGCAGGCGAAAGAACAACGGCGCGGGGGCGCTCTGACTGCGCTTGCGCGTCAGGCAGTTGAGACCTTTGTTCGTGAACGGCGCGTAATCGAAAAACCTTCTTTGGAAGACCCCATGCTGAACGAGCGCGCAGCCTGCTTCGTTTCTATAAAAACCGATGAAGGGAACTTGCGAGGCTGCATAGGAACTGTAGAGCCTGCCAAAGAGACTCTTGCAGATGAGATAAAAACTAACGCCATCAGTTCCGCCACGCGCGACCCGCGCTTTCCCCCCGTCGCTCCCTCAGAATTATCACATTTACGTTACTCAGTTGACGTACTGTCAACACCTGAGCCTGCGAAGTTTGAGGAACTTGATCCGAAAGTTTACGGAGTAATTGTAGAGGATGAAAGGGGCTTGCGGCGCGGGCTTCTACTGCCAGACCTGCAAGGCGTAGAGACTGCGCGACAGCAAGTTGACATCGCCGCCCGCAAGGCAGGGCTTGCGCCTGAAACACCTCTCAAACTTTTTCGTTTCCGCGTCGAGCGATTCCGCGAAACGGGCGCGGATTAATTAACGTCAAGAACAAGGAGCAGAAGAAATGGCAAATGATAATCCGAGAAAAACTAGTTTGGAAGAGAAGAACGCTGACCCGGAGTTGAAGCCGGACGCAACGCCGAACGCTTCGGAGGAATTGAATCCAGCGAACGACCAACGCTCGCTTGACATAGGCGAGTCCGGGCAGTTCGCTCCCGGCGGCTATTATAACCAGCACGGTATCGTAGAATCAGAGCGATTAGACTTGGACGATTACACAGCAACGCGCTCGCCGGACGATAAGCCGGAGAGCTAAAGGCGAAATGAAGCTGTTTCGTTTTACCGGAAAGGGAAAAACCCTCTGTGATTTTGCTGTTGGCTTATTCAAAGGGGTAAGGTTATGTCTAAAACTATCGTTTCCGTTTTCGACAATCAGCAGAAGGCAGCGTATTTGGTCAACTCAGCCATAGCAAGCGGTTTTGATTCGCGCTTCTTCTCTGTCATTAATTCAGCAGAGGCTAGTGATCCGCCGCAAAATTCGGTGATCTGCAAACTTCCGGGTATCCCGGCACGCCTCTACCGAAAACACTTGCTGAGCGGCGATTCCCTGCTCGTTGCGCAGGTTACTGAAGATGACGTGCCGCGCTTAATCAGGCTATTGCAATCTACGGGCGGGCATGATATAGAGGCGTTCGACCAAGTAAATTGAGCGGAGAAGCTGATTTTGAGCAAAAAAACCGCTGCATACGCGAGAGTATGCAGCGGCAATCCACAGGTTCTTAACGTCAAGAGCATTGTCCTCAATAAACTTTCTTCGCGGCTCGACAGCATCACCCATAAGCACTGTGAAAATCTGATCCGTTTCCACGGCATCATCAACTTTCACCTGTAAAAGAGTGCGTTTTTCCGGGTTCATCGTGGTCTCCCAGAGCTGCTCCGGATTCATTTCGCCAAGACCTTTGTAACGCTGTATGACTAAATCTTTCTTGGCCGCAGCAAGAACGCGCTCAAGCAACGCCTCGCGCGTCTCAATCTTTTCGCTCGATCCGTTCTCCCCAACAACGAAAGGCGCTGCCAGGCGGTCTTCCAAAGCCTTATAAAGCTCCACAGCCTTCTGAAATTCGACGTAGCTTGCCAGATTCCAGTCAATGCAGACCTTTATGCCTGTATCGGCGGTCGTTTCTATCTCCCACAGACCATGCTCTTCATCTGTCGAGAGGTCTGTCTTGTACCGTTCTTCGGCCAGAGTCCCCTCAATGCTTGCCATATAATCACCATCTTGAAAGATACCGCGAAGCGTTACGCCTTCTTCACGAAGCACACCATCCTGGCCGCCGAAAGCTTCAAGCAATGTGTTGAGTAAGCGACTATCGTTACCCAACCTGCGGGTAGCCTTTTCGCAATAGCGCTTAAACTCAACCATCTGCTCAAGAGTGCGAGCCAAATCGCGCCCTTCAATAGAGCCAGATTTAGCGGACTTCACTTTTATGTCGCCCGTTGCCTGCCGCATCATGAAACGCACCATAGAGCGTTCATCCTTGATGTACTCTTCACGCTTACCGCGTTTTACTTTAAACAATGGAGGTTGGGCAATAAATACGTGGCCTCGCTCAACAAGCTCCGGCATCTGACGATAAAAGAAGGTGAGCAGCAAAGTCCTTATGTGTGAACCATCTACATCGGCATCTGTCATCAAGATAATCTTGTGATATCGGAGTTTTCCTAAATCGAAATCGTCCTTACCGATACCCGTTCCAAGCGCCGTAATCAGCGTTTTTATCTCACCATGACCAAGCATCTTGTCAAATCGAGCCTTCTCCACATTCAAGATTTTACCTTTTAACGGGAGTATTGCCTGATTCTTACGATCACGGCCCTGCTTGGCTGATCCTCCTGCGGAGTCTCCTTCTACAATGTAAATCTCGCACAGTGCCGGGTCGCGCTCCTGGCAGTCCGCGAGCTTGCCGGGAAGCATGGTTGAACCCATTGCACCTTTGCGGACAATCTCGCGCGCCTTGCGAGCAGCCTCGCGCGCGCGTGCGGCGTCCAGAGATTTGCCTACGACCTTTCTGGCGACAGTCGGATTCTGCTCAAAGTATTCCGTCAGTCGCTCGTTCAGAAAAGACTCGACCGCGCCTTTGACATCAGAGTTGAGTTTGCCTTTGGTCTGCCCCTCGAATTGAGGCTGCGGCAGTTTGACGGAGATGACTGCGACAAGCCCCTCGCGGACATCGTCGCCCGAAAGCGATCCTTTGAAGTTCTTGGCAAGCCCGGATGACTGTGCGTAGGCGTTGATCGTGCGCGTGAAAGCCGAGCGGAAGCCGGAAAGGTGTGTTCCTCCGTCCACAGTGTTGATGTTGTTGGCGAAGGAATAGACCTTTTCGTCGTAGCCGTCGTTATATTGGATTGCTACCTCGATTGAAAGTGCATCGGCGGACCGCTCGAAATAGATGGGCTTATCGTGAAGCGTGTTCTTGTTCTTGTTTAGATGCTTGACGAATTCCGCAATCCCGCCTCTGTAGTAAAACTCGTGCGAGCGCTCGGTCTCCTCACGCTCATCTTTGATGGTGATGCGAATGCCTTTGTTCAGGAAGGCCTTTTCACGAAGGCGCTCTGACAGCTTATCGAAGCTGAACTTGGTTTCTGTAAATATTTCCGTATCTGGCTTAAAAGTAATCTTCGTGCCGCGCTTACGGGTCTTGCCCGTCTGTTCAAGTTTCGTGACAGGAATGCCGCGCTCATATTCTTGTTCGTAAGTCCTGCCGTCCCTCCAAATCTCAAGGCTAAGATGTTCGGAAAGGAAGTTGACGCAGGAGACGCCTACGCCATGCAGTCCGCCGGAAACTTTATAAGCGTTGGAATCGAATTTGCCGCCCGCGTGAAGTTTTGTCATTACGACTTCGGCGGCGCTTCTCTTCTCCTGCTTGTGATAGTCAACTGGAATGCCGCGACCGTTATCAATGACTGTGATCGAATCGTCCAAATGAATAGCCACTTCAACTGTATCGCAGTATCCAGCCAGAGCTTCGTCAATAGAATTATCTACAACTTCATATACAAGGTGATGTAATCCAATGTCGCCCGTCGAACCGATGTACATGGCCGGGCGCTTTCGGACCGCATCGCGTCCTTCAAGAACTGTGATCGAACCCGCATCGTAAGCTGTGTTCTTTTTCTTTGATAAAGATGATGGTGCTGTTGCCAAAATAGTCTCCCCTTTGTAAATCCCACTCATAAAATTTGCCCTATATAAGCGAGCCATTGAGCGTCGCTTATAACCCGTTCTTAGATGCTTTCGGCGCTTCCTGTAGCCGACGAAATTAACTGTTCCTTAGACGCATCGGATACGACCCGACCGTCACTCACCTGAAACACACTTGCTCTTGCGACGAACTGTTCTACCAGACTCTCTTTTGAGGTTGTAATGAACGTTTGGGTTCGCCCTTCGAGGTATTCAAGCAAGTAACTTATACGCTTTCTATCAAGCTCCGCATCCACGTCATCAATGAGGAAAAGCGGATACTCATTGTGCCATAAATAATACACCGAAATCGCCGCTAAATCAAGTATAATCAATGCGCTACGCTGTTGGCCTGAACTTCCGAAAGCGCGCATTTCACGCCCGTCAAACAGTATCTCAAGGTCGTCCCGGTGAGGCCCTATGAGCGAATATCCGGCGGCAATCTCAGCTTGCAGACGAAGGCGCAGACGCTCCGCAATCAGCGCCTCGTAATCGCTCAAATCGCCCTTGCCTTCGAGAGATGAAACGTACCTGATTGTGATGTTCTCTCTCTCGAACAAACGTCTTTCGAGGACATCATTTAATCGCTCGACGTAATCCACGCGCGCGCGGTGAATCTCTGTGCTTAACTTGATAAGCTGCTCATTCCAGGGAGCTATAACTTCAAACGCCTGCTCCAGACTCATCTCAAGCTCCGAAGCATCCTGCAAGAGACGATTCTTCTGCTTAATGACGCGGTTGTAGTCTGCGAGAGTCTGAACGTACGCGTGATGCAATGAGACTACGCCGCGATCCATAAACTTACGCCGCGCTTCGGGCGTGCCTCGCACAACGTCCAACTCATCTGCTGTGAAAGCTACAGCGTGTAGTTGTCCCAGGTAGCGCGCGACCGACTCTTTTTTTCCGTTGATTAAGATTGATTTCGTAGAGCCTTGAAGATTGACCTGCATCTCGCGCTGGACCTCCTGGCTCTGAGCCACCAGGCCGCGCACGACTGCTAAGTCTTCATTAAACCGTATAGCTTCTTGCAGGCGCTGTGTGCGAAAGGATTTGGTGGTGGCAAGCAGGTAGATGGCCTCTAGCCAGTTTGTTTTCCCCTGCCCGTTGTCGCCGTAGATGATATTAAGCCCAGCGCCCCAGGAGACTTTGCCGCTCAAATTTCTAAAATTGTGTACCTCAAGAGATTCGAGCAGCATGTGAGGGATTTTAACATACCGTCAGTTGGTTATAAGAATGAATGGTGAGTTTCTTCAATCAGCAAGCGTAGGAAGTTTTCAATTCACTTAGATTCGGGAGCGTACAAAATTTGCGGCTCAGACCTCGTGAAATTCAATGACGAAATGATCGCCATCAAACGTGACCACCTCGCCGATGACATCATCATGTACAGAGAATGTCTTTGAACGCGTGCTTGCGTCCCGCTCAGTCTC
>QHXM01000067.1 GCA_003222945.1 Acidobacteriota bacterium
TGCCGAATAAGGGAACGCTCGCGTTTGCTTACGCGCGAAGCACTGGCGAGTACGCTGGCACGAGCAGTTCATTCTCTCTGAATGCGGACGGGCACGATGGCGAAGCTTATCGCGTCGAACTCAATCAGCCTCTGAACTTTTCGAGCGCCGTAGTTCACGCGCGTTTCTCAAACGCTTCGGCGGGATTCTTCAATCCCTTCGGCGCGACCGTCACGCCAGGCTCTCGTCATGGCGAAATCAGTTTAGAGTTGAAGCCCTTCTCAAGCTCCGTCCTGCACTTCGGTTACATGAACGAGCGAAACCTTACCTCGAACGTCAACAACACGCGCAACACCTTCTCAGCCGGATGGGATCAGGTCGTAAACGAGCGCATTCATTTTCATGTGGGTTACGACCGCCGCAACTTTAACGATGAGCAGGCGGACCGCTCCGTTGATTCAAATCTTGTGACGGCGAGTGTAGAAGCGAAGGTGACGGATAAGATTGAGGTTTCACTAAAGCGCGAGCAGAATTTGGGCGAGGCAGACCCGACCTATCCGAACCAGACAACTCTGGCCGCGACCTATCAATACAACAACTTCACGAAATTTCTCCTGACGCAGCGCCTGGCTTCAGCCGCAATTAAACCCATCGGCGATCTAACGCAAACAGGGTTTGCTTACACAGGCGCGCGGCGCGAGACTGCTATCGGCGTCGAATCTCGATTCGGAAAATACACAGACCTTACGGGTCGCTATCAACTTGAGAACGGTGCGAACGGCACGGACAGCTTCGCCGTCATAGGGCTTCAGAATCGTCTGCCTATAACGAAAGAGCTTTCGCTTGAGCTTGGTTTTGAGCGCGGCTTTCATCTGGCTGGCAATGGAGATAGTTTCGATAGCGCGACCTTAGGCTTCGGCTGGCAGCCGACCGCAGACTTTCGCGCAAACGCTCGCTATGAGTTTCGTGATCGCGGAGGCATGGGCCAACTCTTCGCTCTAGGCGCTGCCGGAAAAGTGGGCGACAACATCACTACGATGGCGCGCTTCCAGTTCTCGCACTCAGGCTTTGAAGGCCGCGACTCTTCGTCTCTGGAAGCGACGGCTGCGCTTGCGCTTCGACCTCTTAAATCGGACCGCGCGGGGCTACTGTTTAGCTTCACGCACCGCTCGTTTGCTCAGAAGAACACGGACGGTTTCGACGACACACGCGACAGCCTCTATTCCATCTCTGCGGACACATACTATCAATTGACGCGCAACGTTGAGCTTTACGGTCGCTTCGCGCTGAGCCTTAATGCAAACGGACAGGCAGACATGCCTTTTGTTTCAACGCTCACCTATCTGACACAGGGAAGAATTCAGTACCGTTTGACGCGGCGTTTGGACTGGGCAGGTGAAGCACGCATAATCATTCAACCTTCATCTGGAACGGAGCGTTCGATCTATGGAACGGAGCTTGGATTCTGGGCACTGCCTGACTTACGCCTGGGCGTCGGATATAATTTCACACTGACGGGCGAACCCGGCGGCGTGAATCTTATTCCTGTGCATCGCGGCTTCTATTTCACAATCACGTCGAAGCTCTCTAACCTCTTCGATCTCTTCGGCACGAGCCGTGCGGGTCTTGCCGGAAGCGGAACGACACAGCAGAATGGCGCACAAGAGAAGCAATGAGACAGTCCTAAACTCGCGCGCCGTGTGAAGAAGAATGCTAAGGCACGCGCCGAGCCGAGCCGCACAAAGTGAAACCATGTTGAGGCATTCGATTCCAGAAATTTTCCTTACCAATGCGAGGGCACTTAAACGATACGCGTGGAGGCTGACGCTGTTGCTTATTTTCTGCGGAGTCCAGAGCGTTTACGCAGGCATCACAGTTACGCCCGTGACGTGGAACGTTATAGGTCTCGACAGTAATAACCTGAGCATTGGTCCTGACACTTTTCAGGTTGGCGCACGCGTCTGCAACACTGGCGGGACAGCAATCACCAACGTCGTCGGCAACTTTGTCTGGGACAGCACAAACATTTACATCAACCTTGCCGGACCAAGCACGGACACAGCCGCGTCGCTTGCTGCCGGAGCTTGCGTGGACTTTTATTATCAAGCCACAGTCACGCGAACTTCTTCGGCTTATAATACAATGCGGAGTTATCACATCACCGTGAGCGCGGACAACACCGCCGCCGTCAGCACAACGACGCCGCGCGAACTCTACGTCGAACATCTAATCTCGCAGGGACGTAATTCGACAAGCTCTATCAACGGGCCAACCACAGTCTATGTCGGACAGACCTACACCTACACTTTGAACGCGAGCACGGCCACTCAAGGCTATGACCAGCTTGAGGACTTTCTGAGTCTATCGAACGTAATCTTTCAGGTTCTGGCAGTCAACACAACCTACTCCGCTCCTGCGGGCGCAACCAACGATAAGTTCTACGCGGACGCCTGCGGCTGGGATAATGATCCGCTGAGCGGGACTTATCGTAGTTGCATTGGTCCTGCGAACTATTCCGGCGGCAAGGTCGGAGGCACTGTCGTCACCACCTACACGGTCAAGGTTCTCTCCACAGGCACAACGACAGCGACAGCATTGATTCTGGATCACTCCGGCAGCAGCTATCACTACAACAGCGACTACGGATCAACGAGCATTACCATCTCCGCGGTTCAACCGAACGTCGGCCTGCAAAAAGCTGTCAACCCGAGCGGAAGCCAACCGCCCGGCACCGATCTAACCTACTCGATTGCTTTTACAAACACGGGCAGTGCGCCTGCCACCGGTCTCGTCGTTACAGACCCGATTCCTGCCAATACAGATTTCAAAGTCGGCTCGGTAACTACAACTCCGGGTTCAACCGGCCTCACAGTCACAATCGCTTACTCGAACAACAACGGTTCGACCTGGACTTACACGCCCGCGAGCGGCAGCGGAGGAGCGCCCTCTGGCTATGACCGCGACGTGACGAACATACGTTGGACGTTTGCGGGCAGTCTCAGCCCAACATCTCCCGGCAACACGGGCAGCGTGGGCTTCACAGTGCGTATTAGATGAACGAGCCGGGGAAGCTGTAATTCAGAGTCGAAACATTGATGATTACAAGGAAGGCTCGATCAAGCTGGATGATTCGAGAGCGCAAGTCCTCATGGGCAATCAAATTCCGTAAGGCTTATGAAACTCGTCGGCCATTTCAAAAGGAGAACTTTGCGGGCGTGCGCTTTTGTGGCGTTCACGCTGCTGCTCTTTTTCGCAATGACCTCCGTGTCCGTCATGGCTGCTGATGACACTCTCTACGGAATCACCAACAACTCGCCCTTCACCATCTACACGATTGATCCATTAACAGGCGTGGCAACTCCCGTCAGCACTCTAGCCTTCGCTTCAGCCAGCTTCGCCAGAAACCCGACCAATGGTCTTCTCTATTACACGGCTCTCAACGCGGTGAGCGGGCGCTATTCAGTAGCAACCTGGGACCCTGCGACTTCAACGAACACAACGCTCGCAAGCACTATCAATGTCTATCTGCCGCGCCTCGCCTTCAAATCCGATGGAACGCTTTACGGCATGGACTCGAACAATAACCTTTACACTTTGAGCACCGCGACGGGCGCTATACTGACTACAACCGTCATAACCTGTTCGGGAACTTGTGGAGGTTGGACCACAGGATTCGGCGGCGACATGGCTTTCTCTCCAACGGGAACGCTCTACGTGGCTGAAGGGACGAATCTTTACACAGTCAGCGGCTCGACCGCGACGCTCGTCGGCGCTATGACGGGAATCACGAACGCGCCCGCCGGACTTGCCTTCGGCGACAACGGCGCTCTCTACGCTTCGGACACCACCGCAGGCAATTCTAAAATCTACACGCTGAGCACAACGACCGGCGCAGCCAGTCTAGTCGGCTCTTCCGGCGCGGCTGTAAGCGACATGGCATCGTTTCCGAAGTACGCCAATCTCTCTATTACGAAAGCTGCGTCCGGCTCATTCGTCGCAGGCGCGAATGCTACCTACACGCTCACAGTCAGCAACGCTGGACCACAGAGCGCAAGCGCTTCCATCATAGTCAAAGATACTTTGCCTACGGGCATGACGTTTGTCTCCGGCACAGGCACTGGATGGAGTTGCAGCGCTTCGGGGCAGACTGTTACCTGCACGAACTCAAGTGCGATGGCGAGCGGCGGCAGTTCGTCAATCACTCTGACGGTCGCGCTCGCATCGAACGTCGCTTCAAGCATCACCAACACGGCGAACGTGGATTCACCTACTTTCGATTCAAACACGACGAACAACAGTAGCTCCGCCACAACGAGCATCACCTTCCCTCCCGACCTGACCATCGCCAAGTCGCACACGGGAAACTTCACGCGCGGCTCGACGGGCGTTTATACGATCACCGCCACGAACTCCGGTCCAACCGCAACGAGCGGCACAGTCACAGTTACGGACACTCTGCCAACTGGTTTCACTTATTCATCAGCCACAGGCACAGGATGGAGTTGCAGTGCTTCGGGACAGACCGTCACCTGCACGCGCTCTAACGCGCTTGCGGCTGGCGCTAATTATCCTGCCATCAGTCTCACGGTGGGCATTGCGCAGAACGCTGCGTCCAGCATCACCAACACTGTGTCGGTCTCCGGCGGCGGCGAGGCAGACACTTCTAACGACAGCGCGAGCGATGCAACGACAATCGTTTCGAGCGCAGATTTGAGTTTGACCAACGTTGTGACAAGCTCAGGCTCAGGCATTGGCACGAACGCTACCTTCACCGTCACGCTCACAAATTCCGGTCCGAGCGATGCTACGAACATTCAAGTTAAAGACCTTCTGCCTTCGGGCCTAACTTACGTCTCTTCAACGCCGGGCACGGGAACTTACAACAGCGCGACGGGTGTGTGGACGGTTGCGAGCCTTGCGAGCGGCTCAAGCGCTACGCTTCAACTTGTCGGGCAGATAAATTCGCTCGGCGCAATTTCAACTACAGCGGAGGTGACGGCATCAGATCAGCCTGACCCGGATTCAACGCCGAATAATCACGTGGCTACGGAAGACGATCAGGCCAGCGCAAGTCTCTCGACTTCGCCGCCCAGCATCACGCTCTGCAAAACTATTCAAGGGCAGCCGTGCCCGCCGACTTCTACGCCATCGCTTCCGCCCGGCAGCGACATATCCTACGTCATCACATTTACGAACACGGGCGGCTCTTATGCTTCGGGCTTCGTCATCACAGACCCTGTTCCGGCAAGCACCGATTTCAAAGTCGGGTCCGGCACAGCCACACTTGGCACAACAGGTCTTACGGTCGTGGTCACTTACTCAAATGACAATGGTTCGACCTGGACCTACACGCCCGCGAGCGGCGGCGGCGGTGCGTCCGCTGGCTATGACCGCAACGTCACGCATGTTCGTTGGACCTTCAGCGGAAACCTCAGCCAGACTCCGCCCAACAACAGCGGCAGCGTCAGCCTTACTGTGCGAATACGATGAGAAAGCAGAATATAGAAATCATGAGTCCGCAAGAGAGAAAAGAGGGAAAGCGTTTTCCTTCTGCCGTATGCCTTCTGATAGTTTTCTTTCTTTTAGCTTCCGGGTTCTGTTTCATACTCTCAAACGATTTAGTGAACGCACTCTATCAGGCTTTGATAAGAAATTGATGAGCCGATTCAGTTATTGAAACGGAGCGGAATCTCTGTTCATGACTGCGACGCTTCTTTTTCTGCTCGCCGGAAATTCATTCTTCAATTTCAATCTGCAAATCTTTTTAGCTGCGCTGCTTTGATGGACGTATCGCTTGCGATTCCCTGCCGCCTGCGTTCTCAGCATCGATTGAAAATTTTTCTAACATTGACCGCATGACCAAAAAAGATTGACTCGCTGCCCGCGCTTGTCATATTGTCCAATCCTACAGAAACCGAAAACTCCTCCGGGTTCGCGCCTCGCACCTTGTCTGTAGAAGCGAACCGGCTTCGCGTGGTCTCGTTTGAAAGGCGGTCTCTTGATGGGCACAAAACCGATGGTCTTTCCGCTCGATGCCGATGGCAGAGTCTATGTGTTGCACAACGAAAACGATGAGCCGATCTGCACAGGCTCGCGCGAGACCTGCTATCGCCTGTTGGAGTTGATGCTGGAAGTAAAAAGACGCGCCGATGTCGTAGAGCCTGTGATAAATCACTTGACTGAAGACACGACTGTTGTCTTGAGAGTTGCCAGCGCCGCATCCTCTACGTGAACGCTTGATTTCAAAATCGGAGTTCAGTTTAAGCTTGAGAGCAACGCCTTTCATAGCTTCGTAATAAGCGTCCATCCTGGAATATTGACCGCACATCCGCCGCTCGCCCTCGCGCCTTGCGGCCTGTCTTTAAGCGAAAGCCTGCAATTCAATATTTTGAAAAGATATCCGAAATTATCAAGAAGTCTCTTCGAGACCCCTTCACAAATCAGGAAAACAGAGGGTTTTAACGCCGGATTCTTAAGGCATGGTAGTTGCTAAAACTGACTTTCTCGCATGGCGAGCGCAAATATCCCGCGAACTACTGCTATCAGCATCAATAGCACCGGAAGTCATGTCTCTTCAGTGCGTTGGTTTCTGAACCGGCAAAAATTAAAGATTTGAAGGAGATTATAGATGAAGAAGTTTACCTTTGCTATGCTGCTAGTCTGCATGTTTGCAGTCTCGGCATTAGCGCAATCTAACACCGGCACTCTAGTCGGGACCGTTTCCGGACCCGATGGTGTGATACCCGGTGCTGCGGTTACGCTGACAGACAATACGACTGGAAAGGAAAGAACGACCACCACGGGCGGGGAAGGCAGCTTCAGCATCCCCCAACTCGATCCCGGAACATACACAGTTAAAATTACGGCGCAAGGTTTCAAAACTTTTACCGCCACCGACATCAAGATTGACATTGGCCGTGAGTATTCACTGAAGCCTACACTCGAAGTTGGAAACATCAGCGAATCGGTCACGGTTGTGGCTGGCGCAGACGTTCTCAATTCGACCAATGCCGAATTGTCGAACAACGTCAGTTCAAGACAGATTCAAGACTTGCCGCTCAACGGGCGCAATCCCTTGGGTCTCATCGGACTGCAACCCGGCGTAGCTTCAAACGGCGCGCAAGGCACTAGCATCAACGGACAGCGCTCGACTTTCACAAACATCACGCGCGACGGAATCAATATTCAGGACAACTTTATTCGCGGCAACGCAGTTGACTTCACGCCTGATCGCGCAACGACGGATGACATCTCCGAGTTCACGATCACTACGCAGAACGCCAGTTCCGACAAAGGCTACGGCGCGTCGCAGATTCAGGAAGTGACGCCGCGCGGCGATAACAACTGGCACGGCGGCGGATGGGAATACAACCGCAACAACAAGTTCGCGGCCAACACCTTCTTCCGCAACGCATCACGCATTCCGAAAGACCCGCTCAACCAGAATCAGGTCGGCGGCAAGATTGCAGGACCAATCGTTCATAACAAGCTCTTCATGTTCGCTTATTATGAGAAGTTCCTTCGCAACACAACTTCAACGCAGAATCGCACGATTCTGACTCCTTCAGCGCGTCAGGGCATTTTCACTTACGTTGACAACGCTGGCGTCATACGTCAGGTGAATCTGTTCACGGCTGTTGGAGGAACTACTGGCGTTACGGCGATCAATCCTCTGGTGCAGAGCCGCTTCTTAGCAGCTATCCCCGCGACCGGCAACAACACCAATATCGGCGATCAGCTCAACACAACGGGATACACTTTCGCGCAGACGGGCAACCAGAGACGCGACGGCTTCGTCACGCGCATTGACTACGACTACAGCGCGAAGAGCACCATCAGCGGCACTTACAGCTTCAAGAGGGACCCACGAATCTGATCACGCCGACCTTGATCAGCAATCCGGACGAGACATTCCTTAATCAGGGCCGTCTCGACAAGAACATCAACATTCAGGACAACGCCGAATACACATGGGGCGATCACTCTTTGCGCTTCGGCGGACTCTACCAGGCTTTCAGAGTTGAGCCTTATCAGAACTTCGGCGTCGTCCCGACATACACAATAGGCGTCGGCACCAACACGCCGCAGATTAGCACCGCGCAGTTCACAAACGCGGGGCTCTTCCCGGGCGGCATCAGCACGGGACAGCGTACAACGGCCAACAACCTGCTCGCTCTTATGGGCGGCATCGTGAGCGCAGGCTCTGCGACTTTCAACGTTGCCACACAGAACTCCGGCTTCCTTCCGAATCAGGGAGTCTTTAACAAGTTCGCATACGAGAACTACGCCGCCTACGTAACCGATCAGTGGCGCGTGCGTCCGAATCTAACGCTCAACTTCGGCCTGCGTTATGATCTCTACACGCCCGTTAGGGAAACACAGGGAATCTTCCTTGAGCCTGCAATCGGTCCCAATCAAGACCCTGTTCAAGCTGTGCTTGACCCGAACGGACAGTTCCAGTTCATAGGCGGCAACGCTGGCGGAAACAACAAGCTCTATAAGACGGACAAGAACAACTTTGCCCCGTCGCTCAGTTTCGCCTACACGCCTAGCTTCAAGGATAAATTCTTTGGCAGCATCTTCGGCGACGGCAAAACTGTTATTCGCGGCGGCTACAGCATTTCTTACGTCAACGATGACTTCGTCGTATCGGGCGCGGCCAACACTATCGGCTTAAATGCAGGTCTCTCGACGACGAACAATGCGATCAATCCTGCGACCGGCACTACATCCTTGAACGCTCGCGCCGATTCGCTTCCGGCAATCGCAACGCCAGCGTTCGGCACATTCCCCAGACCGTTTGCGGCCTACAACACGGCTGCTTTCAACTTCTTCAACACAGTCTTCGGCGTTGACCCGCATCTGCAAACACCAAGCGTTGCGCAGTATAACTTTGGCTTCCAACGCGAGATAGGATTCCAGACCGCGATTGAGATTCGATACGTCGGAGCACGAAGCAACAATCTGAAAGTCTGCTGATTGCTGGAACGCCAGCCGACCTTGTGCAGACTTACATACAAAATAATCTGGCGGGAACTGCCGTTGCCTTCCGCGCCAATCCTGTGGCGGGCGGCGTTGATCTCTTGCAGAGCACCGGCATTCTCCGCTACAACGCACTTCAGGTTGAGATTCGTCGCCGCTTCGCAAAGGGTCTATCGTTTCAGGCCAACTACACTTTCCAGAAGACGCTCGGCAACGCATTCGGCACTGCCAACAATGGCAACAACAACCAGTCGCGCTTCGAGCCTAATCTGGATAACGCCAACCCGCAGCTTGAGTATGGGCGTGCAGACTATGACGCCGCTCATGTCTTCAGCTTCAACGGCATTTTTGAATTGCCCTTCGGCAAAGGGAAGCGCTGGTTGAATCGAGGCGGTTGGGTTGATCGTGCGCTTGGCGGCTTCGAGATGACTTCAATCGTACAGGTTTCATCCGGTCCGCCGATGACGATTACCGATCCGCGCGGCACGCTCAATCGTGCCAACCGCTCAAGTCGTGAGACAGCCAACAGCACTCTGTCTGGAGATCAGATTAAGAATTTGATCGGAGTCTTCAGAACACCGTGCGGCGTCTTTTTCATAGACCCGTCCGTCATCAACATCAACCAGCAGGCTCTGGCCGCAGGTCAATGCAACAACCTTGGGAGCGGACGCGCATCCAATGGATTCGGTCAACCGACATTCGCCGGTCAGGTATTCTTCAATAACGCGCCGGGAGAGGTCGGAAACCTCCCGCGCGCATTCTTTAACGGCCCTACCTATTTCAACTGGGATTTAGGGTTCATCAAGAACATTCACATCACAGAAAGGACACGGCTGCAAATACGCGCCGAAGCCTTCAACGTTCTTAACCGGACGAACTTTGCTGTGAGCAATTCGAGTTCGGACCAGCAGTTGACGCTCTTCAACATCAACAGCACTAACTTCGGAAGGCTCACTTCTACCTTCTCGCCCCGCATCATTCAGTTTGCAGCACGCTTTGAGTTCTAACGCTCAAAACTGATGACGGCTGAATGCTTCTTAGGGCGTTGCTAACAAAAAGCAGCGCCCTTCTTTTCTCTTTCTTACGCGATGCTGTTAATTTACTGTAACGGATACCCGTCACGCGAGCAGCCCAAATGTCCGAAGCTCACGCGCAGCAGAAGCGCGGCACATGGCGTTGGCATCTATTGGTCGCTAACAATCGGACCATAATCAATGACACTACATGTTTTCTATTTACTTTTCGCCAGATAGGCTGTATAAGTATCGCACCAGACAGTATCTTCCTTATTTCTTGCGAGAAATAAGCTATTCGCCGAGCAAACCTGCATTTGGTGAATCTAATTTGAAATCTGGCAGAACTTATTCGTGCAGAACTATAGTTTTGTAGTTCGTAGTATTTCCGTCTTTGTAAGGATTGAATTTGAGTACCGGCAGCAAGTGGTCCGTGAAGCGATCTGATTTAAGCGACCAGGCAGTGATAGGGTGGCCTAACCTGGACTGGCTGAGACCAACACAGCTGCTGATTAGCAACCAGGGGTCAACCTGTCCTAACCTATTCCATTTAGATTGACCGGAAAACCCCTCGGCTCTTTCCTCAATCTGCGATTATTCACTTAGAAAAGCGGCTAATCCAGATTCTGTAATATACACTATATTTCAGTCGTCACATCAACTAGTTAGTTTTTGAAACGCGTCCAGAGACCTTTACTCTCGACTCAGCTACAGAAAAATCCGTTGGGCCAAAAACTAATATTCGGGTTGATTAATTTGAGGGCGAGCTAATCATTAAAATCCCTACGCGTGACGTATTGCAAGCGTAAATATATGCTTGGAAACAATTATTTACTGCGCCTTGTAGCCTTCGCTTGTGGCGCGTGCGCTTTGGTCTTACTGACGGCATGTGTGCCGAAATCAATTCGCCCGGCCAGTAAGCTGATGGTCAGAGTGGAGGTCTCTCCACAAGCCAATAATAACAATCCGGTGGCGCTCGATCTGGTGCTGGTGAAGAGTAAAAAACTGCTCAAAGAGTTGATGAAGATATCTGCCAGCGAATGGTTTGAGAAGCGAAGTCAATACCGGCTCGACTACCCGAAGGAGATCGGACTCAAAGCCGGAAGCTGGGAGTGGGTGCCCGGTCAAGTCGTACAGATTGATCCTATGCCGTTCAAGGATAAGTTCGCGGGAGGTCTGGTCTTCGCTAACTACTTTTCTCCGGGAACGCACCGCGCAGTCATAGACCCGAGCAAGCCGGTTGTAATTAAATTGGGTGCGGAAGACATCACAGTCATACCTGAAAAATAGTTGGCTGGAATTTTATGTCTGAGAGTTGGGAAGGGACAGTCAATAGCTTATGGGGATAAGCGGAGACGAAATACCAAATTCAATCGATTGGCACGAGGGATTGTTGCTCACGCCGCAGCATTTCCAGCAAATGTCGCTGCGGCAAGAAGCCCTTTTGCGCTACAACGCTGCGATGATTGCTCCCTTTTATTGGGGCGTCCGTTATCTCAAGATTGAAGAGCCGAATCTGTTTCGCGGACTGGTGCAAATCAAGCATGTCGAAGCGGTAATGCCCGACGGCCTGGTGGTCTCTTACCGAGAAGGCGATGACCAACATGCAGAACACGGCCTGCAATTGGACCTGAACAAGTCTGAGGAAATAAAGCGCAGACCGATGAAAGTTTATCTGGCTATCGCGCCGCAATCTCGCCGAATGTCAAAAGGAGAACACGCCCGGTACAACTTTTATGATGGCGAGCCGGTGGTGGATGAGTACACAGGCGAAGGACGGGTGCGGATTCGCCGCTTGGTTCCGCATCTGCGGTTGATTGTGGCCGACACGCCGCCGCAGGAGACTGTCAATTTCCCTTTGATGGAAGTGGAGTATAAGAATGACAGCTTCGTGCAAACAGACTTCATCCCGCCTCTCTTGATAGTCACCACCAATCAGAGATCGGGCGTGCAATCGCAACTAGGTATAGACTGCGAGAGAATCACTAAAATGGTGCGGGACAAGGCTCAGGAATTAGCCGGTCAGGCAGAGACTCAATCGCCGAGCGGGGCCATACGGCTCGACCTGGAAACCAAAAGCTGGATTCGCAGCCTCGCGGCATCTTTGCCGCATTTAGAAGCTATCCTTAGCACACAAGTCTCTCATCCCTTTCCGATTTATCTTGCTCTCTGTTCGATGGCCGGACATCTGGCAGCGCTCGGGGCCAAGCTCGTTCCAGACAAGACTTCATATAACCATTCCGATCTGCGTTCCACGTTTCAGCCCGTCATCAGGTTTATCGAACAGGCGATTCAGGAAGGGTTAACATCGTCCTTCAGTTCTCATCTGTTTACTTATCGTGACGAAGTTTACGAACTCAAGTTTGAGGCAGAGTGGATGCACAGGCGACTCGCACTCTCGCTCAGAGGGCGGCCCGGTATTTCGCCCGACGAGCTTGTCCGATGGGGGGAAGAGTGTCTCATCGGTTCTGATAATCAACTGCAATCGATGAAGCAAAAGCGGATTCTTGGCGCACGACGCGATCACATTAAAAGAGATGGCGACCTTGTGCCTCCTAAAGACGTGGTGCTTTTTTCTCTGAAGGTCGATCCAGAGTTCATCGAGCCGGACCAGATATTGCAAATCTACAATCGAGGCGCACACAGAGATACGGCGCGCCCGGTCGAAATTGTTCTACACGTCAAGAACGCCGTGTAAGTTTAGAGCTAAAGCGGAACTGAGGTTGACCACATAGGTTGAAGGCACATGAGTGAATACGGCGATTCGTTCCTGCTGGCCCCTTTCCGAGAGTTTTATGCGGAGATCATCCGCCTGAAACTGTTGGCTGGCGCGGGCGCTTGGGTCTCTCCTCCTGTCGAGAAGGGTTCTGCGTCGCAGCCGGACAAGGCGCAGACTCAAACCGGCACCTGGGTCTATTACCCGGATGTTGTCGCCGACGCAGGCCCGGATGATGCAGTAAGAATCAGAACTCAAACATTGACTCCGAGTGCGGACAACTCTTCGGCTTTAGTCAGAGTTGAGCCGGAAGGAAACGGCTCGGCTTCGACTATGGATTCGATGGCGCTGCTTCAACCTTCGGACTCTTTCAGAGTTAGCACAGTGGTCTGGCACCGTCTGGTCGCGCTGTTTCAACGTCAAGCGATTGCCGCCTGGAAAAATGGCGGGAGCTACGGCGCGGAGTTTTACAAAGAGGCTCAGTACGTGATGGTCGCCCTCGCTGATGAAATCTTTCTGCACATGCCGTGGGAAGGGCAGCGTGCGTGGGTCTCAAATTTGTTGGAGACTAAAATCTTTCGCACACATGCCGCCGGACAGTTTTTTTTCGAGAAGCTGGACCGCCTACTGCGAGAGCAGAACCCGGTCTATAAAGGTTTAGCGACGGTCTATCTGATGGCTCTGTCTCTGGGCTTCAAAGGCAAGTATTACGGCATGGATGATCGCGGGAAACTCGCTCGCTATCGCCAGCAACTCTTCACCTTCATTTATGGCAGAGAACCCGATCTGGATGATGAAACTCGGCATCTCTTTCCTGAGACCTACTATCACAACGTCCGCGAAGAAGGGCAGAGAAAACTGTCAGACCCGCGAAGGTGGTTCGTCGTGCTCCTTCTCGTAATCATCGTCTATGTGGCGGCGACGCAAATGTTCTGGATGCAGTTCACACAGGAGTTGAACACAATCAATCAAGGTATCACGAAAATACTCTATGAGTTGAAAGCTCAACCGTAAGCTACGGCGACGCTCAGTCTTAAAGTTATGTTCTCGTCCCCCGTCATATATATTCTTCTGGTCGTCCTCCTTTTGGTGCTCGGCATCATCTTTCTCTATCTCGTTATCAGGAAGGCACGCCGCAGCGCTGCCGCGTCAGAAACCGCGCTGGTTGCAGCCGAGACGAGCGATCAGGAGCAGTTAAGCCTCGCGGCTTCCAGCGTCGGCCTCAAGCTCTCCTTCAGCAAAGCCATGCGGCGCATACGCGCATACGGTAAAGGCTCTCGCTATGGTGTTCCCTGGTACTTAATGATCGGCGAGACGCATTCGGGCAAAACAACTCTGCTCAGCAATACTGGCATGGAGCTTCTATCGAATGCGCCGGATGAGCAGCAGACAGGTGTGAAGCAAGGTCTCAACTGGTTCTTCTTTGACCGAGGAATTGTGCTGGATGTCGCAGGCGATCTTGTGCTCAGAGCAGACGGCGCAACCTCAAACGTCGGAGGCTGGAATCACTTCACCAAACTGCTCAGGCGTTACCGTCCTCAGCGCCCGCTGGACGGAATCATTCTGACGATTCCTTGCTCTGACCTCGTGGGAGCGGCGAGTCAAAGCCCTGAGTTTAAGCTCAAGCTTGAGCGAAAGGCGCAAAGTCTCTACAGCAAACTCGCGGACGCACAGAAGCGACTGGGACTCAGCCTTCCGGTTTACGTTCTCATCACCAAGTGTGATGAAGTCACCGGATTCAAGACCCTGTGTCATGAATTACCCGAACGACGCGATGAGATGTTCGGCTGGTCAAGCCCTTACACGCGCGAGATTGCTTATCGCGCGGAATGGGTGACAGAGGCTTTTCAAAATCTGCACAATTATCTCTTTCAACTTCAAATCGAAATCTTTGCGGGGCGGATGCGCGTCACCGACAGCGATGAGTTCTTCATGCTGCCCTCAGAGATACGGTCAATGCGAAGGCCGCTGCAAATTTATCTGGATCAGATTTTCAAAGAGAGCGCTTATCACGAACCCTTCTTTTTACGCGGCATCTATTTTTGCGGAGACAGCGCGGACGAACGTTCCGCTTCAACCGTCGCTTCAACCATCGCGCTCGATCCACTCGATCCAGACGAGCCGAAGGTTGACTGGACGATACCACCGCCTGGTTCTACGCAGGCGATAGTTGCAGCAGCAGCCATCGCGCCCGCATCCCCGCCCGAAAAAAGATACGCTTTCTTAGAACATCTCTTTGAGAGAAAGATTTTTCAGGAGGAATTATTAGCCCGGCCTATTCACCGTAAATCGCTCTCAAGAAATCGCTGGGTGCTCGTGGCGCAACTGCTCTCGCTCGCAATTCCGCTCATCGGAATTTTAGGAATCCTTGCAACTTATCCCGCGCACAAAGAGCGTAAGGAGACTCTTTACACTTACCTCACCAGAGAAGAGCAGGACCTCAGAGCAATCAAGGCTGAGAAAGAAGGCGCATTTATAGACAACAGGTCGCAGACGAGAGCGTCGCAGTTGTTCGATGCCATGTCGAACATGAGCGGTAAGAGCCTGACCTTTATCTTCATTCCCGGCTCCTGGTTTAGCCGTGTCAGTGAAGAGAGCGGTAATTCGATCAGCGACGCGTACCAGTTCACGGTTTATGACCCGCTGCGTCTCCGTCTTGATTGTCGAACAGAGAGTAAACTGATTCCTCTGGCGTCGTCGCAAGCTTGCTACGCAACTCTGAACACAGATTCGGATAAGCTCTTAACAAGATGCGCTCCCGAAAGCGACAACTCCTCAAACTCCGTCCATGCGTTTATAGAGAGCCTTGACGAGTTGATTCAAAATCGCGCGCGTTATAACAGGCTCATACGCGATGACACGGGCGATCTAAATGATCTTAATCTTCTGCTTCGATATTTCGATCAAACTCCGCTGCCAGCCAATTTCGACGTTCACAATAGTCTCTTCGTGCAGGCTTTGAAAACGTCTGACCGCCCCGCGCTCAAGGTAACCGACGAGAGCGTGAAGGACAGGGCCGCGTGCAAGGTCGAGGGGATGATTCAGGATATTTATGACCGGACGTTTAAGGACCAGAACGTGACGTATGGTTATCTGGGCGATATTACTAAAACAGAGACGCTTTTATCGCAGCCGGAAAACAACTGGCTCGCCATTCGTATCTTCGAGCATCCATCCTCCTTTGAAGGATTGACCTTCTCGGACGGTCTCGCCGAGTTGAAGAGGGCGCTCACCGATCTATCCAAAGAGAAGTTCATGTACCGCGAGTACGGAACACAGCCCGGCGCTTCATCCGGGACTGCTCCGCAGTATAGCCATCAGGTCCGCAGCGCGCTCATATGGGACAAGGCGACTCTTCAACAGGCCGTTGACCTCTATAACCAGTATGACAACTTCGTTAAGAACAACTACTACAACCGGCTTGACACGCTGGACACGAGCGTCAAACGAGCGGCGCTTAATGATTTCAGGAGAAAATTCGTTGCCATCATATCTCGCGCGCCCAGCCGACAACTTCCTCAGCGCATGGCGAATGAGTCGGCGCGCAAAGCGAGCCTTCGAGCCGAGATTAAAAGCTTCGTGGACGCGCAGGACCTGTTATCGAATCTCCTGGACATCTGTCGCAGTCTAGGCATAGACGTTGGCTTGCGCAGCGCCATCGCAAATCAACTGACCTCTCTGATGAGTGCGATTGACGAGGAGTTCTACGACGGGGGCTTTTATACGATGGCGCAGGACGGATTTCTCTGGTGGACTTTAGACACGACGTTTCACTCCTACACTGTATTTGGCGCGAGCAATGCGGACGAGTTGGAAGTCTATCTGGCGGTGCAAAGAGAGAGCATAGCGAAATTGGCTCGCCAGTATGCCGCGCCCGTACTCGATTTCGCTTCGGCGCAGAACATCTCCCTGCGAAGCTCTGTGAGATGGAAAGAGATTCTGGATCAGCTTGATAAATATGATGCCAAGAATCCGGGCAGTACCGTGATAGTTCTGGAAAACTTCATCCGCTCTGAAATGGATAAGGTCAAGATTGATAACTGCGCAGCCATCGTCACCGGCTCAACGCTTCAGCCGCTAGACTATTTCATACGAGTGCGAAACTCTCTGCGTCAGCCCTTCTATTCGCGTTGTCAGGTGCTTGAAGCGGAGGAGATTGCGCGCGCCGAGCAACTAGCGCGCGATATTGAACGAGCGGCCAGGGAGAAGAAGGCGGACGAGTTTTACGAAGGTCTCAAAAGCTACACGGTTATCGAAGCTGCATTCAATCAATATCTGAAAGCCAAGTTTCCCTTTTCCGATCTGCCGCAGGCAGAGCCTTTTGTGGAAGCAACGCCTGATGACATCGCCGCCTTCTTCAAGGTGTTTACGGATAACAAGGACGCGGCCAGGAAAATTCTGCAAGAGGCTCCGAATTACAACATCGCGCCGGAAGATGCTCTCGATTTTCTGGACCGGATGGAGAAGGTGCGTCCCTTCTTCGACGCCTTCCTCAGCAAGAAGCAGGTCTATCCGATCTTTGATTTCAATCTTCGCTTTCGTGTCAATCAGGAGAAAGAGGTCAGCGCAAACCAGGTCATTGACTGGGACTTAGATGTCGGTAAGAAACGGTTTCATTATCAGGACGCCAATCCTGCGGGCATGTGGGGATACGGAGAACCGCTCAAGTTGTCTTTGCGCTGGGCTAACGATGCGCCGACCATCCCTTCTTTCAAATCTGACACGCTGTCGCACATGAAGCTCGAAGGGCAGACTGTGACTCTGACCTACAGCAATAATTGGTCGCTGCTCTATTTCCTCCTGAAGCACAGGGGAGCGGGCACGGATTTCAAGGACGGCGTGGACATTGATCCTTACACGCTCAAAATCGAAATCCCGACGCAGGCAAACGCGAAGCTGCCGAACAATCTGCAACAGGCGCAACCCGCAATCCTGCGCACCAACGCGAGCGTGGTCTTCATGAGCATCAGCCTTGTGGCTCCAGACAAGAAAGACCCTTTATTGATCCCTGACGTTTTTCCGACCGCTGCACCGCAGCTTACCAATCGCAACTCAGTTATTCGGCAAAGACGAGAGACCAGGAGTAATTAGCATGAGCGCAGCAGCAATCCCTGAGAGGATTAATTGGGAACAATTGTCGGCTCCAATCGCAGACGAGCGACCCGCGGGCGAATACCTGCGCTACGAAGGAACTTACGACCGCGTTCGCGAAGCGCGTCGTGAAGACGATCCCACGCTCTCGCAGGGCATCTACAAGATGGAGTTGAAGAAGGCCGATTGGAGAGAAGTGGAACGCATCTCGACGGAGGCTCTGGCGCATCGCTCGAAGGATATACAACTCGCCGCGTGGTTGGCGGAAAGTTGGCTGCGACAGCGCGGATTCGCCGGTTGCCGCGACGGACTGCGGCTCTTGACTGAACTCCTTGAGAGATACTGGCCCGTACTTCACCCGCAACTCGACGAAGGCCACCCGGAACAGCGCGTCGGCACATTTGTCTGGATCAACGAAAAGCTTTCGCTTCAACTCAAGCTGATTCCCATCACTGCTCCGCAAGCGACTGACCTGCTCCCGTATTCTTTCGCCGACTGGGAGATGGCTTGTCATCTGGAACAATTGGCCGAGCGCAACAAAGACGCGCCGCAAGCCTTCGACACCGGAAGCGCCTCGGTTAACCTGACGCGCTTTCAGGCGAGCGCGATGATGACGACAACGCAATCCTATCTGAAGCTCTACGACGAGGTGAACGAAACAGCCGAAGCTTGTCTGGCTCTCGATAGCTTGCTCGAAGAAAAATTTGGAAAGCAGTCTCCCGGCTTAGAGCGATTCAAAGAGGCGCTCGGCGCTATTCAACACCTCGTTGCGGAGATTTTGCAGGCGCGGCCCGAAGCCCCTGAACTCGCCGACACAGTGTCGGAGACCCAACTCGCCGTCGCCGCAGAAGACCACCAGTCGGGGTCTGAGCTATGGAGCGCTCATCCGATTCGCAGCCGCGCCGAAGCCTACTGGAGATTGTCAGAGGCCGCCGACTATCTCTTAAGGACAGAGCCGCACAGCCCTACTCCTTATCTGGTCAGGCGCGCGGTGGAGTGGGGCAGCATGAGTTTGTTTGAACTCTTACAGCAGATCATACGCAACGAAGGAGAGATGCAGGAGATCAACCGCCTGCTTCGCTTAACGAATAAAGAGGAAGGAGGGTGATGATTCAAATGTGAAACTAAAATTCAAACCGCTGTCGCAAACTTTAATCGTCACCCCCAAACTTACTTTCAAAGGAGATTATGATGCCTGAAAGCATACAACATAAACTGGACCGGGTGCGTCGCCCGCGAGTCCAGATAACTTACGACGTAGAGACGCTCGGCTCCATCGTCAAGACGGAGCTTCCCTTTGTGGTCGGCATCATGGCCGATCTCTCTGGCAACAGCATCGAGGGGCGAACGCCGAACCCCGCACAACCGATGCTCAAAGACCGCAAGTTCGTGGAGATTGACCGGGACAATTTCGACGGGATCATGGAGAGCGTCGCGCCCTCCGTGAAACTCAAATCAACCGGAGACGAACTGACGTTCAAAAAGCTGTCGGACTTCGACCCTGTCAACGTGCTGCGCAGCGTGCCCGCTCTCAAGGCAAAGTTTGAAAGCCGTACGCGCCTCTCCAATCTGGTCGCCAAGCTGGACGGCAACGTCGAGTTACAGAAGAACTTTGTCGAGGCCTACAACCAACTCGACGATGCGACCAAGACGGCGATCAAAGCTTATTACGACGCGGCGAATCCCCCGGCGGCCACGCCTCCGGCTGATACGCCGCCGACAAATGGTAAGGCATCGGCAGATAGTAAGCCACCGGCAGATGCGCCGCCAGCGGCCCCTGCGGGCAAAAAAGGAGGCAAATAATGAGCACCAATCTTAATGGGCAGGATGACCTGAAGGCTAAGAAAGTACAGGCGGCCACCACCTTAAAGGAAGGCGAAAAGTCTAAGGTGCTGATCGAACGCCTGGCGCGCAGCACAGCGGATGAAGATCAGCTTGTCAACGCCGCAGACATGGTCGGAGAGTTACACAATGAGATCAGCGACACGACCAATAATCCTATGGCGCTGTCACAAACCGACCCGCTTCTGACCGCTGATAACATCATGACGCTACTCCAGCACAGAATCGCAAAGCTCGACGAAGAGATCAACGACGAGTTGAGCAATGTCATGCACGAGGAAGGTTTCCAGAAGATGGAGGCGACGTGGAGAGGACTTCATTATCTGGTCTCAAACAGCGAGACCGGAGAGATGCTGAAGCTACGCATCCTGGACGCCACCAAGGAGGAGATTCACAACGATCTGAAGAACGCCGTCGAATTTGACCAGAGCATCCAATTCAAGAAGATTTATGAAGAGGAGTACGGCACGTTTGGCGGCGCGCCTTACAGCATGTTGCTCGGCGACTACTATTTCGAGGGGACACAGCCTGACCTGGACTTTCTTGAGAAGATGTCTGGAGTGGCGGCAGCCGCGCACGCGCCGTTTATCTCTGCGGCGGACCCTGGACTTTTCGATCTAAATAGCTTCGGCGAGTTGAATATGCCGCGCGATCTGACCAAGATTTTCGGCAGCACCTTGTTTGCTAAATGGAAGTCGTTCCGCGAGAGCGAGGATTCGCGCTACGTGGCGCTGTGTCTGCCGCGCTTTTTGCTGCGCTCTCCTTATGGCGATGATGCTTATAGGCTGATAGACAAGGCTACGGGCGATCCCATCCAGGACGATAAGACAAAGGAAGCCAAGAAGGAGTCTCTGGTCGGGCGCGCTCCCGCAGATGAGATTAACTTTCAGGAGAAGATGCCCTTGGCTGACGGCAACGGCTCTTTCGACAACAAGTTTCTGTGGGGCAATGCGGCATATCTGATGACCGAGCGCATCACCAGTGCCTTCAGCAAGTACAAGTGGACCGCCGCCATTCGCGGAGTTGAAGGCGGAGGTTTAGTTGAAGGATTGCCCGCCATCAATTTCCAGACGAATGAAGGAGACTTGGCTTTCAAGTGTCCGGTCGAAGTCTCAATCACAGACCGACGCGAAAAAGAGTTGAGCGATCTGGGCTTCATCTCGCTCGTGCATCGCAAGAATACGGATCAAGCGGCTTTCTTTGGCGGACAGACGGCGCAGAAGCCGAAGGTCTATATGGACCCGAAGGCGACAGCCAACGCTCGGCTCTCCTGCTCGCTCCCCTACATTCTCGCCGCTTCCCGTTTCGCACACTACATCAAGGTAATTATGCGGGACAAAGTCGGGAGCTTCATGTCGCGCGATAACGTAGAGAAGTTTCTCAACTCCTGGATCAGCAACTACGTGCTCTTGAATGACAACGCCTCGCAGACCTCTAAGGCTTCGTACCCGCTGCGCGAAGCGAGGATTGATGTCACAGACATTCCGGGCAAGCCGGGTTGCTATAACGCGACCGTCTATCTGAGGCCGCATTTCCAGCTTGAGGAACTGACAGCTTCGATCAGGCTCGTGGCAGAGTTGCCGCCACCGGCTGCCGTCTAAAACTTACGCTCGCGCCGCGAGGGAAGGCACGGTAACCCGTCGGCTTCCCTCATGGCGAGACTCAGAAGCCTTTAGGCGCACTGAATCGTCGTTGGAATCCGAATCAACCTTAACTCAAAAAAAATGGAGGAGCTATGGATGTAATAATTTTGGATATGGGCAAAGACGTGACGGGCGAAAGCTCGCTGAGCGACTATGCTGGAAAGATGGAACTGCTCTCGTTCAGCCACGGCGTCGCCATGCAGATTACCGGAGACTTAAGCAATACGGAAAGAACCTCCGGCAAACCCAATCATCAGGACATGACTGTCACGAAGTACCTGGACGCAGCCTCGCCGGTGCTCGCGCAGAGCTGCTGTCAGGGCAAAGGCTTCCCGCAAGTTGACATCGTCATCGGGCGCAACGACAGCGGGAAAGTGATCGAGTTGATGAGATACACTATGAAGAACGTGCTCATCTCCTCGATTTCCATCGGCGGTGGAGGAGGCGACAAGCCTGTCGAAACCGTGACGCTCAACTACAACGATATAGCCTGGAAGTTTACTTCCCAGAAAGCGACCATTGGTCAGAATGGAGTCGTTAACGGGACTTGGAATTTAGCGAAGAATGCTGCTGATTCTTAAAGCATCCCTAAGCATTCCAAGCTGGATTCAAACTCCATTACGTCATGGCAGATTCACGCAACACCGGAGGCGCGCGTGCGCTGCTCTTCGAGCGTCTGGTTGATACAGAACCGGACCGGGAAGAGTCGCCGCCGTTTCGCGTGCTGTCCAGACAGGAACTACGGAGGTCCGTGAGCGGGGAACTGGGGCAGTTGCTTAACTCGCGCTGCCCCACCCCGCTTCAACTCATCATTGAAGAGGAGAGGACTGTCATCAACTACGGCCTTCCAGACTTTACCTCTCTCTCGCCGCAGAGCGCAGATGATCGCAGACTCATCGCCCAGATCATCGCACAGACTATCACAGCCTTTGAGACGCGCCTGCGTAATGTGCGCGTCGCGGCAGAGTATTTCGAAGACGATGAGCGCAACCTTTATATCTCGGTTGAGGCTGATCTGGTGACGGACGCAGTCATAGAGATTCGTTCGTACCCGGAGTTCAGCACAAAGGTCGAACCGGTAACGTTTCCCATCGTGCTCAACAACAAGACCGGAATCATGGAAATGTATGAGAACGAGTGATAGAGAAGAACTGCTGCAATTCTATAGAGACGAACTGAGCTATCTGCGCCGTATGGGCAGAGAGTTTAAGTCTCAGTACGCGAAGCTGGCCTCGCGGCTCGAAATCAGCGATAACGAGTGCTCCGACCCGCACGTTGAAAGGCTGATTCAATCCTTCGCCTTTTTGACGGCGCGTCTTCAGCTTAACCTGCGCGACGAGTTTCCAGAGATTACGACCGCGCTACTTGGCACGCTCTACCCGCAACTGATTAATCCTATACCGGCGATGGGCATCGCACGCTTCCAACTTGACCCGGCGCACGGCAAGACAACGACGGGCAACTTGATACCACGCGCAACACCGCTCTTCTACGACACGCCGCAAAAGCTGACCTGTCGCTTTCGCACCTGTTATCCCGTGACGATGTGGCCGATTGAAGTCACGGCTGCCGGACTGGAAGACCCGGGCCAGATCAACTTCCTCAGCACGGAGACCAACGTTGCGGCTGTGCTGCGGCTGGAATTGCAATGTCAACAGGGCACGTTCAAGGAGCTTGAATTGAAGAGCCTGCGCTTCTTTCTAAACGGCGATTCGATCACGGTCAACACGCTCTACGAACTGTTGTTTACTCGCCTACGCAAGATTGCCCTCCGGCCGGAAGACACGGGGAAGCCCAAGTATCTACCGCTCGATTCGATCAAGCCTGTCGGATTCAGCGCCCAGGAAGAGGTGCTGCCCTATCCGCCCAATGCTCATCCGGCATACAGGCTCTTGCAGGAATACTTTTCCTTTCCGGCAAAGTATCACTTTTTCGATCTACAAAACTTGCGCGAACACGGTACGGGAAAGAAGCTTGAAATCTTCTTCCTGTTCGATCAGGTCCCCTCACGCAATCCGGCGATCAGCCCTGAGACTTTCAGTCTTGGCTGCACTCCGGTCATCAATCTCTTTCACAAGACGACGGAGCCGATTCGCCTCGATCACAAAAGTTTCGAGTACCCGCTGATTCCTGACAAGCGGCGTGAAAGCACGACCGAGATTCATTCCATTCTTTCAGTCTCAGCCTCCGCCGACCCTTTGAAATCGGCTGAGAGGCTGGAGCCTTTCTACTCTTACAACCACTACATGGATGGCTCGAAGCATAGAGCGTTCTGGCACGCCACGCGGCGCAACTCAAATCGTAAAGAGGTTTCCGGCACGGAGATGTTCCTCTCGTTTTTGGACCTTAACTTCAGACCCACTGATCCGCCGGTTCAAACCGTCTATGCGCATACGCTCTGCACGAATCGGGAACTGACGATAATGATGCCGGAGAATGCGAAGCTCCAACTGGAAGAGAAGTTGCTGGAATACGACATCACTCTGCTGGGAAGGCCGTCGCTCCCCCATCCGCCTCTGCTCGGTGGTCCGACCGTGTGGCGGCTCATCTCGCAGTTATCGCTCAACCATCTCTCTTTGTCAGAAGGAAGCGATAGCCTGAACGCCCTGCGTGAAATACTCGGCCTTTACTCGGTCACCAACAGCTTTTTCGGCCTGTACACGGCTGTCAATTCGTTCACGCAACTGACAATCAAAAAGGTCGCGCAACCCGAAGCGATTTGGAAACAGTGGGAGCCGAAGGCCGGAGACGAAGCTCTCAAGAATGTACTGAGCGGAGGAAATTGGAAACAATGGGACCCTATGGCTGGGGAAAAAATCATTCTGTAATAGAGTGGCTCTTCGCCGAAGGCTACCGCTTCGATTTTTTTCAGGCGGTCAGGCTATTGGATATACTCTATTCGCCTGAGAAGTCCTCGCAGGATGAGGGCATCGAGTTGGATACGAAAGCGATGATCGCTCGACCCTCCAGGAGCGGGGCGACATCTCCGTCAATCGTTCCCGATAGCGAGAAGGTTGAAGATTTCGTGCGCTTCAAGTCGGCTGTGGGGCTGAACTTTCCGACCACCGACATTAGCGAAGTGAAGCTTAAGCCGTCTTCGTCCGATTCCAAGCCTCAGTGCAGCCTTGAATTCCATGACTTCACACCCGCCAATGGCGAGATACCGATGACGGAGATGACCGTCAACTTGATGGGACTGGCTGGCGCTCTCGGCCCGCTCGATATGCCCACGACCGAGTTGATAATCGAGCGCGCAGCGAAGAAGGATACGGCTCTCAAAGATTTCTTAGACATCTTCAATCACAGGCTCATCTCTTTGCTCTACCGGATCAGAAAGATGCACCGCATAGGCTTGGAAGACGAGCCTCCCGGCCAAGATAAAATCTCAAAATATCTCTTCTCCATCATTGGCTTGGGCACGGACGGCCTGATGGGGCGCATGATGGTCAGAGACCGTTCTCTGCTACATTATGCGGGACTACTCAGCCAGCAACCGCGATCCATCGTCGGCCTGGAACTAATTCTCTCCGATTATTTTAAGATAAAGGTCAAAGGGCATCAATTCGTAGGCCAGTGGTACGATCTGGACGAGAGCCAGTGGACGAAGATCGGTGAGAAGTCTGGACAGAATAATGTGTTGGGCCAGGGCGCGGTCATCATGGGCACGCGCGTCTGGGATCAACAGGCGAAGATCGAGATTCGTCTTGGACCTCTCTCGTATCAGCAGTTTCTTAATCTCATCCCGAACGGGTGGGGATACCGCGCTCTCTGCGACTTAACGCGCTTTTATCTGGGAGACAGTTTAGATATCAGTTTTCGTCTGGTCTTAAAGGGCGAAGAGATTCCGCTGCCGATGCTGGGCATGAAGGACGAGCCGTTGCTAGGTTGGACTTCGTGGCTGACCCCTACGCTCGAAGAGACGAAGGATGATTCGCAGGTGGTGCTTCACTTGAGCGCGTTGCCCTCCGAATTTAAGTCTGAGAAACTCCCGCTCTTCTTCAATCTCCCTCCGGCGCAATTGGCTGAACTTATTAGAAGAATGACCGTGCGGATTTACACTAAATATCAAACGATCATCAATCAGGATGATTACGGCGACAGCATGTTTGCGATTCGGCGAGGAAGAGTGCGCGTGACTCGCCGCGACGAGAATGGAAAAGAGATTAGGCTCGGCATTCTCAGTCACGGAGATTGTTTCGGAGAGATGTCGCTGCTGCTTGGAAAACACAGGGAGGTAACAGTCGTCGCCCTTGAGGAGTGTGAGGTTCTTGAGCTTCGCAAAAATGATTTCGATGAATTCGCAGCGGAACATCCTCGTTGGAGAAAGACATTGAAGGCTTACCGCTACGGCCAGTTCGTCAAACAGCGTGGATGAATTTTAGTTTGAGTCTGAGCGAGAAGAATGAGAGCCGAAGGGGGCGCATCCTGATCGCAAACAAGGTAACGAAACAGATATGAGTTTCACATACGTTCAAAAAACGCTCCCGCTCAAGCTGACGACACCGCTCGGCGCTGACAAACTTTTGCTCAAGGCGCTCAGCGGCGAAGAGCAAATCTCAGGCTTGTTCCACTTCCGCTTGGAGATGGTCTCTGAGGATCAGCAGCTTGATTTCAGCGGCATCGTAGGCCGTGCCATCACCGCTACGCTCCTGCTCAATGACGGCAGCAAGCGTTATATCAACGGCATCGTCGGGCGCTTTATGCAAGAGGACAGCGATGTCCGGCTCACCACTTACTACGCTGACATACACCCCTGGCTCTGGCTGCTAACCAAGACGCAGGATTGCCGCATCTTCCAGAACAAGTCTGTGCCGCAGATCATCAAGACTGTTTTCGATGATCTGGAGTTCAAAGATTACCGGGATGAGTTGAAAGGCACTTACTCTTCGCTAGACTACTGCGTGCAGTATGATGAGAGCGCTTTCAATTTTGTCTCCAGACTGATGGAGGATGCCGGAATCTTCTACTTCTTCGAGCACGAGGAAGGCAAACATACTCTCGTTCTGGCCGATGATGCGGATGCTCACAAGACTTGTCCTGGATTAAAAGAGGCGCGCTATCAACAATCGAGCGTGCCGCACACGGACGATCACGTCATCACGCGATGCGCAATTGAGGAACAGGTCGTCACGGGAAAATTCGCGGTTGACGATTTTAACTTTGAGACTCCGAGCACTGACCTCATGGTCGAAGTCAAGGGCGATGCGGGCGCGATGAGGATTTACGAATATCCAGGCGGCATTCTGAATAAGGGTGACGGCGAGACGAAAGCTAAGCTGCGACTTGAAGCCTGCGAGCAGCCCGGAAAAACCTTGCGCGGCGAGGGACATGTCAGAGCTTTTATTGCCGGCTACAAATTTGACCTCAAAAATCATTATCGCAAGGATGCCAACAAAACTTATGTCCTGCGCTCTGTCTCGATTGCTGCCACTCAGGATAGCTACACCAACACTTTCGAGGCTTTCCCCGTAGATGTTCCTTTCCGCCCACAGCGCGTGACGCCCAAGCCTTTGATCGTCGGCACACAAACAGCCATCGTCGTCGGTAAATCCGGCGAAGAGATTTGGACCGACAAGTATGGCCGCATCAAAGTGCAGTTTCATTGGGATCAAAAGGGGAAAAACGACGAGAACAGTTCCTGCTGGATACGTGTGAATTATGGCTGGGCAGGGAAACAGTGGGGCGGAATTTTTCTCCCGCGCATAGGGCAGGAGGTCATCGTCAGTTACCTGGAAGGCGATCCCAATAGACCGCTCGTCACTGGCGCGGTCTATAACGCACAGCAGGTCACGCCCTACACCTTGCCGGACGATCAAACCAGGAGCACCATTAAGAGCAACACTTCAAAGGGCGGACAGGGTTTTAACGAAATTCGCTTTGAGGATAAAAAAGATTCCGAAGAGATATACTTCCACGCGCAGAAGGACCAGTTGATCGAGGTCCTGAATAATCGCACAAAGACAGTCACGAAAAATGAGACGAACACGATCAAAGGAACGCGTGACCAGACCGTCACAGGCAACGAGACGCACACGGACGAAGCGAATTTTACGCACCATGTGACGGGCAACTACGAGTTGAAGGTGACGGGCAATCTGACCATTGATGTCACGGGTTCTGTGACTTTTAAGTCTGCACAGTCAATGACACATCAATCACAGATGTCCATGACGAATGAAGCGCAGATGTCCATCACTAATAAGGCCGGGATGTCTTTGACCAACGAAGCGCAACTCTCAATCAGCAACAAAGGCCAGGCTTCAAACACGGTCGAGAGCGGCGGCATCACGACGGTCAAAGGCGCGCTCGTGAAGGTTAATTAAACGGCAATGCTCAAATAGCATGACTGAGAACAATGGCCGAGAGCGAGAAGCACATTGAGTATCACGATAAAGGGCAGGTGAAGGAAAGCTGCGCGCTCAAAGACGAATTGCTTGAGGGCGAGGTCGTAACCTTTTCGGAGGGTGGTCGTATCTTGCAACAAGCTAATTTCACCGAAGGAGTCTTAAACGGCGACACCGTCATTTACGATGAAAAGGGATCGCTTGCACAAAAGATGACCTTTAAGAGCGGCCAACTCGACGGTCGGATGATGATTTACAACGAGGGCGTCTTGCAGGTCATATGCACGCACAAGGATGGAAAGCAAGAGGGCGAGTTCATTCAGTACGACGAAAATGAGAACTTGGTTTATAAAGCTAACTACGAGAATGGAAAGCTAAGTGGAGAAGCATTGTGGTATGATGCTGGCGTTCTCATCAAGCGGTCGAAGTTTCTGAACGGCAAACTTGACGGCGTCACCATAGAATATTATCCGAGCGGTCAAGTTCAAACGGCATCACAGTACAAGGCTAATAAACTGCACGGCGAAGTCGTCCGTTACTCGCCGGAAGGAACAGTCATTCAGCGAGCTTATTACATCAACGGCAAGCCAGCGCCCTTTCCACATCAGCCGCAAAGCTGATGCGTTTGACCGACTCGCTGGCGAAAGGATGGTCTTTGCGAAATAATGGGAATGCAAGTATGCATGGGAGCGGTGCTTCAATGTAGCTTCGGCGTTGCGCCAAGCTCTTTGGTCGTGCTGCCGCAAAACCGCGTCGTCACAGGAACGCCTGACGCAAACATCCTGGACAATAAACCGATGGTGAACATTCTGCCTTTCGGCATGTGCAGTTCACCGTCGAATCCATCTGTGGCCGCAGCGACCGCCGCAGCCCTTGGCGTCCTGACGCCCATGCCGTGCGTGCCCGTCACACCGGCCCCTTGGGTCGCAGGTTCGCCCACAGTTCTAATCGGCAATATGCCCGCACTCAACAATAGCTCCAAGCTGATGTGCGCTTGGGGCGGAGTGATACAGATCACCAGTCCGGGAGAGTTTAATGTGATGATCCCTTGAGAGTCGCATTCTCTGTTTCGGATATTTAGCAAGAGCAGTTCAGTAATGAATAGTATTGGTCCGCTGCCGGACCGCAGACGGGCAGCCTTCTATTAGAGACCTGAAGCAGGGGGAGTCACAATATGAGTTACGATTTCTCATTTAACAAGAAGACGTTTCCGCTCCTTCTGGGCGGGTGCGCGTTCGTCAGCATTCTGCTTTTCGTCGCGGGGCTACTTATCGGAGCAAACTGGAAGGCAGAGCCTACTGCCGCTACTACTACGGCAGCGGTCGGTGGAGGATCGCAAGTTGCGACGACGGCTTCGGCTCCTCCTCTTCCTACTACTACTACTGTGCCCGACCAGGCAACTGTCTCGCCTGCTTTAAAAGCTGAGGCAGTGACTCCAAAGCCTCCCAATCCGAGCGAAGTTGTTGTGCCGAATGTTACTCCAACGCCCGTCAGACAAGCCCATAGAAGTATGGAAAGCACGGATAGCAGGAGAGAGGTGGCGACTCCGACGATTCCAGAAGATGACGACGGGTTGAAAATCATTCGGGAGGCAGAGCCGCCTGCCACTACTGAGTCCACCGCTAGAGCTTCCTTCTCTATTCAGGTCGGAGTCTTCGCAAAAGAGAATGATGCTAACCAACTTGTTCGACAATTGCAGAACGAGGGTTACAGGCCGTTCGTCCTGACAGCAAACGATGACGGCTATAGAGTGTGGTATGCCGTCAGAATCGGTGCCTTTACGAATTGGACCGAGGCCATGCAAGCTGCTTCTAATTTTACGAAGCAGGAAAAGATTCAGACGATGGTGCGCCCGCTGGGTTCGCTTTAGATGCGCTGAACTTTCGGGCAGTGTTGAAAAAATAGACGTAGGTGTTCCCGTTTAATGAGTTACACTCTTCCGGGCGAAGAGTGCCGCCCGGCTTCATCCACAGCATGGCGCTCAGGGAATCGCCCGCACGCCTCTCGCTCCACCTGCTTACAGGCCCCAACAACCTGCGTCGCCAACTACGCAAGCCAAGATGCGCGCGAGCGAACGGTTGACTCCCACGCGCACGGCAAGTGTTCTGAGCGGCATCGTACAGGCAAACATCATCGGCGGCACTCATGCTCTACAGGCGCGCTTAGCTTTTCTCAAACACGCGCCGGGTCAGCATCACACGCCTCAGACCATCCAGCGCAAAAGCTCTCCGGGCGTAGAAGCTTTTCAAGTCCCACTCCAGCCCAAGAGCGGAGGCCAGCCCATCCCAGACCAGGTCCGCGCCAAGATGGAAGCAGCCTTCGGCACGGACTTCTCAGACGTGCGCGTACACGTCGGGCAAGAGGCGTCTTCCATCGGCGCAATAGCTTACACGTGGGGGACGAACATACACTTCGCGCCCGGACAATACAGCCCGCACACGATTCAGGGACAAAAGCTTTTGGGGCACGAACTCTGGCATGTCGTCCAACAGAAATCAGGCCGCGTCAGCAATCCGTTTGGCGGAGGAGTAGCTGTCGTGCAGGATCATGCGCTTGAGGCGGAAGCAGACCGCATGGGCATCAAGGCCGCGATGACCACATTGGTTCAGAGAACCAGCGATAAAACTTAAAGGTGGCAAGGCTATGATTCAGAGGAAGAACCCGCTGCCGCAGAGACACGGCGTAAAACGCCTGCCCGGTCAGCATCCCGGCAAACTTCAGCACGGCAAGCTGCAACCACATCAGTTGGATGTCGCGCAGCCGAAAACAGGCAAAGCTTTGCAGATGAAGAAGACGCCTGTGGCTCCCCCAGTCTATCGTCCTCAACAGGCTCCGAAGGTCTTGCAGACGAAGAAGGCAAATGGTCAAGGACCACGCTTAGGTCAATTGCCACTCCGGACGGTTGGGTCTCCTCATCAGTCTCCTGTGCAACCGAAGCTTTCAGGTACGATTCAAGCTGCGTTTAGCGTTGCGGGCGGTGCTGCTCGTAACCGAGTTAATGCTATTACGGGTGGCGTTAATACTTTTGATCCCTACGGCGGCTTCACCTTTGCGCAGTGGCATCCGCATGGTGGGCGCATTGGCTTCGATAATGCTATCGTAGCTCACGTTGTAGCCAACGCTCCGCACGACAATCTTGGCCCGCCCAACTGGTACACATGTCCCTATTGTAACTTTGAGTATCCGCTTCATCGTATGCAGGTGGATCATATCGTCCCGTGGGCGGCCTACTCTGCCTTGATGACGACAGCGCCGAATATTAATGCAGCCAGGGCTTGGGAAGTTTACGTCGGGTGTAATGATCCTGCGAATCTTAGGCTGGCCTGCGATTCATGTAATGCTTCCAAGGGGCAGAACGTTCCAACTCCGGTTTGGATTGGCGCTCGTCAAGCTCTGGCATTAGCTCAGGGTGGGTTCTAACAAAATCATGTACTGAAGGCGGAAGCGTATCCTGTGGCGTCCGAGGTAGCAATGAGCGGTAAAGACTGTAAGACAATTAGTCCAGGAAAGAATCTATTCCCGCACGGACATGGCGCGAAGCGTCTCCTCGGTCAGCAGCAACCTCAAATGCCCAGCATCGTACAATCGAAGATGGCTTCACGTACGAAGAGATTACCCGTGGCTCCGCCAGTCTATCGCCCGCAGCCCACGCCAAAGGTCTTGCAAATGAAGCTGGCGCATGGCAACTCGAATCCACCACAGCCGCAAATTATTCCAACTCGAATGACCGCACCACGCATTTCCTCTCCTCCATTGCAAACCGCGATTACACCTCCGGCAGTGAACGCGTCTCAACCAAAGGCGCTTGATAATCGCATCCGTCAGGCGAGCGCAACGCTTCCTCGCCCAGCCATCCAGCGCACAGTCGCGCGACAGTTCAAGTCTTCAGTTGTGCAGGCGACGAAATTTTATCCGAACCTACATCCGGGCGCGGCAGTTCCTGTTGATCGGAGCAACATTTTCACGCTCGATAGTTTTGCGGATCAATACAGACTGCATCGCGTGGGCACGCACAGCGTCAACGTCCCGAACATGAAGTACAACTTCGTGCGAACGAGAGAAGGGGAGATGCTGTTGCATAACCGGTACCGGCATCCTTCGCTTGCAGATGGTCGGCAGGTGCTCTACGCAGGCGAAGTCTTTTTCAATAACGGCAATCTGCAATGGTGGAGCAACGGCTCAGGCCATTACCAGCCGGACGCGGACGGAGCCGAGCAGGCCGACCTGCCGATGGACTATTTTTATAACTACCAGCAGATCATCAAAGGCGAGCATATGCGTAAGAGAAGCTAGTCGGACTCAAAGGATGCGCCGGGCTAAGGTGAAGCTCGACAACTCAGCCGTCTGTTCTGACATGAAGGCAGACCTTGAACCGCAGATGAAGCGAAGGAGAATCAACAACGATGAATCAAAGAAAAAACAACCCGCCGCAGGCAAACGCTTTGAAGAGAATGGTCGTTCAACCGGCGGACAATCAGCAGTCCCGCAGGCCCGGCATCGCGCCACCAAAGGTGGCGAACCTTGCGCAGATGAAGAAGCAACCGGTTGCGCCTCCCGCATTTCGTCATCAATCTGTGGCTAAGGCAGCGCAACCTCAAATGACCAGCGCGGCACAGAAACGCAATCCGTTATTGTCATCTCTTGCCGTGACTCCGGTTCAAATGAAAACCGAAGCGAGGAATCGCCCGTCGGCCTTGTCGAATCGAGTTGGAGTGATTCAACGCACGTGCGGAAAATGTGGCAGCGCATATCACGCGCAGGCGAAGTGCACTGCCTCTCCACAAGAACAAGCGGCCTATTTCAATCAGACACGATCCCACGGCTGGCATGGGAAGAACAAAAGCGTGCCAAAGAAAATCAAAGCGAAACAGGCAGCAAAATCGTTGGCGGCGGCGCCAGTAAAAAAATAAAATAACGGTTGATGAGCACAGACCATGAAACGAAACGCGCGGCGGACGACAGCAAAATATACGACGCGCCTCCATTGCTTTGTTAATCGTTGAGCAAATCCTAGTCGCACAAACCAGATATCATGCAATCAAAGAAACTCGCGGCGCCGTCTGCGCACAAATTGCCAGCGCTCCAACCGAAGATGGTCGGCGCGCAGCCGCATGGCGCGAAGCAACTGAATCGTGCGCCGATTGCGCCAAAGGTATTTCGTCCACAGCCTGCGCCCAAAGCGTTACAGGCGAAGCTGCCTGCTTCACATCAGCCAGCCAATCATTCAGGCCGAGCAAGTGTGAAGCCAACCGCTTCTTTATCTTACCGCCCGCAACCCGTGCCCAGGGTCTTGCAAACCAAGAGCGCGCCCGGTAAGCCGCCGCTCGCAGCCCAAGCGCCGCGGCAGCCTGTTGCGCCGCCGGTCTATCGTCCGCAGACAACGCCGAAAGCAGCTCAACCCAAAATGGCCCCTGCTGTGCAGCAGAAGAGTAAGCCATCGGTTGCGCCTCCGGCTTGCGGGCCGCAAGCCATACTCAGAGTTTTGCAAGTTAAAGCATCAGCCAAACAACAAGCGTCGGCGACAATCCAAAATTCACATCAGCCCATCGCTCAGCCGTCAACTCGTCATCAGCCTGGGGCGAAGGTTTTGCAAACGAAGAAGGCCACGACGCAGCCGACGGCGTCGGCACATGCGAGCCACGCACGACCAATCAATGTCAGCGCGTCTTCTCAAAACGGCGATTCCGGCATGACCTCCGCCGGGAAGCCGGGGCGACTATCAGGAGCGCAACCACAGGTTGCTGGACGCGCGGCTGACGGCGTCGTGCAGCCGACGCTGATGGGACTCCTCGGCGGCGCAGCCCTCGGGACAGCATACACTCTGGCGACGGCTGGGGTTGGCTGGGGAGTCTTGGCAGGACTCGCCATCGGTAGCGCTGTAGGTCACACCGTCACCGATGCCTATAATTATTTCACAGGCGGCGGGCAGCCGTTGCCGGTGGCGGCCCCTGCCGCCGCCCCTCCATTTAATCTCGATGCTGATGCGCTGTTGGAATTAATCCTTAGCAATCACGAGGACATTTCTCAGGCGATTCAGACCGGCGCGGCGTGGGAAATCTGGAAACAAGTGCAGTTGAGTATCAAGCTCAGGCAGCGTGGACTAGCGGTGGTCCGCGAAGCGTCTTATGGAGATGGAACTTCTCTTGACCTGCTCGTGCGCGACGCTAACGCAACGACGGTAGCGATTGAGCTGAAAGTTGAAAGCGCAACTAATGCAGGAAGAAAGTTGGCTACGGACGTAAGGAATGACCTGTCGAAGATAAATAATTACGGGGCAGTGGCAGTGAATGAAAAATGGGTAGTTGGCATTGGCTACAGTTCAGCAGCGCGCTCCGCTCTTAGTGACATCTCAAACGGGATGGGCGGTATCGTCGAATATGGAGAACGTGGTGGCATTGGCGTAGTTGTGGTGCGCGCGAACCAACTCTTCTGACTGTAGGAGAAATAGATGGTGGAAAATGTAAGGGGCAAGCTACAGCTATTATGAGTGGTATGATGAATCGAGGAGATTGATGCTGATGAATATGCGACCCGGCGGTGAGCTGGCGACTCGTCCGCTGCATTTCATCTGGATGGCAGATTGCTCCGGCTCAATGGACGTGGACGGGAAAATCCAGTCTCTGAACACGGCCATCAAAGAGGCGATTCCGAATATGCAGGCGGTCGCCGACGAGAACCCGAACGCGCAAGTTCTGGTGCGCGCCATCAAATTCTCATCGGGCGCGCAGTGGCACGTATCGCAGCCGACGGAGGTCTCGGATTTCCGTTGGGAGGATTTGACCGCAGAGGGCGTGACCGACATGGGCAAAGCCCTCTCGATGGTCGCGGACCAATTAAAGATTCCACCGATGACCGAACGCGCTCTGCCGCCCGTGCTCGTACTCATCTCCGACGGGCAGCCGACGGATGATTACGCGAGCGGCCTAAAGGCTCTGATGGATCAACCGTGGGGACGCAAGGCCGTGCGTATAGCCATCGCCATAGGCGAGGATGCTGACACTGAAGTTCTACAAAAATTCATCGGCAACCCTGAGTTGAAACCTCTGCAAGCCAACAATCCTGAAGCTTTAGTCAAATACATCAAGTGGGTTTCCACCGCCGTCTTAAAATCCGCTTCCGCACCTGCAAGTCAAACCTCAGATTCCGCTGCGCCGGGGATGAACGTGCCCATCCCAGTGCTGCCGGACAGCGGCCCAACATCTGCCGACGATGTCTGGTAAGCGAGCTTTCGCATGTCTAAAGACAAACACACAGCGCGTTGGCGAGTGGTCGGCCAAAGCGTGCGCGGCGCAACGCATGAGCGTGCAGGTGTGACCAATCAAGATGCGATTCATTGGCTGCCGGAATCGGGCACAGAGCTTCCTCTGATTCTGGCCGTCGCAGATGGTCATGGCAGCCGCCGCTCTTTCCGCAGCGAGACGGGCGCGCGTCTTGCCGTCGAGACAGCTGCACAGGTCATACGCGATTTTCTGCGTGGGCAAGTCGAAATCGAAAATCTGTCTGCAATCAAGCGCGCAGCAGAGGAATGGCTGCCCGTAGCTGTGGCGCGCAGATGGCTGGAAGCAGTGACGAATCATCTGGCGGCGCACCCGCTCTCGGCAGATGAGCTTAAGCTCGTCGGAGCAGATCAACCTGAAGCGAGCGTTCAAGCCTCTCAATCAAACTCGCAGTTGGCTTACGGGACGACGATTCTGGTGGCTGCCGTTACAGTAGATTTTATTCTCTACCTGCAACTAGGAGACGGTGAGATATTGATCGTCGCAGATGACGGAGAGGTGAGCAGTCCTCTGCCAAAGGATCAAAGACTCTTCGCCAACGAGACCACCTCGTTGTGCTCTGAGGATGCATGGCGCGATTTCAGAGTCTGCTTTCAAGCCGTCTCAAACACTCCTCCGGCTCTCATACTTCTTTCCACGGACGGCTATCCAAATTCCTTTCGTGATGAATCGGGCTTTTTCAAGGTCGGCACGGACATTCTCGAAATGATACGAGCCGAAGGGTTGGATATGGTCAACGATCATCTTGAGTCATGGCTCAGGGAATCAACCTATGCGGGCAGCGGCGATGATGTTACTTTGGGTCTCATCTGCTCTCTGGATTCTATTGCACGACAAGCCATGCGAGAGATACGCACGCCAACCTTGCAGCAGGCTGCCGAGCAGGGCAGGGAATTCAATCAACGCGAAGATAGAGATGCGCCAGTGGAGTATGATGTGTAGCCTATGAGCCAGATACTTGCGCCCGGACAGAAGGTTCGTACAGAGACTTCGGGGATGAGTTGCGAGGTGTTGAAGTTTCTAGGCGGCGGAGGGCAGGGAGAAGTCTATGCGGCGCGAGTCGGAGATAAGCAGGTTGCGCTCAAATGGTATTACACGGCTTCCGCCACAAAGGAACAAAGGGTTGCGCTTGAGATGCTCTGCGCCAGAGGAGCACCGAGTCCGAAGTTTCTATGGCCTGTGGAACTCGCTTCGGCGCAAGATGTGGCGGACTATGGCTACATCATGTCTCTGCGCGAGGCTCGCTACAAAAGCATCGTGGACATGATGAAGCGGCGCGTCGAACCGAGCTTTCGCGCACTGGCGACCGTCGGGCTTGAGCTTTCTCACAGCTTTCTGCAACTTCATGCGCGCGGGCTTTGCTATCGTGATATCTCTTTCGGGAACGCTTTCTTCGACCCGGAAACGGGCGAGGTGCTGATCTGCGATAACGATAATGTCACGGTTGACGCACAGGCCAAGGGCGGCGTCTATGGCACGCCGCGATTCATGGCTCCAGAGATTGTGCGCGGCGACGCTGTGCCGAGTTCGCAGACCGATCTGTTCTCGTTGTCCGTCCTCTTATTTTACATGCTTATGATGCATCACCCTTTGGAAGGGAAGAGGGAGTTGGCGATCAAATGCCTCGACCTGCCTGCGATGAAAAAGCTCTNNNNCATCTATCCGAAATTCCTACGCGAGCTTTTCACAAAAGCGTTTACGGAAGGATTGCGAGACCCTTTGCACGGACGTGTGCGTGAAAGTAACTGGCGTTCGGTGATGGTGCGTCTGCGCGACTCAATCATCTACTGCGGCCATTGCAAGGCCGAGAACTTTTATGATGCGTTGGCTTATGCTTCTGCCAAAAACATCTCAGGCCCTTGCTGGTCTTGCAGACGACCACTGCATCTGCCGCCGCGCCTGCGCATCGCGAGCAGCGAGGTCATGCTCAATCACAATACAAATCTTTTTCCGCATCATGTGGATGATGAGCGCAAGTATGATTTCACGCAGCCTTTGGCGACAGTCACACGTCACCCTACGGAGATGAACATCTGGGGCCTCAAGAATCTTTCCCGGCATACATGGTCCGCTACCAACACAAGCGGCGAAGTGAAAGATGTCCGTCCGGGACGAAGTGTGACTCTGGCTGTGGGAATCAGAATCAACTTCGGGCGTGCCGAAGGTGAAATCACGTTTTGATGAAGCGTCCATGAATGAACTTGTGAGACAGAAGCTTCGTGAGATCGTCCTCAAGCATGGACTCGCGCCGCTCTCCGACCCAAGACTCTGCGAAAGCCTGCTCAAAGATTACTGCGGCCAGTACAAAAAAGAGATTTTCGTCCTTGTCTGTGCCGTACGCGAACTGGTCGCCTCAGACCTCTTGACCTCTGAGGGTAGTGTGCCGCGAGAGCTATTACACCCGTTGCTGATTAAACGTTTGCAGAGCAATCTGGCCCTGACCGAAGATGCTTCAAGATGGGCCGTCGAGTCCTGGTCGCTGGCGCTCGCCACTCTGCCGGTTGATGAAGCGGAGACGGTCTCTCCGCAAAGCGAAGAACTTGACGAAGCCAGTCTTCCTTTGAAAGCAAATGAAGAACACGTCTCCTTTTCAAGTCAAGTCACAAAATTTGAAGGCGAGATTATAGGCAGATGCGACGGGGCTGTGCGCTCAATCGCCTGCGCTCCAGATGGCGGGAGTATTGCCTGCGGCGGCGATGACGCCACAATTCGTCTTTGGCGTTTTGACACAGAACGGATGGAGATAGTCTGCAAGTGTGCCGGAGCCGTCACCTCTGTCGCTTTCTCGCCGGATGGCGCGTGTGTCGCTTCTGCGAGCGAAGAGCGCGCACACGGCTCAAACCCGCTCATCAGCATACGGGAGCTTCAAACAGGAGAGATGATCGAACTCGGAGAATGTAGTGGCCGCTCCGCGCAGATCGCTTATTCGCCGGGCGGTCACAGTCTGGCGGCTGCAAGCTCCGAAACTGAAAACAGCCTGCGGATTTGGAATCTTCTCACGGGTCACACGCGCGTTTTCAAAAGCGAGCCGCGTGGCTTCTCTTCCATCTCTTTTTCGCCTGTTACCAAAAGCGTTGCCGTTGGCGAGAGCAGTTTGAGCCGCGCCGCGCTTTCCCTCTATGGCCTGGATACAGGCGAGCCGCGCCTCGTTGGTCATTGTGATCGCCGTATCACGGCTGTCGCATTCTCCCCCGACGGAAAATATGTTGCCTCTGGAAGCTGGGACGAGACGGTCCGTTTATGGAATATAGAGACGGGACAGATGCATCTTCTGGGAAAGAATTGCTCACGTATTAACTGCATCGCCTTCTCACGGAAAGGCCAACATCTCGCTGCCTGTTCTCTGGACGGAAGGATTCGCATTTGGAATGTGCACACGGCAAAGTCTCGGACTATAGGAGAATGCCAAGGCGTAAACTCGATCTCTTTTTCAGTTGATGGAAGAAGCATTGTTGCAGGATGCGCGGACGGCACGCTTCGTCAATGGCGGCTACCGACACTATGGCTGTTTGCAAATGGATAGTATCGCTGATGTCTTCGTGCAATTTTAGGAGATCGTTTATTACAGACGGCTAGCATCAGGGTAAAGCGGAAGCGATCAACCAGCCTTTTGCCGCCTCATGCCGTAGGTGCTTACGCCTCTTCAGACTATGCCTGTTCGCTAAATCTCTTCCGTAAGCTTTCGCAGGTGATAGCCCATCGCTGCCAGCGTTAGTGCGTGCGCGAAGTTTTGGCGGTGGGAGATGAGAGTGCTTTTGACGTAGCGCCAGAACTCCAATCGCTCGCAGTCTCGTACTCCCAGAGTGAGCATAAGGCGCATGAGCGCGATCAGACTGCTGATTACGCTGCTTACGCCGCCCTGGTGCGGCTCTCGCTCGTCCTTCGCCAGACGCGATAAGCAATCGAGCGCTCGCTGGTAATACTCAGCGGGGCTATAGATGGTGCGAAGTATCCTCTGATAACCTTCTATGAGGCGTGCACTCTCCATACGCGGGATAAAATTCAGCGAACCGTCCGTGTTGTTGCCCGTACTTTCTTTCAGCAGTCTTCCCTCGCGCGCCAGACGCCGCCAGAGTTGCGTGTCCGGTAGCGCTGTCAGAAGGCCGACCATAGCAAGCGGGATGGCGCTCTCGCGTATGAAGTCGATCTGGCGCTCGAAAATATCTTCGGGGTCCGAATCGAAGCCTACGATGAAACCGGCCATCACTTCCATCCCGTAAGATTGAATCTTCTTCACAGACTGAAGCAGATCACGCCGCGTGTTCTGTCCCTTCTGCGCCTCCTTCAAGCTCTCTTCGACGGGCGTCTCGATGCCCAGAAAAACGCGGCGGAAGTCGGCGCGGCGCATCATCTCAAGTAGCCCGTCGTCTTCTGCGAGATTCACGCTCGCCTCTGTGACGAACAAGAATGGATGTTGATTACGCTCGGTCCATTCGATTAGTTCAGGGAGAAATTTCTTAACGTTGCGCTTGTTGCCGATGAAGTTGTCGTCAACGATGAAGACCTGCCCGCGCCAGCCTAAGTTTTGAAGCGTGTCTAGTTCGGAGAGCATCTGCTCATTGGTTTTAGTGCGAGGCACGCGCCCGTAGATTTCTATTATGTCGCAGAACTCGCAGTTGAAGGGACAGCCGCGCGAGTATTGCACGCTCATTGCGCTGTAGCGTGAGAGTTCAATTAATTGAAAATGCGGGACGGGTGTCAGGTTGAGCGCTGGTCGCTCCGCAGCTTTGTAGATGCGTCGAGCAATTCCAAGCTTCAAGTCGTTCACGAACTCAGGAAGCGTCTCTTCAGCTTCGCCGACGAAGATGTGATCGGCTTCAGGCAACTGTTCCGTGCTGGTTGAGACATACGGACCACCGACGACAACTCTTTTGCCCTGCGCTTTACACAGTCTGATGACCTGCTCAAGCGAATCCTTCTGCACGATCATGGCGCTCAAGAAAACTATGTCAGCCCATTCGATGTCGGCTTTCTTGAGCCGCCGCACATTCATGTCAACGAGCCGCCGCTCCCACTCCGTAGGCAGAAGCGCAGAGACGGTCAGGAGACCAAGTGGCGGGAAGGAAGAGCCTTTGCCTTCAAACGCGAGCGCGTGCCGGAAACTCCAGAAGGTGTCCGGGAACTCAGGATAAACCAAGAGCACTTTCATTGTTCCAGTCTCCTTCGGTCGAAACGTTAAGCGGCGACTCCTGAGCCGCGCATGAATTAGTGCGTGACAACTTCGGTGGCTGAGAACAAATGAACTGAGCTATTGCACGCGAATTGACACGGGAGCGTCTGACCCCTTCCGTCGCGCTCGACGCCACTCGCCAACACCTTCTCTTACCAGCTTGTAAATTGTCCGCCGGTTAGCGGCGATCAATTTCATCCATGCGCTTTTGGTCATCTGAGGAAAGTAGATGCCGCGGAAGAAGAGTCGCATGACGAAGTGTATCAAGCGATGGTCAAGCGATTGGTCACTGATTGAATCAATCGCCTGCTCGTTTCTCTCAGGGCTATAAGAATAAGCCCATGCCTGCTTTAACTCTTCGTGCGTTTCATCAATCGTCATCTTCAAGGGCGTGTGCGCCATCGCGTAGGGCGCAAAATCCAACCAATGCTTCGGACGAGTTAAGCGCCCGGCAGATTTGAGCCGCTCGTAAAGAGGCGTCGAAGGGAAAGGCGTTAGCTGCCCGAAAACAGGCAGTCCCGGCGGCCAACTCTCAATCTGCTCCAGTGTTCTTTGAGCGACTCCGGGCGTGTCATTGTCAAGACCTATGATGAAAGATGTAATCGCATAGATGTTGCGTTTGGCTAGACGATTGAGCACGGCTGCGTACTCTGCGGGCTTGTTGAAGCTCTTATTCACATCTGCAAGATTCGCCGAATCAATCGACTCCATGCCTATGAAAATCCATTTGCCGTGCGATTCGGCAATGAGGTCAACGAGTTCCTCGTCACGCAAAAGATTTGCGCTGATCTGCGCTGTCCAGGGAAGCTGTGCGCCCGCCGCGATAATATCTTTGAGTAGAGATTTCGTGCGCTTGATGTTGATGGCGAAATTATCGTCTATGAAAAAGACTATCACCTGGCCTTTCTTATTGCGCGCGTTTCTCTTCAGGCGCAGGAGTTCTTCAACGACCGAAGAGTTCGAGCGGAATCTAATCGAGTCGCCGAAGAAACCTGTGACTGTGCAGAATTCGCAACCGTAAGGGCAGCCTCGACCCGATTCAATCGGAATCAAGTGGACCGATTGCCAACCTGACCCGTATTTCTTCAGAAGCGAGCGCGCGAAATTCGGCACCATGTCGAACTGGTCAAGGTCATAAGTCTCCCAGGGAATATCAGGATAAGGTTGAAGGCTAGGCTTTCGTTCCTTGCCTTGCGCGTCAACTGGCTCGTAAATCTCTTTCAGGCATCCTTGCGCGGCGTCTTCAACTATACGAGGCCATGTCTCGTCTGCTTCGCCGAGCGCAACCGCATCAGCGTGACGCGGACCTCCATCTTTACCCAGAGCTTCGTCTGGCACCTCTGTGACGTGTGGCCCACCCATCACGACCGGCACGCCTGCGGCTCGTATAGCATCGGCCATGCGATAAGCTCTGGCTATCATTCTGGTCATCGCGCCGATGCCTACGAGTCCTACCTCCTGTTCGATGACGAAGCGCACGAGTTCCTCTTCATTCATGGGGCGCGCGTTGCCGTCAATCAAGAGGACTTCATGTTGGGCAGGCGTGAGCGCCTTGAGAAGAAACATCCAGAGGTGCGGCATGAAGTTGCGCGTCACCCCGTTATCCGGGTTGTAGAGTAAGATTTTCATGGCTCTCTCCTGCTCGTTCTAACTTAATAAAGCTCAGATACTCCTCTGCACATTCACTGTCGGAACAAATAACAGATGGCAAAAGGAAAAGTTGGGGGACTCGACCCAGATGTCGAGTAGTAAGTTGTTCGCGGTGGAGTATATCACTATGTACGGCATCGCGCATAGAACTTATCGGCTCAGACTTCTGTATAATGGCCTTCGGATTCACCGGCGACCGCTCGATAGCACTCGCAGGCGGACGCTTCCAATTCTCTTCTTTTCAAGATATTGATGCGGCCACGCGAATATCGAATCACTCCACGCGCTTGCAATGCGGTCGCGGCTGTCCCGACGCTTGCGCGGCGCACTCCCAGCATGTTGCAGATAAATTCCTGCTTGAGCAGCATTTCGTCTGACTCCATCCGGTCGTGACACATAAGCAGCCAACGCGAGAGTCGCTCTTCCACCGTATGCAGACGATTGCAGGCGGCAGTCTGCGCAACCTGCTTCATCAGAATGCGAGTATATAGAAGCAGCTGTGTGAGCAGCGGATTATGATTCGATTTCAAACCTTCTTTGAAGACATTCGTCTTCATACGCATCGCGCTGCCGGCAATCCGCACGACGGCTTCCTCGAAGGCTATGTTGTCGCCAAGCAGAACAGGAATCCCGACCATCCCATCCTTGCCGATAAGTCCCACTTGTTTTTAACTAGAAGACGTTTTTCTGCCATCAGCTTGTTTCCTCATTCAAGCCGCATCCGCTCAACGCTCGTATGGAGCGCGGCTATTCGAGGTAGTGTTCAATCAGTCTCGCTTGTAACGAGACCGGAATCAGTTTCCAGCTTGCGACGCAAAGTGACTTGATATTGAGGCGGGACAGATGCACGCGCGAGACTTGCCATTGCTCTATATTCTTCATATAGAGCCAGCAATAGTATGGGCCGTCCGCGCGCCTGCTGTAGAACGTTCTGGATTCGTCACGCGCAGTTAAGGTTGAAGGATCGAGATAGACGCGCAGTTCTTTAATCTGCGTCAACTTTGATCTTTCAACAATCTTTCCCTTTAATCTCACGCTCATCTCTATACTGCTCGATAAGTTTCTCGAGTAAAGGCGCGTGGTCGTTGAGGCTCTCGTCGGGATTGTCTCCGACTTTGCGTAGTCGCCAGTACAGAGCCTGAACAAGAGCGTCTTCGCCGCTCAGCGCCCCGCGCCGAAAGAGTATAGTCGCCCTATCATTCCATACGCCGTCGCAGATTTGCTCGAACTTTGCTGCGCTGATTGTGCTCATTGCTATCCTTCCGCATCTGCTTCTTCGTCATGACCATCGCTCTCCTGGTCTTCGGTGATAAGCGTGAAAGGCACAAGCCCGCGCTTAACTTCTTCGAGCGCTATGCTGGTGTTTCTGCGTTTCAGCGGATCGGCATCAATTCGGGGCCGTGCGCCGCGCAAGAGTTGCTTACTCCTTAAAGCCGCAACGACAATCAGACGGTATCTTGAATCTATCCCCGGCCACTGCTCTTCATTCGAGATGTGGCTGAAGCCTTCGTGTGCGCTCTGGTCTGTTCGAGACATAAAGTGTTTTGACTCCGGTGTTCTGTTTGAATTGGAGATAGTTTCAGATCGAATCCATCCTCAAAAGGTTCAGTAAAATCTCTTGAATAGATAAAAGAGCACGATTATGGCAATGATAGCGATGACGAAGCGGTGCAGCCAACTAACAGTCCGCTCACGGCAATAAGGACACCTGATCTCCTTCAAGCGCAATCTTGTCCCGCAACGTTGGCAGCGTCTCTTCATCTCATCTCACGCTTTCACTATTGCTCCTGCTCGCGCCGCAACGTCCCCCCCTCTCTCTCTCTGTGTGAACGCACATAGATTGGCGTCGCCACGCCCGGTCGTTGATGATGAACTTGGAAACTGGTTGCGGATTGAGTATCGAGTTATAGAGTATGCAAGCATCAGGCATCTCCTTGAAAGTCGGTCGCGTGTCTGTAAATATAGCAGACGGCATAAGGAGAAGAGCGCCATCGCGCAAATCCTGATGTCGAGAGTTACGTTTTCCAAAGAACAGTTAACATCTGACGAAAAAATTATATCATATCTATCGCGCGCCAAATGGCAGAAGTAGCCGCGCGATAGACTCGCTTCACTCTCTTTAACCTAAGAACGCCTGAGCGGAGTGCCACTCGCTGAGCGGGAATGGGCCGTCCGCGCGGTATCGGTTAAATCGTCAAGTCGCCAGTAAGTTGCGCGACCGTGGAAGCGAAGCAGTCCGCCGTCATCGGATTCGTATGAGTGTGGACCGAAAAATTCCCATGCCCCCGGAGTGTAAAGAACATATCCGCCCCGAAAGACTGCGTGGATCACAAACTCTCTACCGTCAGGCAGAGCATAGATGCCGCACTCTCTCAGATTAATCTTTTGCATCCGTTCTCCTCACGACCGGTTCCGCTCATCCAATCGCGCCGCTCAAGACACAGGCTCAAACTCCGTCTCAGAATGTTGTCCGACGAGTCCGTGTAATTCAACGCGCCCGCTCGTGAGCACGTGCGCCACGATAAAAGTGCGCTGGTCGCGCTCGCGCCCGGGCATCACCTCGGCACGAAACGTCAATCGCATACCGACGCTCGCCCAGGCGGAAACGCCTGCACGTTGTTCGGATAATGAGCGAGCCTTTCTCTTCTTACGCTTGAATACGTGCATGAATGAGCCTGCGTACACGGTCATTGAAAAGCACATCTATCTTTTGCGGCTCGATGATCGCCGTCACCTCACCGATCCCGTAGGTCGGATGCGTCATGGTCTGCCCTTTGCGATACGTGTACGTGCGATCATAAGGCGCGCCAGCTTTAGCGGCAGCGTTGTCGCCATTGAGTCCCACTCCGCTTTTGAATGTGCTGCGTGTGCCGCATTTCGGACAATCAACACGCGAAATCTGACCGCGCTTGGTGACAGATGCGACCACGTGGCCGCGCTCCTCTTTGCACACCACGCACAACTTCTCCACGCGCTCGCCAACTCCAAAGGTTTGCTTTTCCATAAAATCCTCTTTTCGTAAATCGTGAATCGTAAATCGTGAATCGTCGAACAGCTTTCTTCTATTTACGATTTATGATTCACGATCATTTGTACCTGTAAGTGATTCGCCCTTTTGAAAGATCATAGGGCGAGAGTTCAACGCTCACGCGGTCGCCCGCCAGGATGCGTATAAAATTCTTGCGCATCTTGCCGGAAATCTGTGCCACCACGATGTGCTCGGTCCCGTCAAGACGCACGCGGAAGAAAGCGTTGGGCAGTTTATCCACCACAGTGCCTTCAGCCGGAATCAGGTCTTCTTTTGCCAAGTCTGGATTCTCCTTCTAAGTTGAAGCCGCTTTTGTTGATAAAGACGCGGGTGGTCCGCCAAAAGTCACCGACCGGAATTTATCTGGCGCGAATTTATCCAGCGCGAATTTATCTAGTGCGGCGCGGGCGAAATGAACGACGCCCCGTCGTGCTTGCGCGACTGACGGACGAAAATGTTTTCGCGCTCGTTGCGCTCACGGGTTGTTGTACGATTCCGAAAGTCGGCGACCACACGCGCTCGACCCTTTGACCCGTGAGACGCTCTATGCCGCGCAAAGAGAGTTCATCGGCGGGCGTGACGAGCGTAATCGCGCGCCCGGTTTTACCAGCGCGGCCTGTGCGGCCAATGCGATGCACGTAATCTTCAGCCTGCGCGGGTACGTCGTAGTTGATGACGTGCGAGATTGAATCAACGTCAATGCCGCGCGCGGCGATGTCCGTTGCGATGAGCACGCGCGTGTGCCCTGCTTTGAAATCTCTGAGCGCCTGTTCGCGTTGCGGCTGCGTGCGGTCGGCGTGAATGCGATTCACTTTATGTTCGCGTGCGCGAAGAATGTGTGAGAGGCGTTCTGCCCCGCGACGTGTGCGCGTAAAGACCAGCACGCGCTCGAAGCGTTCGCGCTCTAATAGATCAAGCAGCAGCGCCGTCTTCGATGCCGTCTCTACAGCGTAAGCCATCTGCTCAACCATCACAGCAGCGCGACCGCGCTTGTTTACTTCGACGAGTTGCGGCTGGCGCATAGTCTTGCGCGCAATCTCTTCAATCGCCGACGACATGGTTGCTGAAAAGAGCAAGGTCTGACGCTTGGTCGGAAGTGCAGCAAGGATGCGGCGAATCGAAGGCCAGAAGCCCATGTCCAGCATCCGGTCCGCTTCGTCCAGCACGAGCACTTCCACGCGCGAGAGATCAATCAAGCCGCGCTCCATGTGATCGAGCAAGCGTCCCGGCGTCGCAATGACAATCGTAGCGCCGCGCCGCAAAGCTTCCGTCTGTCGTCCCATACTTGCTCCACCGATGATGCTCACGCAGCGTGCGCTCTTCTTCGGTGCAAGCTCTTTGTAGTTTGTCTCAATCTGCAAAGCGAGTTCGCGCGTCGGCGCAAGTATTAGCACGCGCACGCCCGGTCTCTCTGTTTCATTTATCCTTTGCAGAATTGGGAGGAGAAAAGCTGCTGTCTTGCCTGTGCCTGTTTCGGCGCAGCCGATGAGGTCTGTGCCTTTGAGTATGATTGGGATTGCCTGTCTTTGAATGGGTGTAGGTTCTGTATATCCTAGGGACTCGCAAGCGCTCGAGAGCGCCTGTTTGAGTCCGAGTTCAGTAAAATTCATTCGTTCCTTCTGCGCGCGGCTCAAAGAAAATTCTTGATGGCGGCGCGCTTGTTGTTTACAAGATTCGTATTGACAAAACTAAGCGCCCCCGGCTTTCCGTATCGTTGCCAGGGGCGCAAGCAAGGCAAAAGGCAAAAGTTAAGGCGGGAATCTTTGGTAAAGGCTTCTGTCTTTCCTTTTGCCTTTTACCTTTTTACTTTTTCCTTACCATCTGGGCGAGCGGTCACCGCCACCGAAGTCGCGCGAGCCTCCGCCGCGATTACCGCCGTAGCCTCCGCCGCGTCCACCGCCGCCGCCACGACCGCCGCCAAAGCCGCCTCGACCGCCGCCACCGCCGCCGCGTGACCCGCGATCTTCACGGGGACGGGCTTCGTTGACGTTCAGGTTGCGACCATTGACTTCCATGCCGTTGAATTGCTCAATAGCCTTCTGGCCTTCTTCCTTCGTTGCCATCTCGACGAAGCCGAAGCCGCGCGAGCGTCCCGTCTCTCTGTCTTCCACGACTGATGCGGACTCGACCGTTCCAGCTTGCGAGAATAGTTGCTGCAAATCATCGCTCGAAGTCTGGAACGCGAGATTGCCGACGTAAAGTTTCATAGACATAAATATAGATGTTCCTCTCCCTTTTTCAGGAGCGTTAAGAGAAGCTGCGAATCAAAGTGTGCTTCGGAGTAACGGTAGTCAGCGAAGGCTCTCAGTTCGGGTGCTCATGTTTTGAGCAACTTCTGCGGTTGAAATCTGACCCACTCTCGAACTATCCCAAACGCCGCCGTCTTAAACTAATCTCGAAGGGCGTATCACCGTTGATACTCAAGAGAAGGAGTAACTGAGGACTATGATGCACTATATCGGCACACAGTTGCAAGTAAAGGACGGACTTTACTGATCATTGATGATTAATCAAAGTGCGCGTCTTCAGTTAATCAAGCGACTGAGGAGTCGCTGCAACTGCTCTGAGTCTTCAAAGTAACAGACCCAATCATTCGCGCCGACGTTCTCGTCCCGGCCTTCGTAGTCTTGAGGAAATTTTTCGGGCATCACGACGAGCGGCGTCTGCCCGTCATATTTAGCGTGCTCTCGTATCCTGCGCCCCGTATCCAAAGCCTCTTCAGGAGACTTGCCAATAAGATTCACTAAGATCAAGTCTGCCGTGAACTGCTCGCCGCCCACTCTTTCCAGAGCGTCCTCTTCCGAGAGCGCGACTATTGTGCGGTAGCCATAGGTTTGCAGATTATGCTTCAGCAGAGGGCGCGTCTCGTCGTCTTCTTCAACTAAAAGGATGGTTCGTTGAATTTCCTGTTTCATGCTCAACTCCCGAATAGTCTTCTTATTAAAGATTAAGAGCTATAGTACATTAAAACTGTTCGTCTGTAAGGTTCAAGTTGCTTTTATGTCCAAAGCGAACGCAGCAATGTGCATTGCGGACAATGCGTGGTATAATCATTTCATACTTGAACCAGTTCTTTTGAGAGCCACCATTCAACATCGGGTCTAGCATGAGAGCCTTACTCCCTTTGATGTGTGCTGTCTTTTACGGACGCAACCGTTAATCAGGGAAGACTATGACCGATGTCTGAGATTATAGAATCACTACCTAAAACCAGCAATCGCATCCTTAACTCATTAACGCGCTCGGAGTACGAGCATCTAGCGCCTCATTTAGACCGCGTTAATTTGAGCATGGGAGAAGTCCTGTATCATCCAGAACAGGCGATCACGCACGTCTATTTCCCGAATCACGGCACTGTCTCTGTTGTTTCGGTATTTGAAGACGGCGGTAGCGTAGAAGTCGGGATGGTCGGCAACGAAGGCATGTTCGGCATCTCTGTCTTTCTGGGCAGCATCACGACGCCGCTTCAGGCTGTTGTGCAACTGCCGGGCGACGCACACAGGATGCGCGTTGATGTCTTGAACAGGGAGTTCAAGAAGGGCGGACAACTTCAGGACTTACTGCTTCGCTACACGCAAGCCTTCATCACGCAGATCGCGCAGACCGCCGCCTGTAACAGAGCGCATCATATTGACGGGCGGCTGGCCCGCTGGCTGCTGATGTGCCATGACAGAGCACAATCTAAAGATATGAAAATTACTCAAGAGTTCATAGCAACCATGCTCGGCACGCGGCGCGCAGGCGTGACTGTCGCCGCCGGTAAGCTTCGACAGGAGGGGTTGATTAGCTATCAACGTGGGCATGTCATAATCAAGGACCGCGCAGGGCTGGAATCCAAATCGTGCGAATGCTACGAGATCGTGAAGAAGGAGTTCGACCGCTTGATCGGAGGCAACGGGCACTTGGTCTAAAGCAGAGGCGCAATCAAGTACAGGGCTTCGACATGCCGACCCTTCTTGCAACTGTGGTGATAAATAGGACATCATACTTGCCAGCTAATCCCTCTCTCTTGCATTAGCCGTGATGCGCCACTCTTATTAGCGGCGTTCGGGAAGGGAACGAGAGCGGGTTGAAATTCAACTTTCAGAAGTTGCTCATTTGAGCACTCGAATAAAGGGCCTTCGACAGCAACCGTTACTGCCGCAAGCACACTTCGAGACTTCTCTTAACACAACCAGCGACCCTTTACGGAAAGCGCCCCTGGCAATGAAACAAATAAGGCCAGTGGCGCTTTTAGTTTGTCACACGGCGAGAGGCGCACCCCCGCGCATCAGCTTCGGCCATGAAGAAAAGAGTCAACGATTAAAAAGGAAGCCTTTATAGCTTGCCCCAACTGCTTTGCGGGAATGCGCTTTCAACTTGAGCAATCAGAGCAAGAAGAGTTTGCTTGTAAGAATTGCGGGTTCGTTCTGGCTGAAAGTCTGAAGACGAATATTTCCGAAGCTGAAGAATGCATCTTCTGCCGAAGCGAGCATTTCTATATGGAAGCTCCGCTCGATCTCTCCTTTCTCGGTCGCGCCTCAATCTGTTACGTCTGCGAAGCCAGATATAAGGGCATCGTAATCAATAACCCCGAAGAAAAATACACAGAGCGCGGCGCACGAAACGCACGCAGATCAAAGGCCGCTTCGCACTGGAAGGAAAGAGTTGAGCATCACAAGCGAGAAGCGAAAGTATGAAGCGCATGATACTATTGTGCGGATGACAGCAAGACGAAATTCAACTAAGGAGTCTGATGAGCAAAACATCTTACATTGATGACAAGGCTGGAACTATTAACTGGGCGACAACCATTTGGATGGTGATCTTTCACCTCTGTGCTGTGGCCGCGCTCTTCATGTTTAGCTGGCAAGCTCTCATCGTAACCCTTGTTCTCTGGTGGGTGGCCGGAAGTCTTGGCGTCGGCATGGGCTTTCATCGCCTCTTAACACACAGAGGCTACAAGACGCCGAAAGCCGTCGAGTATTTCTTAACAGTCTGCGGGACGCTTGCCTTTGAAGGCGGACCAATCAACTGGGTCGTCACGCACCGCATACACCACGCGCACACGGACCGCGAAGGAGACCCGCACACGCCGCGCGACGGCGGCTGGTGGGCGCACATGGGATGGATTCTCACAGGCACAGCGCAGTTACACGAAGAAGCGGTCTTACAGCGCTATGCTCCAGACATGATGAAGCACGGATTTTATCGCTGGCTCAACCGATTTTATTTCGTGCCTTTAGCAGCCTGCGGCCTGCTGCTCTTTGCCCTGAGCGGCTGGTCCGTCTTGATGTGGGGCATCTTCTTTCGCATAGTCTTTAACCTGCACGCGACATGGCTGGTCAACTCTGCTACGCACATGTGGGGCAGACGCAGGTTCGCCACCGACGATGATTCGACCAACAGTTGGTGGGTCGCGCTCCTGACTTTCGGCGAGGGCTGGCACAACAATCATCACGCGCATCCGACATCGGCGCGTCACGGCCTCGCCTGGTACGAGATTGACATCAACTGGTGGGGCATACGTCTGCTGCAACTCCTGGGTCTGGCGAAAGCCATCAAGCATGTCCGATTAAACGCCGCCTCCCACACGTGGCAGCTTGATTCTGGCCGCACCCATGTCAAAGAAAACCTATGAAAGAGTTGAGAGAGTTTTTTGATTAAGAACAACGAGCGGGGATGGCCAGTGAAATTCCACTGAACCGTATGCCTTTAATCTGATGGGGCGATTTGAGACAGGAGAGTGCGCTGGCTCCTGCTAGAAAGCGTTCAAGCCGCATCCTCTTTTTAGTAACAACCATGCACAGACAATAGCTGCGCATTACTTCACCGATGCGCGGCTCGGAGTTTATGCTACGGCGGGACACGTTCTGAATGGTCCAATTTAGAGGTTATCTAATTGACTGTTTGGACCGATTGCAATATTATCTGCCAGCACGATTTAAGACACTAAGCTTCAGGGACGTTTCTTTGAAACGCTACTTTGACTTACCTCTTTTTTAATCAATGCCAAATGCCAAGGTCAAGGGAAATCTCCAGGTTTGGCTCATCCGAGCTATTGAGGGTTTGACTTAAAAGACTTTAGAACGTCATCTCCTCCGCGCGCCCATGTTGTTCTAGCGCCTCTTCGAGTCAGGGTATTCCATTCATTTCATCTCTAACCTTCAACCGTGCGGCGTGCTCGGTCGCCGTCTGATTAACCCGTAGAGGTCTTACTCTCTGAGTAAGAAGATAACTTCTATAAGATTAAGGAGCAGAATCTTATGAGCAACCGAATCACAGAAAAGATAACGCTGCACTTTGACTTAAACCATTGCCCGCCGGACGAGGAGTTTTCGCTCGGCGCGCTCTCGCGGAAATATAAGCTGACACGACACACGCCGGAGACGTTTAGCACGTACAGTCAAAAGAACAAAGCTTTGGCGCTGCTCGCTCCAGAGCAACAACACCGAGTCACTCATTTCGTAGAGGACGTGGAGCTACCGGCTGACGCCGTCGGAATTCATCTGGTGACATATCCTAACAAAGACCCGAACAGCATACCGGAACTGGCTCTCCCCTTCGTTTACATTCCGACCGCAGCCAAGCGCCGCCATTTTCGCAAACAGAAAAAGAGCGCGGCTTTGCAATCGCACCCATCTTCGTTGACGCATTTCGGCATAGCTCCCGGCTCGCTCGCGCCCGGAGAGGCGGCCGCCGTCATGCTTGATGCTACACAGGTCTTGACTCCGTTTCAGGCCGCAGAGACTATCATCTTCAACCACCCTGATCTGTTAACCACACGCGAGGACGTAGCCTCTACGGTGATTTACGATCACATCAGCCAAACGCTGCATCAGGACGACACGCTCCCGCAGTATCTTTCGCAGAATGGACCTGGCACACAAGACCCCTACTATGCAATCGTCATCGCCACAAACCCGCAGACGGGTGCTCCCATCAATCCGGTGACTACGGACGAGAACGGTAACCCGATTGTTGATAAGGACGGCAACCCTATCACCTGGCCGCAGCAGAACGGGCAGAACGTCGTTCAGCAATACAAGCTCTCTCCGGCTATGAAGGCGACGCCACGAGCAGCGAGCCTCGCGGCGGCAGACACAGGCAGCGGCTTCCAGTGGAATCTCAGTAACAAAACTTCTACCTATGGGCTGGATGTGGACGGCGGCTCGCTCAGTTATGACACTTCAAGCTCTACGCTCTCCTTCAACGTGAAGAACTGGGCGAATCGATTTCTTGGCGCTTATGTTCAGTTCTTCGATGATGACGGGAATCCGATTAACGACCCCTGGAATCAGGGCAATACCAATCAGAGCAAGATGTATGTCACCAAGCTCTCTTCGGGTAACACGCTTGCCGGAATTCCCATCTGGACGAGCTACACCCCTATCTCATTCGTCGTTCCTTCGAGCGCGGTCAAAGCCGACGTGCTCTTGGGCGGGATGGGGATAGGAAACCGTGACGCAGATGTTGACGTACTCAGCATCGTCTTCACGGGGATTTTCAACTACGCCATCCCCACCTTTCTGATAGGTCTCAGCGTTGGCACGACCGGCGTGAGGTTAGTTCTCAAAAACCTTGAAGATACGGAAGTCACCATCGTCATCAATGTTGTAGAGGCATTCCTGGGAGCGCCATCTATCATCATCGGCGCTTTGAGCGACCCGCGCTCGCTCATCAGCACGTTCGGTGAGATAGCCCTTGGCGTGATCTTCTCCAAAGGTCTCTCCATGTTGGCGGTGAAGATTACGGGCTACGTGACGGCTACGGAGATTCTTGAGAAAGCGCCTATAGTGGGTTGGATTTTTGAGGTCGCAAGTTGCGCGGCTGGCATAGCCGACATGCTTGCGACGACTGTCGAAGTGCTGCTGTCTCCCGCGACCTATAACATAGAAGCCGCGCGCGTCATCAACGTGCAGGTTGATGTCTCTCCTGACCCGACGGACGGGACTAAAACACAGAAACCTATCTGGCCGCTTGAGAGCGATCACTGGGAAGTGGTTGTGCAGTACAAGGGCGGCACGAGTGTCAAACAGAGCGGCAGTATGGATTCTATTAAGCCGGATACGCCGCTTTCGGTCCTCTTCTCAGGCGGACATGGCAATTTCGGCTGCGCCGGGCGCGCAGATTCAAGTCAGTTGCAACATATACTCTGCGACCGACTGGCTCTGCGGCAAGTGGACAAGCTCCTGGGTCGCGGCTGTTGCGCCCGATGGCAGCAACAACACGCTCACGCTCGTAGGCTCTATCATAGAATTTCTAGTTCCGCTCACGGCCCAGACTCAGTACGGTCACTATCAAAAGCTCGCCTACAAGAACGAGCATCTAGTCTGGGAGCGCACGACCACTCCGCCTGCGGCAGTCTTCTTAGGGAGCACTGATTGTCCAAATTCCGGCAACATACTTTGTCGTCTGGTTGACATCACGATAAACGATCTGGCTTACGCTCTCGCCTACACCTATCAGGCATCGGGTCAGAACCTGCCATTGAATTTCGGCACCGATCCTCAGCAGGGCCAGATGTACGCCTTTCAGAGCATCTCTGCGTTGGGCGACCCGGAAGCCGGGATGAAGCAGCCGACCATAGGCTTCTCGCTACAGCCCTACATAGCCTACGACCAGTTCGGACCAGCGCCACTCTTCACTATGCCTGCGGCGACCTATCAACCGGAGTTGGATGGAGCGAACAATCAGCCCGTTCCGGCAGACGTGGCGACGGCCTTTGCCAACGCAAGCGGCTCTTCCGGCTCAGGCTCAAACGCTCCGCCATCTGGCAGCGGAAATTTTACTTTACCCGACGGCGCTATAGTCACCGTCGTCACAGCAAGCGCAGAGTGGTACATAGGCTTACCCAACCAGCCGCTTTATGATCTCAGGCGAGAGACAGACACCATCAACGTGTTTGCTTACCCGACGCCCGCGTTCAGCCCGCGCAACTACTATCTGGACTCGCGCTCCTACGCAAGCGACGAGAAATATTATCTGCGGCAAGTGGCGCTCGACGACAACAGCAACACCTTCGACTACACGCCTGGACAAAGCTGGGGCGCGTTCTCAAATACAACGCTCGACGCCATCGTCGTTCACCCGAACGGCTACGTCATAGGCGTCAACTACGAGTATCACAAGATGCTGATCTTGCAGTTGCCCTCAAACGCAGTGGACGACGCGGACGCTCCTGTAGCTCTGCCCCTAAGCGGCAAAGGACTGCGCGAAGACTTGTTGAAAGGTCCGATCGCATTGACCATCACGCCCGACGGTCGCATCCTCGTGCTCGAACAGGACAACGCGCGCGTTCAAGCCTTCGACACGATAGCGAACCCGGTACAGTGCTTCGCCGGACCACTCGCCTTCACGCTTGACGCCGGATTCAAGACGGATTTGAACAGCGGCAATCTCTCGAATGCGTTTCAGCAGGCGTATCAGCAGAACGTACAGCCCAGCTTGCTCTTAGCTTCAGCCTGCCTTCGACCTTTGCCGATGACCTGAACAATGGTCAGGTCACAGATGACCTCAAGCAGCAGTTTGCCAACAATGCTCTAGCTCTCTCCGACAACGGCCCGTATCAAGTGCTCTCGACTCAGCCGGGCAACATCTGGCTTCTGATAGATCAAGGCTCAGGCATCTCTTTCGACATACGAAAGAACCTCTACGTCAATCTCAATGGGAACGAGCTATTGACTCTTCCGGCATCTCTCATCACTGACCTGAACAATGGCACTGCGTCTGCCGCCTTGATACAGGAGTTTGAGGATTACGGCGTCACGCTCTCCTCCGCAGACCAGCTTCAGGTGATCGTCGCAACTCAAAACTCTGAGTGGCTCTTGATGGATAATGGCACCAACGTCTCTTACGACATCACGGTCGAGTCGAACGCTTACGCCTACCAAGGCTCAACGCTGCTCTTCAATCTCCCGGCGGGGATCGTTGGCGAGATTACCGGGAGTGGCGCACCACCTCAAGACCTCGTGGATCAATTCACAGGCCACAATGTTAATCTCTCATCATCGCTCGAACTCAACGTCATCACGCCCGGCACGACGTGGCAACTCGTTGACGAGGGCAACAACCAGACCTACGACATCAACACGGAAGCCGATTTGGATGTGTTCCACGCCGCAACTTTCAGCGTAGAGGTCGTAGCAGAGAACACCCACTGGGTCTTGAGAGATTCGGTCAACACGCTGAGCTTCGACATCAAGCCGGATGCAAACAACGCTTCCATACTCGACGTGCAGCAACTGGTTTCAGTGATGAGCCTCAAGGACGGCGTCTCGCCCGACATACACTACCTGGACATAGGCGTGGAGACTAAAGGGTTCATCTATGTCCTCTCATACGAGGGAACGGGTAGCCAAACGTCCGACTATCATCTGGACATCTACAACCCGGACGGCAGTTGGCTCTCGCGCACGCCTGAGAATGCGGGCGACCCCGGTGTGAACGGCGCGCGTATGATCGTGGACCAATGGCGCAATCTTTACACGCTGAACTACGAGGCCATCTTAGGCCCTAACAGCCGTACAGAGCCTTCTGTAAGCACCTGGATTCCTTCGACGCCGACGGGAAACAGTAACTCTTGACGCGGACGCGCGGGCTGTTCTCTTTCAAGTTTCAGTTGGGCATAGAAAGAATCCAAGGGCGACCGCTTGAACATCGAAAGGTGTCGCAGAGAGTCTGGAGTTTTCTGCGACACCTATACACATCATCTGCGCGGCGGGCGGTAAGATTCAAAAAACTTTCACTCAACTGAAGCAGCTTTCGACACTCATTTTTAGCATTCCATTAAGGACTCGACTATGAACTTCATGGGCAAGTGGATTATCTGGTCGCACGGGGCAACGGGCTATCTCGTTCCTGAGTATATATCGGGGCCGCAACCGGTACTTTACGCTTCTCCCGCTACGGACATACGGTATGCTGTTTACAATATTTACTCCGGTCCGCATGCAGGCGAATTGCTCATTCAGTCCGACCATCAAATCCAGACGACAGGCGCTGAGAGTTGGCTTCAGTGCACTACCACGGGGACTTGGAATGGATGCATAGTTGCCAATTCAAACCTCGCTGGTGCTATAGCGCTTACCAGGCAGCAGAATGGCGACTGGACTAACCTGCTCCACGAATCTACGCCGCTCTACGTCGTTAGCATCATCGTGGCGGTAGTGTTGGTGGTCGGCAACCAATTCGGGGGAGGCGACCCGGACCTAAACGTCACAGTTAAGACTCAATCACTCGATGCTTACAAGGAGTCGAAGTCTGCTGTCGGCGCTGATTTCTCCAACATAGATTTCACAGGCGCAGACCTTTCGGGGATTGACTTCACGAACGCAGACTTCACGGGGGCTACTCTTACGGAAGCGCGGTTTGACTCAACCAACAAACTTGCGGGAGCGAAATTCATCAACGCAGACCTGACCAACCTTAACCTCGCTGGCCTTGACCTTTCGGGCGCAAACTTCACGGGAGCAAAGCTGAATGGCCTCAATATGGAGAGCGCAAATCTCTCAGAGGCGATAATGCCGGACCTGGACCTGACTCAATTAGCTTCGCCTTCGTTCAGCAATCCGCCGACGCTTGCGGGCACTGGCAGATTGTGGACGGGCCGCAGAGCTACACTCTGTGGACAGACATAGACGAGAACGGCAACACAGAACTATACGCCGCGCCTTCTCTGACACTCACACAGACGGCTTTTCAACAGAATGGAATAACGTTGCGTTGGCAGGCAAGCACTTCTATAGACGAAGCGAATCAGCAATGGTTGATAGACGACGATAGCGAAAACCCACAGGACTTCTCTCTGGGTTACGTGCGTTTTGTCGTCACACTGGATGGCAGCCTGCTGGATGTCTATGGAACTGCCATACGCATCGAGAGGCTGGGAGACGGCAACCAGCTACAGATAGAGACTGAGACGTGCAACGTAACTGCGCTCAGTGTTACGAACATGGATGGTGATACGGTCTGCCCGAACGGAGCTAAGTTGAGTACGAATCAGAACATGGAAGGCGTGAAATGGGATGCGAAGTGGCTTAGAGCGAGCGCTCTGCCTGCTCCTCCCGCTTGCGTGCCGACGGATTATAGTTGGTGTCCTCAAGCTCAGACGGAAGCGACAAAGACGGTCAAATGAAGCAGTTGAATAGCTCACCTATTATTACCAAAGATAACCTGTGCGCGCCCGGCCAAGCGCAAAGATGGCGAACCGCAGTACTTTGCATTCAAAGAAGTGGCCTAGCGCATCAGTGCTGAAGCGGTCCAGAGTATAGGCGCTTGTCCGTGCAGGTCACCCACGTTTCGCGGGCGTGCCAAATAGTATTTCAATTGCGTTTGGATGTCCGGTCCAACTTCCTGAGCAGCTTTATTCGTTCCGACACAAACCTCGCGCACGTTTGCATTCTCGTCAATATATTTGACAAGACCGAGCCATGCTTTACGAGCCGCTGGTCCGTAGGTCTTTTCATCTAACCAGCCATTCTTAACGCCCGTTACCATTGCGAACGTGAACATGCCTGTGCCGGAAGTTTCCGACCAAGCTTCCGTGTGGTCTATAAGCTGACGCCACAATCCATCCTCGCCCTGGTACTTCAGAAGCGACGCCATCATCTTCCTGTAGCCATCAAGGATTCGCGCACGCTGAGGATGATTCTTCGGAAGCGAGCGCAAGAGTTCGGCCATGCCTGCCGCGAACCAGCCGTTGCCGCGCCCCCAGAAGAAAGGCGAGTCCGGCGCGTGATAGAAGAGACCGTTAGGCTGTTGCAGCTTATCAAGATAAGCGGACATCGCCAGAGCCGCACGGTCCAAATACTTTGCATCATGCGTAGCTCTGTAAGCCTGCACCTCAACGGCGGGAATCATGTACATATCGTCAATCCAGTAGCGCGCCTCCGCCGTAATCCCGTCCGGCGTAGTCTTCTCCCATTGCTTGTCCGCAAAGCTTCGCCCCATATCAAGATACTTCTGATCTTTCGTCACTAAATAAATCTCAAGAGGCACTACGCCGAACACGTGGTAGTCAACGTGAGCGTCCTCAGAGATACGCTTCGCGCCTTCCGGCGTAAAGAACTGGTCGAACTTTCTTATCAATCTCGTCTGTAAATCTTTGTCTTGAGTTAGCTCTGCGACTGTAAGCGCGCCGTACCACGCGCAGACTTCCGGGTAGATGACGAACTGTCTTTTGGGCTTCTCCACACCGTTTGATTTGACCATCTGCTCAAACTCGAATTTGCGCGCAACGAAGTTCTCGGCAACGCGCTTGCCAATCTCCTGCGGCGAAGTTCCTGCGGGCCAGTTCTTAAAATACCTGGACTGCGCGAGAGCGTTGTTGCCGATCAGTACGATGAACGCCGTCGCTATCAGTAATGCGAGTCTCTTCGATTGTCTGAGCATATTCACTCCTTCAAATTTTTTATCTGGCTTGCGCGCCATTCGATGCGGGTGTGGCGACAGAGTTGATCGTGATTGTGTTGCTTGTAAGACCGTTGGCCGTGGCCGTGAGAGTGATACGGCCAGATGGTGCGCTCGCTTTGAGAATAGCGAAGCAGCGGCCCTGATAAGCTCTGCGCTCTGTCGCTTGAAACGGCTCGTGGCTGTTGTTGTCCGCGCTGTCAACTGCAACTACAGCGCCCGGTCCCGTGACTTTGAAACTGATTAGATCATTTGCGCTCGGAACTACGACGCCATTCTCATCAACAACAACGGCCTCTACGAAAGCAACATCGTCCCAAACGGGAGCAAGACTGCTCCGCTCCGTTGTGAGCAGAATCTTCGCGGGCTTTCCTGCGGTTCGCAGTTCGTATGTGGCGACCGATTGGCCGTTATTCATTCCGACTGCTTTGAGCGTGCCCGGCGCGAAAGGAACTTTCCAGTTGCGCGGCGAGTCATCATTTGGGCGCTGCTTTGCTCCCAACGATTTGCCGTTTAGAAAAAGCTCAACCTGCTCGCAGTTGCTATAGACCTCAACATTCTCTTCGTGCGTTTCGCGCTCGCGCGGCGTCCAGTCGGATAGAAGAACCTGCGGGCGTCTTTCCTGCGCGGCAGTTCCGTAGCCTGGGTCTGTCGGAGCAAGCGGCGTCGGCGCAACTCTTCGCGTGATATAAACCATGGGGTGCGCGCTCCACCAACTCTCTCTTTGGAATGCGATTGGCTTCCGTCTGTCGGTCCGGTCGAGCAATCCGAAGTTGTCCGCAACGTTAGGCCACTGGCGCGACTCGCCCAGATAATCAACGCCCGCCCACAGAAACTGTCCCGCGTATGGCGGATTGTCGCGCAATGCAATCCACGCTTCGCGCGTGTGCCCGTTCTCCGTACCAAGGATTTTGCGCGAAGGTTTCTGCTGGTGCGCCGCGAGAATCTCGTTCTCACGATAGTTCTGGCCGACTACGTCCAGGAGGTCCGCAAGCCCGTTGTCGTAATCGTGGCTCACGTTCGGACGAAAGAGCGCCTGCGTGACGGGGCGCGTCGGGTCTGATTCGTGAAAGGCTGCGACCAATGAAGTGAGAATCTCTTTGGCTAGTTCGGCCTTCTGCGTGTCGTGAATCTCGTTGCCGGCGCTGTAAATGATTATGCTCGGATGATTGCGGTCGCGGCGGACTGTATCGCGCAAGTCAACCAGAGACCATTCTCTGAAATATAGATGATAATCGAAAGGGTTCTTGCCTACGGTCCAGCAGTCGAACATCTCGTCCATAACTAGAAAGCCCATGCGGTCGCACAGGTCTAAGAATTCTGGCGACGGTGGATTGTGAGCGGTGCGAATTGCGTTGACGCCGAGTTGCTTTAAGGCTTCGAGACGGCGCTCCCACGCGCTTAAGGGAACGGCAGCGCCGAACGCGCTCGCGTCGTGGTGCAGGCAGACGCCCTTGATCTTAAAATTCCTGCCGTTCAGCCAGAAGCCTGTCGCGGCGTCGAAGTGAAACTCACGAATGCCGAAAGTGGTCGTCTCGTCATCGAGCGTGCTGCGGCCAGCGCGAACCTGTGTGACTGCCCTGTAAATGTATGGATGGTCTATGTCCCAAATTTTCGGAGACCTGACTGCGATCTCTTGCCGGAAATCGACAGACTTGCCAGCGGCGATCTCCTGCGCCTTTGTAGAGACGTTTTGAATCGCGCGACCATCAGGATCAAGCAAAGTGATTTGAAGACTAACATTGCGCGGCGCATCCGATTGATTGACGACTGTGCTTTCGACGCGCACGGTCGCTTCGGCCACTTCAACCTTCGGCGTTGTGACGAATGTGCTCCAGTGTTCGATGTGAACCGGGTCGGTTATAACAAGTCGCACGTGACGATATAGCCCAGCGCCCGTGTACCAGCGCGAGGCTGGCTGGCCTGAGTTGTCTGCGCGGACTGCCAGGACGTTCTGTTTGTCGCTTCCGAAATTTAAGTGACCGGTCAGTTCATAGCGGAAGCTGACGTAGCCATAAGGTCTGTGGCCCAGATGAAAGCCGTTGATCCACACGTCGCTGTTCGCCATGATGCCATCGAAATCTATAAAGACGTGGCGGTGTGATGCGCTCGCGGGAAGAGTGAAATGCTTTCGATACCAGCCTACGCCTGCCGGAAGAAAACCTCCCGCGCCGCCAGTTGGATTCTTCTCATCAAACGGGCCTTCAATGCTCCAGTCGTGTGGCACGTCGAGTCCTCGCCATGATGAATCGTCGAATCCAGCACCTTCAGCGCCTTTCGCATCAGATTTTAGAAAGCGCCAGTCTTTGTCGAACGACTCGGTGGTGCGCGAAGGACTAACAGAGCGCGTTTGCGCTGCGGCGCGAGAGTAAGGTGTGACTTGCGCGCACGCGACCAGCATCAAGAGCATCAGGCGCGCGACAAATCTTTTTAAGAGGCTTCTTCGCATGACGAGTTTCCGAACTTTGTTAAATGAAAAAAAAGATACCGACCGCAAACACAGTTAACCGCTTATCCGTCCGCACATAATAACGTGAATTACGAGTAAGCAGAAGGCGCGGATTGACTGACGGCAGAATCTCAAGACGTTCAAGGCTTCGGCAATCTTCCAGCGGCCTCATACTTGAGTTCGATAATATGCAAGCCTCTTCGACCTGTACAATTTCTGACCTTAGTTCTATTACCCTCCGCGCCCTGCATGGTGATACACTCTGTGGAGTTCAACTAAATTATTCGATGCTTCCGCCGCAGCGGGAATGACACAGGATGAGTAAAGCAGAAAGACGAATCCGTTCGTTGCTCTATCTTCTCTGCATTGTGAACAGCATGATGGCTGCCACTACTGCGCGAGCGCAAGCGACCTTCGACACAGGCGCGGGGCAACTTCCTCGTTGGGTGAAAGATGTAGGCGCGAGGCGCGAGCCGAAAGGTAAGCGAACATTTTCCGTAAACTCCTACGGCGCTCGCGGTGATGGCCTCTCTAACTCGACCGCGTCCATTCAGAAAGCTATTGACGACTGTGCTCGCGCGGGCGGAGGCGTTGTTGCCTTCATGCCCGGCCAGTATGTGACGGGCGCGCTCTTTCTAAAGAGCAATGTGGACCTGCGCGTTGAGAGTGGCGTTACGTTGCTGGGCAGTCAGGAGGATGCGGACTACCCTTCTATATGGACTCGCGTTGCAGGGATAGAGATGAAATGGCCTGCTGCTTTAATCAACATTAGCGAGCAGAAGAACGTGAAAATCTCCGGCGGCGGGACGATTGACGGGCAGGGCAAGAAGTGGTGGGATCGTTACTGGTCATTGAGGCGCGAATATGAGCCGAAGGGCTTGCGCTGGGCTTCCGATTACGACGCGGAGCGCGTGCGCCTGATGGTCGTCTGGAAATCTTCAGACGTGACGGTTGAGAATATGAATCTGAAGCGATCAGGCTTCTGGACCGTGCAGGTAGTCTATTCGGACCACGTCACAGTAAACGGCGTGAAGATAAGCGACAACGCCGGACCTAGCACGGACGGCGTTGACATAGACTCGTCCAGTTACGTTCTGGTTGAGAACTGCGACATAGACAATAACGACGACGACATCTGCCTGAAGGCCGGGCGCGACGCAGACGGTCTTCGCGTCAATCGCCCAACTGAATATGTAGTCGTCCGCGACAACCTGATACGGCGCGGCGGTGGCGTGCTCTCTTTTGGAAGCGAGACTTCGGGCGGCATACGCCGCGTGGTCGCCTATCACAATCGCGGCGTTGGCACGAGCGAGGGAATACGTTTTAAGTCCGCCAAGACGCGCGGCGGCTTCGTCGAAGATGTGTTGATACGCGATCTAAAAATGGAGAACGTCCCGCTGCCTTTCACCTTTACTCTGAATTGGAATCCGAGCTACAGCTACGCGACTATACCGAAAGATGTGAAGATCGTTCCGCCGCACTGGATCGTTATGAATACTCCGGTCACGCCGCCCGAACGGGGCTTGTGCGAATTTCGCAACATCACAATTGAGGACGTTGATGCTGTGGGCGCAAAGCAGATTTTCTCCGCGAGCGGATTGCCAGCGAAGCCCATCATCAACGTCAAGTTGGTCAACGTCACAGCGCAGGGCGGCGCGGCAGGCTCAATCGAATACGCGCGCGATTGGACGATGAAGAACGTCAAGCTGCGAACTGCAAACGGCGAAAACGTGAAGGTGACTAACAGCGAGAAGGTTGATATGCCGGAGATTGTAAAGTGAAGCGGCGCGTCTGTAGTTAGCTTGACAGCCCAAAGGTTTGTTGATAAACGAGGACGAAAGTTTATCTAAAATAAAGTCAGAAGATTGGACGCTTGCGGCTTATTCGCACGGAGGCGCGCGAGTCTAACTATTCTTCTTTGGTGAAAATGATGAGACAAAACAAAAGAGTTTACTTCATTGGTCTTGCAGTGACCTTGCTGTTAACAGCTTGCCTGTTGTTCGTCGGATGCAATCGTGGCGGTGGAGGCGCAGGCGGCGGCAAGCATTACAAGGTTGCGTTCGTAACCAACAATGCTTCCGATTACTGGACCATCGCGCGTAAAGGGACGGAGAAGGCCGACGCTGAACTGCCGAACGTGGACGTTGAATTCAGAATAGATTCTGACGGAAGCGCCGCCGAGCAACAGCGCATAGTTGATGATCTTGTTGCGAAGGGAATTGACGGCGTAGCCATAAGCCCTGTTGACCCGGCGAACCAAACTCCAATGCTGAACAATGCTGCGGATAGAACCCTGGTCATCACGCAGGACAGCGACGCGCCACAGAGCAAGCGCGCAGTTTATATAGGCACGGATAATATAGCGGCAGGACGACAGGCGGGCGAACTTGTGAAAGAGGCTCTGCCGCAGGGCGGCAAGATAATGGTCTTCGTAGGAGTGTTAGACGCAGCCAACGCTCAGCAACGCTATCAGGGACTCAAAGAAGCTCTGCAAGGCTCTAACATTCAGATCGTTGACGTGAGAACGGACAACACGGATCGCGTGCGAGCTAAATCGAATGCAGCGGACACGCTCGTGAGTGTTCCAGATATAGCAGGGATGGTTGGACTCTGGGCTTATAATGGTCCGGCGATACTCGGTGCGGTGAAAGACGCGAATAAGATTGGCAAAGTAAAAATAGTCTGCTTCGACGAAGACGACGAGACTCTGAACGGGATTAAGGATGGCGCAATCTACGCGACCGTAGTGCAGCAGCCCTACGAGTTTGGCTACCGCTCAATACAGATGATGTCGAAAATTCTCGACGGCGACCGCTCAATGATTCCTGAGAGCAAACAGATATTCGTGCCGACGAAAGCGATCAAGAAGGATAACGTTGAGGCATTCACAGCGGACCTCAACAAGCTTCGTGGGCGGAGTTGACAAAAAGCAGAATTCAGAATTCAGCAGTCAGAAGGGGATAAGGCTCAAAACCGTTTTTCTTTTCTTCTGGATTCTGGATTCTGAATTCTGACTCCTGCTTTTGATGAGGTATAGCCATGCCTGACGCATACACTCCGCGCCCTGAGCATAAATTCACTTTCGGACTCTGGACCGTAGGCAATCGTGGACGCGATCCGTTTGGCGACGCTGTTCGTCCTACGCTCACGCCTGTCGAAGCTGTGCGAATGCTCGCAGAGGTTGGTGCGATGGGAGTCAATCTGCATGACAACGATCTTGTGCCGATTGATGCAACAGTGCAGGAGCGTGACCGGATTGTGCGCGAGTTTAAGAGCGCGTGCGAAGCGTCTGGGCTGAAAGTTCCTATGGCGACGGTCAATCTCTTTTATGACCCAGCGTTCCGCGACGGAGCTTTCACGGCTAACGACCCTGCTGTGCGAGCCTACGCTGTGCAGAAGACAATGCGCGCGATGGATTTGGGCGCTGAACTCGGCGCGAAGATTTTCGTTCTGTGGGGTGGGCGCGAAGGTGTTGAGACGGACGCGTGCAGACGGCCTGATGAAGCCATCAAGCGTTTCCGTGAGGCGCTCAACTATCTTTGCGAGTATTCGCTCTCTGAGAATTATGATTACAAGTTCGCTCTCGAAGCCAAGCCGAACGAGCCGCGCGCTGACATTTACTTTCCAACGACGGGCGCTTATCTTGCTCTGATTGAAACGCTCGATCACCCGGAGATGGTTGGAGTGAACCCGGAAGTTGCGCACGAGCAGATGGCCGGATTGAACATGATGCACTCGGTCGCGCAGGCGTGGGAGGCAGGAAAACTTTTTCATATTGACCTTAACGATCAAGTTCCGGGACGCTACGATCAGGACCTGCGCTTCGGCTCTGCGAATTTGATAGCCGCATTCTGGCTCGTCAAATTTCTTGAAGACGTTGGATACAGTGGTCCGCGCCATTTCGACGCTCATGCGTATCGGACCGAAGACTACGAAGGCGTCAAAGATTTTGCGCGCGGTTGTATGCGGACTTATCTGATTCTCAAAGAGAAGGCCGCGCATTGGAATGCAGACACGGAGATTAAATCTCTTCTGGCGGAGATGGCTAATAGAGAAGGCAACGGCCAAATGGTCGGAAGGTTTGATAAAGATAGAGCCGCACGCTTGCTCGCGCGAGATTTTGACCGCGCATCACTCGCTTCAAAGGGACTGCAATACGAAAAGCTGGATCAACTAACCGTTGACATACTGCTCGGCGTGCGCTAATCGCTCTTAATCGTAGCTAAGCCGTTGAATGTCTCTCTCAAGTTCGGATAGAGCGCTCTATATTGCTCATACATCTCCCGATAAATCTCAGCATGTCTTTCATACGGCGTCGTGCTGCCGACGACTTTGATGGTTTCAGCGCAAGCTGTTTCGACATCCTTCCACCAGCCACTTCCGACGCTAGCTAAAAGCGCTGCACCGTAAGCCGCGCCCTCCGTCGTGTTGACTGTAACGAGTTCGACGCCGAGTATGTCTGCAATAATCTGACGCCACACGATGCTCTTCGCGCCGCCGCCTGAAACGCGAACCTGCTCAATAGCACCCTGACCGACACCTTGCATGAGCGCTAAACAATCATTTAGACCAAAGCCTACGCCTTCAAGAACTGCGCGCGTGAGATGTGCGCGCGTGTGACGAAGAGTGAGTCCAACCCAAGCGCCGCGCGCTAAGGGGTCCGGATGGGGCGTGCGCTCACCTGAAAGATAAGGCAGAAAGAGTAAGCCTTCGCTTCCAGCCGGAACATCAGAAGCTTCGGCTATAAGCTCTTCAAAACTCAATCTGGGCGCGAGCGCGTCACGATACCATTGAAGACTGCCTGCCGCGCTCAGCATTACACCCATCAGATGCCAGCGCGCGGGCAGAGCATGACAAAAGGCGTGAAGCCTTCCCGCAGGTTCAATCAAGGGCGACTCTGTTGCCGCGAAGACAACGCCCGATGTGCCGAGCGTCAGCGCAACTATGCCGGGGCGGACCGCGCCGACTCCGACTCCGCCCGCAGCTTGATCGCCGCCTCCGGCAACCACGCTTGTGCCCGCTCTCAAACCTGTGGCTTCAGCAGCTTCGGCGCTCACTTCGCCTGTGACTTCAGTTCCTTCAAAAGTATCGGGCAGCCACTCTGCGGGAATGTTTAGCGCATCCAACACTTCACTTGACCAGTCGCGCTTCTTCAAATCAAAGAGCATAGTGCCTGAGCCGTCAGCCTTGTCTATTGCATAGTCGCTCGTCAACTTTAAGCGTATGTAATCCTTCGGCAGCAATATGTGTCTCGTGCGCTCGTGAGAATAGCGGGTCGCAATACCTCACCGTCGCCATCGAGAAGAACGAGACCGTGCATCTGTCCCGTGAGGCCGATGGCAGAAACATCTTCCCCTGTTGCGTTTGCCTTATTGAGCGCTTGACGAACGCTTGAACACGCAGCCAGCCACCACTCGCGCGGGTCTTGCTCGGACCAGAGTGGGCGAGGTGTGGAAAGCGTGAGCGGCGTAGTCGCACTCGTCACCACCTCGCCCAGATCATCAATCAGAAGCGCCTTAGCTCCTGTTGTCGAAATGTCTATGCCTAGAAATAGTTTCATAAAAACAGGCCAGTGGCCAGTGGTCCATTGTCAGTTGTTCGCATTGTCGAGTTGAATGTTTATCTTTCAGGTATAGAGCTTAACCGCAGCGAAAACAACTGACCACTGACAACGGACCACTAACCAACCGCTATCTTGTCAGCCGACGCGAGTATGCTATAAACTCCAGACTCGGTTAATCGCTTAAAACTTGCCAGATATTGTATTCAAACGAGCGCTCGCGTAAAGCGCCGGCGGGCGTCGTGTCCGGCCTTTTGAGCGGTGGCTACAGCTTTTCATCCCCCTTAAAGTTTTCTCTAACAATTCGGAAGGCAGAGACAGAGACGAATGAATCCAGACTCTTCGCCCGTGCTGCTGATGAAGGGAATCAGCAAAAGATTTCCTGGCGTCATGGCGCTCGACGATGTCAGTCTGGAAGTCTATCCGGCGGAAGTGGTCGCGCTCATAGGCGAGAACGGCGCGGGCAAATCAACGCTCATGAAAATTCTTGGCGGCGTGATTGAGAAAGACAGTGGAAGCGTCCGCGTTGACGGCCAGGAGGTTTTGATTCGCTCGCCGCGCGAGGCGAGTCTTTACAGAATAGAGTTCATTCATCAGGAGTTGAGCGTTCTTGATAATCTCGATATAGGCGCAAACATCTTCCTGCGGCGCGAGCCTACACGGGGCGGTCCACTGAAGCTTATAGATCGCAAGCGACTCTACAGGGAAGCAGACAGCGTGCTCGAAAAACTTGGACTCAACCTTTCGAGCCGCACACCGTTAAGTAAACTCTCCATCGCGCAACAGCAGCTTGTAGAAATCGCTCGCAGCATCAACGCGGGCGCACGCATTCTCATCAT
>QHXM01000305.1 GCA_003222945.1 Acidobacteriota bacterium
GTCACCGCGTCACCGCGTCACCGCGTCTCTACTGCTCATCATGTTCCTTCTCGTCGTGACCTCATGTCGCAAGAGTGCAGAGAGATCGAATGTCCGCCCGAACACTCTCGCAGACGTTCCTGCCGAAAGGCTCGCTTACAGTTTCACTGCCGACGTTGATGCGCCGCCCGTTGCGCAGGATAATAAAGAGACGAAACTCAAACCTATTCAGGACGACTTCGACAGTCACCGCAAGGATGATCGTCTCCTGCGCACGGTTGTGTCGCCGGACGGTCAGCGTGCGCTAGCGCTCTACGACACGGGTGATACTCAAGAGGGCGAGTTTCGCGTTGACATGTATGCGGCTGACGGGAGATTCCTGCGAAACATCACGCCGCCGGAACTTTCGGGCGCATTCCCGGCCACAGCCTCATGGTCGCCCGACGGCAAGAGCTTCGCCTTCATCGGGCGCAAGAGTCTGACTAAACCCACACCGCCCGAAATGATTCCAGAAGTCAGGGCAACTCCATCGGGGACGGTTACGCCTATGCCGACACAGACAGTTGCTCCGAACTTTGCGCCCGTTCCCGTCTTCGACACGGAACAGATTTACATTTCGGACCGCGACGGCTTTCAACTCCGACCTCTAACGACGCGCAACGGCCTTATTTATTTCTATCTCGCATGGTCGCCGGATAGCCACGCGCTCTCGGCACTCGCCTGCCCTGAGAATGAATGGGACGCGCGAGAGCGTGAACACAAACTTCCTGCGGGTCGTCCGCGCCTTATCGAAGTGGACGGGCGCGAGCGTCTTCTCGATGACGGCCTGACCGACGCTGGACCTGTCTGGTCGCCCGATTCGTCAAAGATCGCAACGGGCTTTGAAGAGAATGTGAAAATCTATGACGCTGTATCCACTACGCCGACGCAGGCAGAGATTCCTTTGCGTGACGCTCTGCTTTCGGCCTCCGCCGCTTACGATGAAAAGAGTCTGCAGTCGAAGAAGTCTAACGAAAACAGCAGCGGCAAAGGCGATCAAAACAAGAGCGCGCCCGCGCAATCGTCTAGCGCGACGCCCGTCTCTTTCAATCCAATCGTTCGACTCAACTGGTCCGAAGATAAAACTCTCTACATCGAGACGGCCTACATACGCATTTACGCAAACGAGCCTGTGAACACTTTTCAACGCTGGCACAGGTTGAGCTTGACCAGACAGGCGGGGAATCAGGAGGCAGGAGCAGGAAGCAGATGAGGTTGGAATCTTCTGCTTCTTGAATACAATTGCGGGGTAACCGAATACTTTCAAACGACAAGAGTAGGAGCGGCTTTCCGAAATGATCTATAAAAGCGTTTCCCAAATTTTTGAAGCTGACGAAAGCCGAAAGCGTCTCTGAAAAATCGGACGGCGCGCAAGTAGAGTTCAAGCCTTTCTCGCTGGATGAATTAATTGAGCGCGCACGAAAGGAAAAGTACACAGCGCCTGAGTCCGCAAGTCCGGGCGGAAAGGAAAAGATGTCAGACTCGCTCGCTCAATTGCGATGGTCGCGCCAAGAGTTGCACAGTCTCAAGCCTCGCGTAGAAGCGATGGACCTCTCAAACGTCACCTACAGGCATCCAGCCTTCGGCCCGCTCAACTTCTATCAGTGGCTCGCCTTCATAGGCGTTCACGAAGAGAGACACCTACGCCAGATTGAATCCGCGCTGTCATCATGAAGAAGAGATTAGGACTCATAGCGATACTCTGCCTGTTCTGCGGTTTTGCGGCAGGGGGCTTTGGCGTATGGCTCTACTTTCACGCGCAAGAAGAGTTGGACTCAAGCCGCAGCCTTCAGCGCCAGGCGGTCGAGTTGGAAGATCAATCAGACGCCGTGAAGGGCACGCCCGAAGAGAGCAGGTTGATGAATGAAAGCCAGAAGTACGACGCTCAAGCACGCGACGCGCTCGATGCCGCCAAAAGGGAGAGAAAGTTTGCAGTCGCCTCCGGCATCGGAAGCCTCGCCCTGATTCTTCTCTCGGTTGTGATGATTATTCTGAACGTCAAGAGCAAAGAAGTTGATTCCATTTGAGCAGGTATTCAAATTCAAGCTGCCTGCGCTTGCGACCTCTCGCCGAGACAAATATAATCATTTTCGCATACGCTAAATTCTATGTGCCCTCGTAGCTCAATTGGTTAGAGCACCGGACTCATAATCCGTTGGTTCTCCGTTCAAGTCGGAGCGAGGGCAAGTTCTCTTATCTTCACGGGAGGCTCACATGACAAAATCAAATCAACGCAAATCTGAGATTCTGGGGATGCCATTTGGAACAGCGTGTAATAAGCTCCGCCGTATGGTGATATTCGAGTTGTTGCGGCGACATCAAGAGAACGTTTGCTTTAAGTGCGGCAAAGTGATTCCCAATGCAGAAGATTTAACGCTGGAACACAAAGAGACTTGGCTTGATGGCGGCTCATCACTCTTCTGGGATTTGAATAACATTACATTCTCCCACAAGCAATGCAACCTGCGAAAAGGATTTGTTAGAAGAGAGATTGTTGATGGGTCGTTGTGGTGTTCCAACTGTAAACAATACAAGCCCGTTTCCTGCTTTCACAGAGAAAAGAAGCAGAGAACAGATTACGCACTGCTTTGTAAAGATTGCTCCAACTCAAAAAGAAAATCGGTAAAGGCCACAGGCAATTGTAATAACTGCGGCGCAGTGCGCGGCACACAGGCTTTTCGTAGAAGCCATAACATCTGTATGAGGTGTCATAACGAGTTAGTCCGCGCTCGTTATGTTAGAGCGCGAGCGGGTAAATCCCATCAGGCGATAAACTCATAGGCTTTGCAGACAGTGGAGAGCTAAGTTGACTAAAAAAGATTTCATAGGCATCGGCATCATCGGCACGGGCTTCGCGCGCTCAACGCAGATTCCGGGCTTTCGCGCTTGCGACGGTGCGCGCGTCGTTGCGATTGCGAGCGGGCATCGTGAGAATGCGGAGCGTGTGGCAAGAGAGTTTAATATCGAGCATGTTGCGAGCGATTGGCGAGAGGTCGTGGCGCGCTCGGACGTTGATCTCATCAGCATTGTAACGCCGCCCGTCACGCACAGGGAGATGTCGCTCTTTGCGCTCGATGTGGGCAAGGCTGTGCTATGCGAAAAGCCCACTGCGATGAACGCCGATGAGGCAGATGAGATGCGTCGCCGCGCAGCCGAAAAAGGAGTGCTCGCATTGATTGACCATGAGCTAAGATTTCTGCCCGGGCGTATGCGTATGCGCGAGATGATACGAACGGGCGAGATTGGCTCGGTGCGGCACGCGAAGCTTCACTTCCGGTCCGACTCGCGCGCTTCAATGGAGCGTAAGTGGGACTGGTGGTCCGACGAGAGAAGCGGCGGAGGCACGCTTGGAGCAATAGGCTCTCACGCCGTTGACGCTCTTCGCTGGCTGTTGGAAGCGGAAGTCTCGCATGTCTTCGGCTCGCTCGCCACGCACGTCAGAGAGCGCGCAGATGAACAAACAGGCGAGATGCGCCGCGTCACTACAGATGATGAAGCAAATATAGTACTGCGATTTGAAGACGGCGAGTTCAATAGGGGAACGACCGCGACCGTTGCGCTTTCCGTTGTCGAACAGGGAAGCCCCCGGCATCGTCTCGAAATCTTCGGCTCGAAGGGGGCGCTGATGATCGAAGAGGGCGGAGACCTCTTTCATGCGGAGACGGGCGCAGGCGATTGGACGCGCGTTGAGACCGAGCGCGGGTCGTTAGCCAGCGGGATGCGCGACGGCGGATGGTCGCGCGGCTTCACACTCTTCTCGCGCGCAATCATAGAAGCCCTGCGCGGAGGAAGAAACACTGTCGAAGGCGCTGCGACTTTTGAAGACGGCTACCGCACGCAACTTGTGCTTGATGCCGCGCGTCGCTCGAACGAAAGCGGAAGGCAAATAGCAGTAGGCGGTAAGCAGTAGGCAGAAGGCAGCAAAAACAAAACCTGCTTTTACTGTCTTCTGCTTTCTGTCTTCCGCCTACTGCTATTCTGGTGCATGGAATGTTGCGTCCGCGATGTCAACGTTGAACTTGACATCTTTGATGGTCGTGACGATGTCTCCGATTGATGGGATGGTTGTGATGGACTTGAAAGGAACCATCTCGCCGTCAATCATTCTATAGTCGCTGTAAACCTCTTTGACCGGAAGCGTGACGCCGTTCTCCACGTTCATGTCGAGCGTGTCGCGTTGAAGAATAAGAAACGTCTTTGTCGAAATATAGTCCGTGATCTTGTTACCTTTCTCCGGCGTCTTGACTACTACATAAACTTCCTCGTCGCCAATCTTTGCTATCTTTTTAATCAAGACGCTCCTGTAGAGCTTCTTCCAGTCGAGCGGCTCATGAAAATCCGCCTGAATGCGCTCGTTTTCGAGAGCCTTGCCTGTCTTGACCTGTGGCGGCAAGAAGCTTGATAACTCTACGCCTTGCTTACCGTCGAAATATTGGTCAGCCGTCTCGATCTCTTTGCCCAGCGCAAAGAGTTTTGAGTGTGTGGCGATAGAGTTTGGAGCTTTCGCGCTGGCGATGATTGTGCCCGTCAAACCCTGATGCTCAAAAACCATGTCAGCCGTCATAACTCTTGACCTGTGCTTTCTCAAATTCTCTTCGCCGCCGAGAGCTGCGATCACTTTCTGTGCAAGGTCGTCAACTGAGATGGAAATGGATGCGCCCGTTTCAGCAAGGCGCGTGAATTCAAAATCGCCTTCGGGTTGATGTATGACGATGCCCGAGACTTTGCCAGCCGAGTCGCGCTTGACCGTAATGCCGTAATAATCTGGAAGACTCGTACTCGAGAGCTTATCCTTCTCTTTCTCAACGAGCGGGTAAGCAGGCTGTCCCTCAACGACCAATGAAACCTTGCCACTACTAAGTTTAATCTCAACGATTGGTCCGCCCTTCATCTCGTAAGAGCCTAGCAAGTCCTTGAGTGGTCCGTCGTAGTTAGTTGCTACTACCGGTCCGCTTACCCAATTAGGATCATCCTCCTTAACTCTCGCCAGCACGAAGTTGCCCTGCGGCTGCTCCAGATACATTTCTGTTTCCGCGTCACTGTTTTTAACGGGACGAAAAGTTACGGAGAAGCCTTCTGGCGCTCCAATCAACTTATAACGGCGTCCGCCTACGTTCTGTAATTCGTACTGAGGCTGGCCGGGCACCATCAGCAAGAGCTTGCCATCCTTCATCACAACTGCAACGGTCATTGAAGCTTCTGCCAAAAGATACCTTCCAACTTCGCGCTGCATGTCGCTAGCCGGAGTCTTCGATGCGACGCCTTTTTCGGGGCGGCCTACGAGGTTCGACCAGATTATCTCCATTGCGTCAGAGCCGAGCGGCGATGCGGAGATGTTTGTGAGAAGAACGAAGCCGAGCTTTTGGTCCGGCATGAAAGCGACCTCCGCGTTGAAGCCATCAATGTTGCCTCCATGCTCAACGACTTTGTGCACATTCCAATTGCGCAGAAACCAGCCGAGGCCGTAGCTGACATCGCCCACAACCTTGTTCTGCACAGAGACTAACTCCTTAAAATCCTTCTCCGAAACCAGGCGTCGGCCCTCGAACACGCCTTCACCGAGCATCAGCCGCAACCACTCGGCCATATCGCGCGCCGTTGAACTGATAGCGCCCGCAGGAGCGGCTGGAATAATCTCGCGCATGGGCAAGTGCCTTGTCTCTTTCGTGTCCGGGTTATAGATGTAGCCCAGAGCGTAGTCCGAAGATTTAAGCGTTTCGGCGACCGTCGTGTTCGACGCCTTCATGCCGAGCGGATTGAAGATACGTTGCTTGATGAAATCGTCCCAGGTTGTGTTCTGCGAGCGAGCCACAATCTCGCCTGCGGCTGCGAACATCACGTTCTGGTAGAGAAACTTTTCCCCGAGCTTCGCCGTAGGCTTCGCCATCCCGGCTACACGAATCAACTCTTCGCGGCTGAGCTTTCCAGAAACCATTGAGAGGTCTGTGCGGTCAATGCCTGAGCGATGCGAGAGCAGGTCGCGCAACGTTATCTTCGCGTCCGTTTCCGCGTCGCGCATCTTGAAGTAAGGCAGAAATTTTTTCGGTGAATCATTGAGCGAGAGTTTTCCATCATCCGCGCTCATCGCGGCTGCCATCGCCGTGAACGCTTTGGTCGAAGAACCAATCGCAAAGAGCGTGTCCGGCGTGACTGGCAGTTTGTGCTCAACGTCTTTGAGGCCGAGACCTTTCATGTAGATCACCTTGTCATCTTTGACTATGACCAGCGACGCGCCCGGAATGTGATACTCCTGTCGCTTCGCTTCGATGGCCTTTTCAATTGCCGCAAGACGCGATTGAAGGTCCGGCGTCGGGCTTTGCGTCGCAGCCAGAGTTGCGGATTGAGCCAGAGCCACTCTCTGGACCATAGAGAGAGTTGTGGCCGCGATGAGAGTCAGAACGAAAAGAAGGTGCGAAAAGCGTTTGAGTGTCATAAGATTAACTCTCCTGAAATGGCGTGTAAGGGATTCTCAAAATAAGTTTACCAGCAGTACGGGTTCGATTATACGAGCCAGATGAACGTTAAGTTCTTAAATCCAATTACGGATGAAACGAGCTAAAAAAGAGATGCACGTGCGCGTCGGCGTGGATACGGGCGGCACGTTCACGGACTTCGTCTTTCAAACAAAGGACGGCCTGCGCGTCTTCAAGATAGCCTCCACGCCCGCTGACCCGTCGCGCGCGATTATAGAAGGCTTGCGCCGCGTTGAGAAAATAACGGGCGCGCGTCTCTTCAACATTGAAGTCATTCACGGCACGACCGTCGGCACAAACGCGCTTCTTGAAAGGCGAGGCGCTAGAACTGCGCTTGTTACAACCGCAGGCTTTGAAGACGTGCTCGCCATTGGCCGTCAGGCTAGAACTGCTCTCTATGACCTATCAGCCTCTCGCCCTCAGCCGCTTGTGCCAGATGAATTGAGATTCGGCGTGAAAGAGCGCGTCACGGCTTCAGGCGAAGTCTTGGAAGAGTTGAACGAGCGAGAGCTTGCGCGTTTAGTTAATAAGCTGAAGAGAGCACGAGTTGAATCAATCGCAATCTCGCTGCTATTCTCCTTCGTTCTCCCGGACCACGAACAACGCATCGCAGACGCTCTCTCTTCGCTCAATGTTCCGCTCTCCATCTCGCACAGGATTCTCCCGGAATATCGTGAGTACGAGCGAACATCTACGGTCACGATTAACGCCTACCTGCAACCTTTGATGGGCGCATATCTCAACCGGCTTAAATCGCAAGTGCCTGCACTTCGCGTGATGCAATCTTCTGGCGGGAGCATTTCGGCTGACGTGGCGGGCGATGAACCTGTGCGAACGATTCTCTCCGGTCCAGCGGGCGGTGTGGTCGGCGCGCTTCGTGTGGCGCGAACAGCAGGCATCAAGAACATAATCACCTTCGACATGGGAGGAACGTCAACTGACGTTGCGCTCTCAGACGAGCGTGGAATGCGTATGACGAACGAACTAAACGTCGCGGGTCTTCCCGTAGCAGTAAACATGATGGACATACACACTGTAGGGGCTGGCGGAGGCTCAATCGCGCGCGTTGACGAAGGAGGAAGCTTGCGCGTCGGACCGGAATCTGCCGGCGCTGACCCAGGGCCTGCCTGCTACGGGCGAGGAACGAAGCCCACAGTCACAGACGCAAACCTGGTACTGGGGCGCTTCGGCGGTGCGGGACTTCTCGGCGGGGAATTCAAGCTCGACGAAGCAAGAGCGCGCGCGGCTCTAAGTGAACTCGCGCAAAAGATGAGCGTGGCGGCCAGGCGAAAGGTGAGCATCACGCAGGCAGCGCTTGGCGTCGTGCGCGTTGTAAACACAAATATGGAGCGTGCGCTTCGCGTCATATCTGTAGAGCGAGGCTACGACCCGCGCGATTTTTCGCTTCTTCCTTTTGGCGGCGCGGGCTGTCTCCACGCCGTTGCGCTTGCGCGTGCGCTTAGAATCCCGCGCGTCATCGCGCCTCGATCTGCCGGTGCGCTCTCCGCTCTGGGCGCGCTCGCTTCAGATGTCGTGAAGGATTGGAGCCGCACAGTGATGCTCGAAGCACGTAAAGAGACAGAGGCGAAGATTGAGCGTGCGTTTCGTGAGATGGAACAGGAGGCTCGCGCTGCGCTCCATTCTGAAGGGTTCAACTCTTCGCATCAGCGGCATGAAAGATTGCTTGCCGTGCGTTATCAGGGGCAATCATTCGAGCTTGAAATCAAGTGGACGCGCGGCGGTCGAATAGCATCGGATTTTCACGAAGCGCATCGCGCCCGCTACGGCTACGCTCAAGAGGCAAACAAGGTTGAGATCGTAAGTCTTCGACTGCGCTCAAGCGGAATTGTTGGGAAATTAAGAGCGGAGCGCGCGAGCAGAACTATTGGCAAGAGCACGATTGCTCGCCCTCCGGGATTCGCAAAAGTTCATTTCGCAGAAGGCGCTGTGCGTGCGAGCATCTATGCGCGCGACGAACTAAGGCCGGGCGCGCGTCTTCATTCGCCTTCTGTCGTGACGGAGTATTCCGCAACCACGTTGATTCCGCCGGGCGCGCGCGCACGCGTTGACGAGAACGGCAACTTGATTATAGAGCCATAAAAGTTTCGAGTTTCGGGTTTCGAGTTTCGAGTTAAAGGCTCTGAACCCGAAACTCGAAACTCGAAACTCGAAACCTATATGCGAAACGCAAAACATAAGTTCGACCCGACGACGCTTGAAATCTACCGAGCGCTCTACACCTCTGTCGCAGAAGAGATGGGCATAGCGCTCAGGCGCACAGCATTCTCGCCGAACATCAAAGAGCGGCGCGACTATTCCTGCGCAGTCTTTGACCACGAAGGTCGCGTCATAGCGCAGGGCGATCACATGCCCGTGCATCTTGGTTCGATGCCGATGGCTGTTGCAGCAGCGCTCGGCGAAATAGAGATAACGCACGGCGATGTCGTGGCGATTAACGACCCGTTCGCGGGCGGCACGCACCTGCCGGACGTAACTTTAGTCGCTGGCGTCTTCGACTCGGTGTCGGGTGTCGGATGTCGGGTGTCTGGTAAAAGACAAAATAAAAACCGGCACCCGACGCCTGACACCCGACACCCACTCTTCTACGTGGCAAACCGCGCGCATCATGCAGACATTGGCGGGGCGAGTCCAGGCTCTATGGGATTGGCGACGGATGTTTATGGCGAGGGATTAAGAATTCCTCCTGTGAGAATCGTGCGCGGCGGAGTAATTGATGAAGAGATGATGCGGCTCGTGCTTGCGAACGTGCGAGGCCGGGCGGAGCGTCGCGCGGACTTCGAGGCGCAGATAGGCTCTTTGAAGACGGGCGCGATACGTTTGATTGAGATTGTAGAGCGACGAGGCGTGCGCGAGGCGACCCGTTATGCCTTGCACCTAATGGCTTATT
>QHXM01000306.1 GCA_003222945.1 Acidobacteriota bacterium
CGAATCCGCGCTGGTCTGTCGAAGGAGGCGAAGTAAAGTTAGGATCGCCCGCGTTGATTGCAGGACTATTGGGAAGCAGCAGGTGCGTCTGCGTTGTGCCGCCGTTGTTGCCGAGCGCGCCAAGGTTTGCGTTCTGGTTCGTTATGTTGTGCGTGCCGGGCAGAGCGCCGTTGATGCCTGCCGTTGATCCGACCAAGTTGTAATCACCCGTCTGCACTGCGCCGGAAATATCCTTGTCAGTTGACGGGCTGTTGTTGCCAGCAACGATACTGTTCGTCAGATTAAACGTGTTCGGCGTGTGGTTATAGACGCCGCCGCCAAAATTGTTCGAGGTGTTGTTGGAGATAGTGCTGTTCGTAATGGTCAGCGTCTTATCGTTGTAAACGCCGCCGCCAAAATTGTTCGAGGTGTTTCCAGAGATGGTGCTGTTCGAGATGGTCAACACGCTCGCGGTCGAGGCGTTATAGATGCCGCCGCCGTTCGTTGAGTTAGTGGCGTTGTTGCCGCTGATGGTGTCGCCGTTGAGCGTGAGCGTGCCGGAGTTCGAGATGCCGCCACCGCCGCCGTCTGCACTGTTGCCACTGACAGCGCTGTTTGTGAGCGTGAGCGTGCCGCCATTGAGAATGCCGCCGCCGCCGCTTCCCGTCACAGCGCCGCCAGAGATCGTCAGGCCGGAGATTGCAACAGTGCCGGATTGAATGTTGAAGACTCGGCTCGCGCTGTTGCCGCTTATGGTCAGCTTGTCCGCGCCAGTTCCCGTGATGGTCAGGTCGCGGTCAACAACCAGTTCGCCGCTCGTCAACTTGATGGTCGTGATGCCGGTCGCAGCATTGAAGCCCGGATCACTTGTCGGGATGTTGAAGGTAATCGTGTTGCCCGGGCAGGCGTTCGTAATGACATTGCGCAGAGAGCCAGCGCCGCCATCGTTTGTGTTGGTGACGACTGTCGTCGCGCCGCAGTTGACTGTTATGGTCGCAGTTGCAACGGGGCTAATGCCGTCGCCCGCGCCGTTGTTGGCCCCCTGCACGTCGAAGCTGAAGGCCGTTCCCGGACTCGCAAGATTGTGGTCGGGAGTAAACTTCAGGCCAGCGCCCGCTTCGGCTGCCGTGATGAAGTCGCCGCTATTGATCTGCGTTGTGCCGTTCGTCTTAAAGAGCGTGCCGTTTTGTATGTTCGTAATCTTGAACGACCCGACTTCCGAGCCGTCAACAGCGTTGCGCGTGATGACTAGGCCGCTCGTGGTCTGCTTGTTGATTGCAGTCGAAGCAGGCGTCACACTGGGCGTGTCTGCGATTGAGTGGACGTTGATTGAAATGGTCGCTGGCGTGGAATCCAACGAGCCGTCATTGACCTTGTAGGTGAACGAGTCCGCGCCGTTGTAGTTCGCCGCAGGCGTGTAGGTCAGAGTCGCCGTGCACCTGTAACGGGCGCGTCGTTGACCGCGTTGACGGTGATGTCAACCTCTGCATCTTCAGAGTCTAGCGTTCCACCGCCGACTGGCGCGCTCACCTTGAACTTGAACAAGTCAGCCCCGTTGTAGTTCAGCGACGGCTTGTACTGAATGGTCGCCGTGCAGGTGTTCGTAGATGTCCCTGCGTCGAACGAGCAGTTGGGCGAAGCCTGATTTGAGAGAGCGCCGTGTGAAGGCTGCTGCGTGACTGTAAAGGTGAGCGGCGTGTTCTGAGAGAACGTGCCCGTCATCGTAACAATCACCGCCGTGTCTTCGTTCGTCGAAGGCTGCGGGTTGGGCGCTATTGCTAGGGGGACGCAGCCGCCGCCCGACTGCGACTCGTAAGCGCCTATGTCCGTGCCGTCGCCGCCAGCGGCGTTCGGATAGACTGAATCTGCAAGGTCGAAGACGCGCTTGAGGCCGCGCTGGTCTGTGGTCAAAGTGAAGCTGTTGCCCTTGTCAATCGCAGGGCTTGTGCATTGCAGTGCGTGTGTCTTGGTCGGGCCGCCGTTGTCTGCTAGCGGCTTGAGGCCCGCGTCTGGGACTCCGACCTGGTTGCTGTTAGTGGCGTTGACAAGCCCGCCCGAGCCGCCCGTGCCGATGAGGCTGAAGGAGCTTGCGGCGTCAACTGTGCCGAATATGTCGTCGGCAGTCGTCGAGGGGCTTGGGCCTTTGAAGTTGCCTGCGACTATTGTGTTCTTTAGCGTGACGGTGCCGCTAACACTGTCTATCCCGCCGCCGGAGCCTGAGCCGTTGTTGTCGTTATCGGTGCGGTTGTTGGTGATGGTGCTGCCGGTGAATGCTATCGTGGCGTTGGAAATGAACACGCCGCCAGCATTGGCGTTAGCAGTGTTGCCGCTAATAGTGCTGTTGGTAATACTCACCGTGCCTGAAGAAGTGGTCGCAAGGCCACCGCCTTGGTCACTGGTATTGCCGCTGATTGTCGAGTTGGTGACGTTCAACGCGCCAATACCCGATCTGAAAATGCCGCCGCCCTGAGCACCAGCAGCGTTGCCGCTGATTGTCGAGTTGGTGACGTTCACGGTCCCGGAACTGGCGTTGCGAATGCCGCCGCCCTCGCCGTCGGGGCTACTGCCGACACTGTTCCCGTTGCTAATGGTCAGCCCGTTAATGGTCACGTTGTTGTTACCACTCGGTATTGTGAAGATGCGGTAATTTCCGCCCGTGTTGCGCTTCACACTGAGCACATTCGCGCCGGGACCGTTGATGGTCATGTCGCTTGCTAGATCAGGCAGCGCGCTCGTGAGATTGATCGTGTACGGGCCGGGCGAAGCGAACACCGTCGGGTCGAAGCTAATTGTCTCCGCGCCAGCGTCAGCGTTGGCCGCGTTGATTGCCTCACGAAGCGTACAGTCCTTATTGCCCGTTCCAGTGCCGAGCGGGTCGCAAGAGCCGTCGTCCGTATCCGCAGTCGTGTTGACGACGAACGCTGTGGAGTTGTCCTTGTTGAAGGTAACTGTGGCCGTGTTCGACGGACCAGTCGAAGTGTTTCCGTTGCCCGCCAAGTCAAATGCAGCGTTTGCCGGAATTGTTATAGTGACTGCTCCGCTCGAAGTCATACCTTCGATGCCTACGTTGTAGGTCGTGCCGTCGTTCGGCGCAACCTGCGAGACGTTGGCTACAGTCGCATTAGCCGTGCCTGAGATGCTCACGTCCGCAGAGTCAAATCCCGTCACAGCCTCGTTGAAGGTGACTGTGAAGTTGATGACTGTGGTGTTGGTCGGACCAGTCACGGGGTCTGCCTGGCCTGACGCCTTAGCGACCGACACGCTCGGCTTCGTCTTGTCAATCGTATAGACTTCGCCTGAAGTGAAATTGCCGTTGCCTGTGCCTGTGCCGCCAAGTTTTCTGCCGCCTGTATCCACAATTGAATCATCGTCAATCAGGTCAAGGCGCAGTGTGCCGTCGCCGCTGCCTGTATTGACCGTCACTGTGTAATGGCTGCTGTCAACCGGAGTGACATTCGTAACAGATGTGCTAGTAAGGCTATTAACCGTCAGCGCGAAGTCTGTTGTGTCAACGCCCGTGACGGGCTTGCTGAAGGTGACTGTAAAGTCAACGCTTCCCAGATTCGTCGGGTTCGAGTTCGCTCGTTTGATTGAGACCACGAAAGGATCGGACTTCGAGACAGTATAGACCTCGCCCGCCGTGAAGTTACCAGTAGGCGAGAGGTTCATAACGTCCTTGACCGAATTGTCATTAACGAAGTCAAGACGCACGGAGCCGTCGCCATTGCCTGTGTCAACCGTTACGGTGTAGTGGCTAGCGTCAACCGGAGTGACATTCGTAACAGACGTGCCGGTGACACTGCCCGTTGTCGTCACAGCGAAGTCCGCCGCATCAACGCCCGTCACGGCTTCGGAGAAGGTGACTGTAAAGTGAACGGTCTGAGCATTGGTCGGATTCGCATCCACGCGAGTGATTGAAGAGACTGATGGCGCTGTGGTGTCAATCGTCACGCTGAGCGTGATCGAAGAGGCGGCGACGTTTCCGGCAACGTCAGTCTGCCGCGTGCTGTAAGTGTATGTGCCGTCCGGGAGCGAAGCAGAGTCTGTCAGTTGTATGGGTGCGCTGTCGCCTGTCTTGGAATCAATGGCTGTTCCGTTGCGCAGGAGTTCGACCAATGCTCCGGTTTCAGTTGTCTGAACGTCGAAGACTCTTGGCGTTGCGCCTGTTCTATCGTCCGTCTGGCTTGCGCCTGTGTCGCTTGCAGCTTGCAAGTCTGGAGCGGAAGGCACGGCAGGAGTCGTGTCAATCGTGACAGTTAGAGCGGACGAAGTATTTACGTTTCCGGCGACATCCGTCTGCCTCGTCAAGTAATCGTGTGGACCATCGGCGAGCGCAGCAGGGTCTGTTAATTGAACAGTCGCGCCGTTGCCGGTCGTAGAATTAACCACGACGGGCGGATTCGGACCAGCGCCGTCATCGTCGCGCAGGAGTTCTACGGTCGCACCCGTCTCCGTGTTCGTGATGTCAAAGACTCTGGGCGTCTTGTTGGTGATGTTGTCCGTGTTGCTTGCGCCCGAATCACTCGCGGCCTGCAAGTCAGGAACGGAAGCCGTAGTGGTAGTGTCAATGGTAACGCTCAGAGGCGCTGAATTGGAGCTTGCGTTTCCGGCTCCATCAACCTGTCTGGCAGTGTAGTTGTACGTGCCGTCAGCGGGCGAAGTTGAATCTGTCAATTGAACTGTTGCGCCGTTGCCGGATGTGGAATCAACGAGTGTTACGCCGCGATAGAGTTCGACCGTAACTCCAGTGGTCGTGCCCGCTACGTCGAAGACTCGCGTCGTTTTGTTGGTGATGTTGTCATTGTTCACGCCTGAGTCGCTCGTAGCTTGTAGATCAGGTGTTGAAGGCGCGGTTGGCGGAGTCGTATCAATCGTAACATTGAGCGCAGAGGCGGAAGGAGTTGTTGCGACCGCGTTGGTCTGCCGCGTGGCGTAAGAGTATGTATTATCGGAGAGCACAGCCGAATCAGTCAGTTGAATGGTCTGTGTGCTGTCGCCTGTCTTGGTATCAACAACCGTTCCGTCGCGCAGTAGTTCGACGGTTGCTCCGGTTTCTGTAGTCTGAACGTCAAAGACTCTGGGCGTGATGTTGGTGATGTTGTCTGTGTTCACGCCTGAATCGCTGCCGGGTTGCAGATCGGGCGTAGAGGGCGCGGCGGGCGCAGTGCTGCTTATGGTTATGCTGAGGGCTGCGGACTCGTCGCTTGGGGTAGTGCCGCCGATGGTTTGCCGCGCAGTGTAAGAGTAGTTGCCGTTAGATACGCTCGGATCGGTCAGCGAAATGGTCGTACCCGAAGCAGTGCCGAACGCGACTACAGTTTTGGTTGTTGCAGGATCGGTGTCGCGCAGCAGTTCGACCTTTGCTCCAGAGATGACGCCGGAGATGTTGAAGGTCGGGCTGGTGCTGCTGGTGATGTGACCTTCTTTCGCTCCCGTGTCGCTCGCAGGATCAAGCACAGGCGCATTGGGCGCGCCGGGCTTCAACTGCTGCTCGTATGCTCCGATGTCGGAGTCGTCGCCCGCGGAGGGCGGCGTCCCGTCGGAGTTGACCGGGCGCGAGAAGCCGCGCTGGTCTGTGGTCAGGCCGAAGGCGTTGCCAGCTTCGAGCGCAGGACTGCTTGCGACAAGAGCGTGCGTCTTCGTCGGACCGCCGTTGTCTGCAAGCGTCGTGTTCAAGACATTGGCGACAATAGCGCCGACTATGTTGTGGTTTGCGTTGGTAAGACCGCCGCTTGTCGCCGCATCGCCGATCAGGTTGTAGGAGCTTGCGGCGTCAATCCCGCCGGGGCCGCTGGCGAAGATGTCATCGGAAGACGATGGCGCAACGCCCGCTGTTGTGTTCGCAGAGGTTGGCTCAGGAGTCAGTCCCGTGCTGCCTCCGGCACCGGAGTCGTTGTCCGTCTCGATGTTCATCGTCGGGTCATTCGCGGCTGCCGTCTTGGCGGTTAAGACGATCTGGTCTGCTGAGCCTGTGACCGTAAAGAACCCTGTAGTAGGATCACCAATGTCTGGATCAGCAATCAACGCAGCGCGCATCTTCCCTGCCACATCAGAAGCAGTGTCGTTGTTAGCGACGGCGACGAGAATGGTCTTCGGGTTGCCAGTCATGCCAGCAGCCGTAACGACGACCTTCGCATTACCAGCACCGGCAGCGCCAATCGTGCCTACTACAGTTGCCGTCTCAACCTGCTTCGTGCCGCCGCTTGTTCCCTTGAAGTTACCTGCGACGATTGTGTTGCGCAGTGTTAGCATGTTGCTGCTCACCTGAGCGATGCCGCCGCCCACGCCGTTCGTGTCGTTGTCGTTGTCGGCTATGTTCCCTGTAATGGTGACGCTGGTGAGCGTGCCTGTGGTCGTGCCGCAGTTGAGCAGACCTCCGCCCTGACCGTCAGAAGTGTTGCCGCTGATGGTGCTGTTGTTAATTATGAGCGTGCCGCCCTCGCTGTCTATACCTCCGCCTTCTGCGAAGAGACCAACGGCCTTGTTGCCATTAAACGTGCTGCCATTGATGGTCAGGTTGCCTAGACTGTAGATGCCGCCGCCGGGGCCGCCTTCGCCCGCCGATGCGCCAGTGCCGTTCGTGCCTGACTGGTTGCCGCTGATGGTTGAGTTGGTAATGTTGAGCGTTGCGGACGGGGCATTGAAGATACCGCCGCCGCCACCACCGTTACCGCCAACGCCCGTGCTGGTGTTGTTGCCGCCGTTGCCAGCGTTGCTACTGCTGACGACAACATTGGTGAGCGTCAACGTACCGTTGTTGATAATTGCGCCGCCTTGATTGCCGTCGCCTGCGGCTGCGCTTGTGTTACTGTCCGCGCCGTTAGCTGCCTTACCTTTCGTGATGGTCATCCCTGAAATGGCGACAGTCTTGCCGGAGGCTACGTTGAAGACTCGGCTCGTATTCTCGCCGCTCACAGTCAGGGCGCTTGCGCCCAAGCCTGTGATTGTCACACTGTCGCTCAGGGCTAGTTCGCCGGTTGTCAGCTTGATTGTATAGACGCCGCCACTGAAGCCCGGATCACCGGTCGGAATGTTGAAGGTGATCGTGCCGCCAGTGCACACTCCGCCGATGGCATCGCGCAGAGAGCCTGCGCCGCCGTCGCTGGTGTTGGTCACTTCGACAGACGCTGTGCACGTGCCGACTCTCTGCGAGACGGCATTAGACGTGCTCGCGTTGAATCGGGCGGAGCTATCATCGCCGTTATAGACAGCCGTGATCGTGTGCGTTGATTGTGTCGGGAAAGAGGTCGTGCAAGTCGCCACGCCTGAGCCGTTGAGCGTCGAGGCGGCGCAACCGGAGATTTCATTTCCAGACTGCACAGTACCGTCATAGAAGGTGACTGTGCCCGATGGCGGACCTGTAACCGCCGTCTGAGATGTAACCGTTGCAGTAAAGTCCACATTGGTGCTCGGCGCAACAGGGTTCGACGAAGAACCAAGCGCAGTCGCCGTGCCAGACTTGTTGACAACCTGTCCGCCAGACAATGTGCCGCTCGTCGCGCTGAAGTTTGTATCGCCATTGTAGTCGGCAGTGATTGTGTGCGTCGTTGCCGAGAGCGTGGATGTAGTGATGCTCGCGCAAGACTTACCTGCTGGACAGCCTACGCCGCCAGTCGTGAGCGCGACGGGCGAGCCGATAGCCGTGCCCGTGCCGGAAACTCCATCTCGGAACTGAATAGTGCCTGTGGGCGGACCTGCAACTGCCGTGTTAGAACCGACTGTTGCGGTAAACGTCACACTCTGGCTCGCCAGAGATGGGTTGAGCGAAGACGCAACTGTAACGGTTGCGCCTGATTGATTGACCTGCTGTGTGAAGGGCGAAGCTGTGTTATCGCTCGCGCTGAATCTGTTGTTGGTGTCGTCGCCGTTGTAGAAGGCAGTAATGCTGTGCGCTCCTGTTGACGGAGTTGTAATGCACTGCGCCTGACCGGAGCTTAAAGAGACACTACTGCATCCTGAAATCGTAGTCCCGCCATCCTTGAAAATAACTGTGCCCGTCGGTGGGCCTGTGACAGAAGTCTGAGAAGCAACTGTCGCCGTGTACGTCACACTCTGGCTCAAGAGCGATGGTGTCCCGGACGAGCCGACTGTTGTGGTCGTGCCGGACTTGCTGACTGTTTGTGTAATTGCCGAGCCTGTCGTATCGCTCGGATCGAAGTTGCCATCGCCAGTGTAAGCGGCATTGATGCTGTGCGGACCATTCGAGAGCGCAGCGGTCGTGCACTGCGCTTGATTGGATGCGACCGCCACAGCACCGCAACCGGAGATGATGTGCGCAGGTGCTATAGAGCCGTCATAGAAGGCAACTGTTCCCGTCCGGTTAGTTCCTCCCGGAGGAGCGGGCGAGCCTGTTGTTCCAATTGTTGCCGTAAGGGTCACTGACTGGCTGCTGTTAGATGTGGGTGACGACGATGAGACTGTGGTCGTAGAGTTGAATAGGTCAACGTTAGTTACAGTCGCGTCGTTTGTACCGCCTACGCTCGGATCGTCCGTCGTGAGCGGGCTGCCGGTGAACGAACCCTGTAGCGTTCCCTGCGTAGAGACCTTCGGGTTAGAAGGTCCTGACAGGTTCGGCGGATTGTTCAAAGTCACTTGGAATGTGATCGTGACGGTCTTGCCAGCGGGCAGCGTAAAGCCTGAGCCTGCTCCCTGAATGGTTATAGTCTGACCGGCAGGAAGAGGCGCAAGGAGTGTCGGCGAGAGAGCGAGAGCTTTCACCGTGTAATCAATCTGTTTTGTGCGAGAGACAATTTGTGCGTGATCGAGCCTGTTGTCTTTGTTGGATTCAACTCTTGCGACCAAACCTGACGGCTTGTCGGCGGCAGGCTGGAAGGAGGCTTTCGTGATGCGCGCATCGTACTCTGTCTTGTTGATGTCGGCGGCATCCTGTGCGTCTCTCTTCTCCGCAATCTTCTCTGCGCTGTCAGATGTAGATTCCACGTCGCTCCACAGATGTGTCTCTGCGGTTGCGTTCGCTGTCTCTTTCTCTGTCGCTTGTCTGAGTTCAGTAGCGATCACGCGAGCGGAAGCTGTTGCATGAGCGAGCGAGATTGCGTTGCTGATGCCAGCGGTCTGGCTTGCGCTAATTGTGCTTGCGACTGATTGCGCTGTTTGTGCGTCATCGGTTGTCTCAACAGTTGAGACTGAATTCTTATCCGTATTGAAACTCTCGTAGAGCGGAGCGAAGTCCGTCTTGATATTTAAGAGAGCGAGCAATGAATCCGCATTGCTGTCTTGAAGAGTATCGGCTGTCTGAGCAAGTTGCTCGTTGTTGCTGTTGCTCGCAGGAATCGTGAGCATGGCAGTCGTGTTCTGCGGGGTCTTGCACTGCCCGCTGTTGCGGCCTGCGGGCGGGGCGCTGTAAGCCAGGGCGCTGGCGGCATCAACGGCGGTTGCGGAGTTCGTCGGCTTGTTGGTGTTGGCGTTCCAGGTCGCTATGGCGCGCGCGCTGTTATTAGCGCCGGACTGAAAATTCGTGAGGTAGAGGTTCGAGGTGCTGCTACCCTCGCGGGTGATGAAGGCGATGTTGTTGTTGTTGGGGAATGCAGGGACGCGCCGTCGCCGTGGTTGAAGGCGTTAATGCCGTAGTCGGAGCTAGAGCCAATCCCGGTAATTGTATTCCCGCTGATCTCAATGATGCCGTGAGAGCTGTCCTCCGGGTGGACGTTGATGGCGGTGCCGGGCGAGTCGATACCGCCCTCGCGCACGTCCGTGTTGTTGTCAATGCGGCCCTGAAGCACCGCGTTTTTGATGCCGAAGATGTTAACGGCACTCCCGCCCTTGCCGTAGAGCTTCGTGTTGTGGTTGATGTTGAAGTTCACCTGCGCCGTGTCCTGCGCGGAGATGTCCACGGCTCTGCCGACTGACGCCGTCTGCTGATCGAAGGTGCTGTTGACCACGTTGGTGTTGATCGTGGAGGTCTGCTTGGCGATCACCTGGTAGCCGGCGTTCAAAATCTTCGTGAAGTTGCAGCCGGTGGTTACGCCGATATTGACCGTCATTGTGGCCGACGATGTGCTTGTGATGTCCAGCCCCTGCGAGCCTGCCACAGAGGAGGCCGTGTCGGTGAAGGTCGTATTGTCAATAGTCAGCGTGAGCGTGCCCGTGTTGTTGCGTATGTCGGCGATGGCGTCGCCGGGCTTCTGGAAGGTCGAGTTGGTGAACGAGCATGTGCCGGTCAGGTTAAAGAAGCGCAGGATGTTTTCCTGGACGGCGTCGCCGAAGTTCTTGACGGTGCTGTTGCTGATCGTCAGGTTGGAAACAGTTTGTCCGTTGATGCCTATCTGGCCGCCCGTCGTGCCGTTATCCATGACCAGATTGTCTAAGGTTGCGGTCGTCACGCTCGACATATTGATGCCCGCCTGACAGCCGCTATTGAAGGTCGAGTCGTCAACGTTATTGCAGGTTCCATTTCCCGAATTGGCGTTCGTGAAATTCATGTTCTTGAGCGAGAGATTCTTCGTAGAGGTGAAGGTAGCGCCCTGACCACTCTTCTGAATCGTGCCGCCTGAACCTGCGGTCGTGCCAGTGCCCGTCACGGTGAGACCGGCGGTTGCGCCCGTGTTATTGAGCACGATGCCGGTGGTAGGCCCAGACGCCGCTGTTCCGGCGGAGATGCTCTTAAAGGTCATGCCGCTCGCGCCGATGGTTGTGTTGACAACACTCAGCGCAGAGCCTGTCGTCGAGACAAGGACGTTAGGCGAGTTTGTCGAGTCGCTAGTCGCGTAGTTGACCGTCTGTGCGTTGCTGAAGTCAACCGCGTTCCCGCCAGCCGAGGTGACGTTCACATCCTTGACATCAACCGTGCTGCCGCTCGTGCCAGCCGAAAGGCTCGCCGTATTAGTAAGCCCCTTCGTTGACCCAGCGCTCACGTCTATGTTGAAGCCGCTGACAAAACAGTTCTCCTTAACAGCCACAGTGCCTTTGATCGTCGGCCTCAGTCCGTTAGCTGTTGACGCAGTGTTACTGATTGTGGGTCGGGTGATAGTCCCGTTGGGCGGCGAGATGCCCATCACCGAGTCGAAACTTGTGCCGATGACGCCCTGTCCGATGAGCCATTGCGCCGAGGCCCGTGCCTGCGTCTGATTTATAGAGGGCGAAGTCGAAGTCTGAACGCCCGTCAGCGAGACGCCTACATTCGCTTCAGTCGTCCCCGAATAGACGAAGACTCGCTGGTTAGCAGCGAGATTCCCCAGGTGATTAACGTCGGTTGCAGAGGCCAGTAGCTTGAACGGACTAGACAACGTACCGACCCCGTTGCTTGCAGCATTGGGATTGACGAACCAGATGATTGGGCCGTTGACAGTGACAGTGATGGTCGCCGCCGCGCTCGTCTTGGCAGGCGCAGGGTTGCCGCTATCGTTGACCGTGTAGTTCAGCGTGCATTGCCCTGTGAAGCCAGGAGCAGGGTCGAAGTCAAAAGTTCCCGTAGAGGTATTGATGTTTGAGATCGTAGCGCCCGTGCAAGGCGAGCTTCCGCCGACTGTAATATTGTTGACGGTGAACGTCGGCGTGTAGCCGTCGTCAAACGAAGTGTACGCGAGGTCGCCGTTGGTCTTGTCGGGGTCTGTGGCGCTTGCAAGAGGCACAGACACGCCCTGAATCTTCATATTGGCCTGCGCGGTGAATGACGTGTTCGCCGCCACCGGCGCATCGTTCACGGCGTTGACCGTGATGGTGAAAGTCTGATCGGGCGAGGAAATATCCACGCCGCCGTTGGGACAGGGCTGATGGGGCTGATTGGGCTGGTTGCCACAGCCGCTGTCGAGCGCGTGATAGGTGATGGTGGCCGTGCCGTTCT
>QHXM01000307.1 GCA_003222945.1 Acidobacteriota bacterium
CGGGCGCAGACCTTGCGGCGGAGTATATTGCCAGAGAGTTTGCGCGTTATGGCCTTCGTCGCAGCATTGGCCGCGACCTGCCCGGCATGTCTGTTCTTGAGGCAGATTCTCCGCATCGTTACATGCAGGAGTTTCCGTTCATCTCAGGCGTTGATCTTGGAAAGAACAATTCGATGCTCTTTACGCCGCACGCTCAAACGGCAGCGTCGCAGGACAAAGCTTCGACCACGCAGACAGGAGCACGCGCCGCGTCGCTCGATCTGCGTTTGAGTGAAGACTGGATGCCGCTAGGGTTTTCGTCTAACGCGAATGTGACGAATGCTGGGGCGACGTTCGTGGGCTATGGCATCAAGGTTGACGGGATAAATTACAACGATTACGCGGATGCGCCCGTACAGGGTCGCATAGCAATCGCTTTCGAGGGCACACCCGATGGCGACAACCCGCATGGACATTTCGCTCAATTTGCAGACGTGCGTTGGAAAGCGATTGCTGCGCGCGAACAGAATGCTTCGGCGCTCGTCGTCATCGCAAGCGAAGAGAATTTCAAGAATGATCGGCTCTCCGGGCTTCGCTATGACAATAGCTCTGGCGAGGCTGGCCTGCCCGTCGTGGTCATCTCGCGTCAGGCCGCGCAGCGCATCTTTGAAGCGGGAGGACTCGCGCCCGTTGCTGAAGTTGAGAAGGCCGCGCAAGCGTTTATCAAAACATTGCTTCAGCCAAGTGCGACGACGAAGCGAAAGAATGTTTCCATGCCGCTCAAAGACTTGACGCTCAGCATCGCTACGGACATCACGCGGAGCAGCGTTCCTGCTTACAACGTCGTCGGAATCCTGGACGGCTCTGATCCTGTCTTGAAGAATGAGGCAATCGTCATAGGCGCGCACTACGATCATCTTGGTCGCGGCGGCGAGGGAAGTCTCGCACCACGCGAAGGCGAGATACATCACGGCGCGGACGACAACGCTTCGGGCGTCGCAGGATTGCTTGAACTCGCGCGCATCTTCTCAGCAGATCGTAAGAACTTAAAACGCACTATTGTCTTCATCGCATTTAGCGGCGAAGAGGAAGGCTTGCTCGGCTCTAACTTTTACGTCAATCATCCGATCTGGCCGCTAGATAAAACTGTTGCGATGATTAATATGGACATGATTGGGCGCATGAAAGATAACAAGTTGATTATCGGCGGCGTCGGAACAGCGCAAGAGTGGAAGCCCTTAATTAAAGATTCACAAGATCACATGTCTGCGTCGAGGTCATTTACCACCGGCAGAGGGAAGAACATTGTGATCGGCGATGTCTTTCCGAAACCTTTTACACTTACATTGAACGAAGATGGTTATGGACCGAGCGATCATTCTTCGTTCTACTCGAAGCAAATCCCTGTGCTCTTCTTCTTCACGGGCACGCATGACGACTACCACAAGCCTTCGGACACTTCAGACAAGATTAACTATGAGGACGAGGCGCGCGTAGTCTCTTTCATTGAGAGTATCGTGCGCTCGATTGACACTGACGCGAAGCGACCAACCTACACAGTCGCTAAGAGCGATTCGCAGGGCGGCGTGATGAGTTTCAACGTTTACTTGGGCACGATTCCGAACTATGCGGATTCGGACAACGGCCTCACGCTCGACGGCGTGCGCGAAGATTCGCCTGCGGCGAAGGCTGGTCTTAAAGCTGGCGACAGGATTGTACGGATTGCCGGACGCCAGGTGCGCAACGTCTATGATTACACCTACGCGCTGGGCGAGATGAAGGCTGGCGAGGTGTACGAGGTCGAAGTTGTGCGAGGCGCGGAGACGCTGAAGCTGAAGATAACGCCCGCTGCGCGAAAGTAAACTGAAGATGGATGCGTTGGAGATGAATAAAAGGATGCACAGGCGGCTTTACTACTTTTAGAACCGACGCTCACGGCTTCAATATCGGCATATCCGTTGACAAAACTGCCCTCCACGCAGACAAAACTTCCATTTCCATCTGCAAAACCTTCACCTACGGCGTCAAAGTCGCCATCCGCACCGTGAAAGTTCTCATTTCCAGAGTCAAAGTTTCCATTTCCACTGTCGGAGCAGACATTTCCACTGTCAGAGACGATATTTACAACGTCAGAACAATCCTGGACGGCTCTGATCCTGTCTTGAAGAATGAGGCAATCGTCATAGGCGCGCACTACGATCATCTTGGTCGCGGCGGCGAGGGAAGTCTCGCACCACGCGAAGGCGAGATACATCACGGCGCGGACGACAACGCTTCGGGCGTCGCAGGATTGCTTGAACTCGCGCGCATCTTCTCAGCAGATCGTAAGAACTTAAAACGCACTATTGTCTTCATCGCATTTAGCGGCGAAGAGGAAGGCTTGCTCGGCTCTAACTTTTACGTCAATCATCCGATCTGGCCGCTAGATAAAACTGTTGCGATGATTAATATGGACATGATTGGGCGCATGAAAGATAACAAGTTGATTATCGGCGGCGTCGGAACAGCGCAAGAGTGGAAGCCCTTAATTAAAGATTCACAAGATCACATGTCTGCGTCGAGGTCATTTACCACCGGCAGAGGGAAGAACATTGTGATCGGCGATGTCTTTCCGAAACCTTTTACACTTACATTGAACGAAGATGGTTATGGACCGAGCGATCATTCTTCGTTCTACTCGAAGCAAATCCCTGTGCTCTTCTTCTTCACGGGCACGCATGACGACTACCACAAGCCTTCGGACACTTCAGACAAGATTAACTATGAGGACGAGGCGCGCGTAGTCTCTTTCATTGAGAGTATCGTGCGCTCGATTGACACTGACGCGAAGCGACCAACCTACACAGTCGCTAAGAGCGATTCGCAGGGCGGCGTGATGAGTTTCAACGTTTACTTGGGCACGATTCCGAACTATGCGGATTCGGACAACGGCCTCACGCTCGACGGCGTGCGCGAAGATTCGCCTGCGGCGAAGGCTGGTCTTAAAGCTGGCGACAGGATTGTACGGATTGCCGGACGCCAGGTGCGCAACGTCTATGATTACACCTACGCGCTGGGCGAGATGAAGGCTGGCGAGGTGTACGAGGTCGAAGTTGTGCGAGGCGCGGAGACGCTGAAGCTGAAGATAACGCCCGCTGCGCGAAAGTAAACTGAAGATGGATGCGTTGGAGATGAATAAAAGGATGCACAGGCGGCTTTACTACTTTTAGAACCGACGCTCACGGCTTCAATATCGGCATATCCGTTGACAAAACTGCCCTCCACGCAGACAAAACTTCCATTTCCATCTGCAAAACCTTCACCTACGGCGTCAAAGTCGCCATCCGCACCGTGAAAGTTCTCATTTCCAGAGTCAAAGTTTCCATTTCCACTGTCGGAGCAGACATTTCCACTGTCAGAGACGATATTTACAACGTCAGAACTTCCATTTCCGCTGTCAGAATTGATTTCCCCAGTGCCAGAACCTACATTCCCAGTGTCGGAGACGATATTTCCACTGTCAGAATTGATTTTTCCAGTGTCAAAGTCTTCATTTCCACCCGCAAAACTTTCATTCGTGCGGATTCAGTACATTTTCGCTTAAAAAACAGTAAGGGAAGAAAGAGCCAAAGCCCTTCCTTCCCTTCTGCCTTTTACCTTTTTACTTTTAACTTACCAGCGTGGCTCGCGGTCGTTGCGTCCACCGCCGCCGCCATAGCCACCACGGTCGCCGCCGTAGCCACCACCACCGCCGCGTCCGCCGCGATCATGTCCACCGCCGCCGCCGTAGCCGCCGCGCCCGCCGCCGCCACGATCTGTCTTCGGTCTGGCTTCGTTGACGGTCACGTTGCGACCGCCAATGTCCTTGCCGTTGAACATCTCTATTGCTTTGGCAGCCTCTTCGGCTGACGCCATTTCCACAAACCCGAAGCCGCGCGAGCGGTTGGTCTCACGGTCCTGAATCACGTTGGCTGATTCGACTGTTCCCGCCTGCGAGAAAGCTTCGCGCAGGTCATCGTCCGTTGTGCGGAACGAAAGGTTTCCGACATAAAGTTTCGTTGACATCTCTTTCTTTCTTATCCTTTAAGGGTCAAAGGAAGCGCGGCGGGCGTTCTCTCTTGAATCGCTCTGATGAAGGCGGGGAGACCCTGCTTTTACCTCTCGCGGCGAAACGCGACCTTCTTTGCGCCCGTTGCTCTAACACAATTGAGAGCGGCTTCTAACCAAATTGACAAACGTGCCTAACTCTCTACTCAGCCGAACGCGAAGTCGCTTTACGGTCACGGGCAGGCGCAATCACCGTTGATGCGCGAGAGCAGGAAACTATCAACTCCGAGTATGCATATATTTCGAGCCGAGTGCAAGTGACTGAAAGCAGAATCTCGGAATCAAGAATTTCGAGAATCAGAATGGAAAGGGCCGCAGACACAGGGCTGTTTACAGGCTTGTAGCTTTCCGCTTCCTCGTGTCAAGATAGCGCCCGAAAAGTGCCAGTTCAATTTTTCTTCTTTCCGAAGTGAGGTCCAGCGAAGTTTCCTTTTTATGAGCAATCCACGCTTTGATCAATCCGCGTGCGACCAGTTGGCCGATTGCGTTCGTGAAATTGAGAAACAGACGGACGCGGAGATTGTCATAGTCGTGCGCGCACGTTCCAGTAACTATCGTCATGCAGATTATCTGGCGGGCGCAATCCTTGGATTTGCCACGTTGCTCTTCCTGCTCTTCTCGCCCTTAGATTTTCAGCACTACTGGGTTGCGATTGATGTTGCGCTTCTATTTGCGATTGGCGCTTACATCTCTTCGCGCAGCAACACGATTCGACGCCTTTTGACGACCAAAGAGTTTCGCGCAGAAGCCGTAAGACAGGGCGCGGCTGCGATGTTTTATGAAGCGGGGATTGCAAACACTATGGCCGAGATGGGCGTGCTAATCTATCTCTCTCTGCTTGAGCGCAGGCTTGAGTTGATTGCGGACCGGGGCGTGCTGAAGGCTGCACCGCCACTTGAATGGAACGAGCGCGTCTATGAACTGCGTCGTGCGGGGCGCGTGCCTCAATTACAGACTTTGACGAAGGCTCTTCGTGATCTAGGCGCAGTGCTGGCCGAATGCCTTCCGCCTACGGGCGAGAATCCGAATGAGTTGCCGGACATGCCGCGCTTCGATCTGAAATGAACCACGAACGCCGAAAAAAACTTTTATCAGAGCTAGCACTCTTCGCTTTCGCGGTCTGCGCTGCTCTCGTCGCGCTCACACTATTTGCGCCCGAAGCTCTGGCTCGCGTTGGCGGCGGGCAGTCTTACGGTGGCGGTGGAAGTCACGGCGGCGGTGGCGCAGGCGGCCTTATAGTCTGGCTGCTCTTTCGCCTGGTTATGCTGACCATAGAGTTTCCGGCAGTCGGCATTCCGCTCGACATCATAGTTGTAAGCGTCATCCTTTATGTCTATCTCAGGAAAGACAAGACGCCGCTTTCCGTCTGCTCTGCCGATGCGGCTGTCGGAACGACTGAGCCAACGCACAGAAGTTTTACGCAGGAGTTCAATCAACTGCGCCGCTTCGATCCGAATTTTTCAGAGATAACTTTCACGGACTTCTGCTACGCGCTCTATGCCAGAGCACAGGACGCGCGCGGTAGCGGGAAACTCGATGAGCTTTCGCCTTACCTGAGCGACGCGGCGCGCAACTCTCTCACAGAGCGCAACCCGCAGAACTTGCAGGCCGTCATAGGAATAATCGTTGGCTCAATGCAGGTCGCAGGCGTGCAAGGTTTGACTTCGCCCGTCGTGCAGATAAGCGTAGAGTTTGAGACCAACTACACAGAGGTTGTCGGCGTTGACGGCAAGCAGCCGCAACAGATGACATACTACGTGCGCGAGCGTTGGGTCCTGGAGCGCAAGAGAGATGTTCTGTCGCCGACGCCCGATAAGGCGACCGCGCTTCACTGCCCGCGTTGCGGCGCTGCGTTGATGAAAGATGCGACGGGCGCTTGCGCTTTCTGCGGCGCGCGAATTGAGAGCGGCGAGTTCCAGTGGTTCGTCCGCTCAATCACCCTGCTCAGCCAGGAGGCGCGCGGTCCGCTTCTCACTTCGGACGTGCCCGAAGTTGGAACGGATTATCCATCCGTAGTGCAGTCCAATTTCCAGAACATCTATGCACACTTCCAGCAGAATCATCCTGCGTTCAACTGGGCGGAGTTCGAGGCGCGCGCGCGTCTGATCTTCAACGAACTGCAACTCGCATGGTCGTCGCTTCAGTGGGAGCGAGCGCGGCCCTTCGAGACAGACAATATTTTCCAGATGCATCAATACTGGATTGAAGCTTACAAACGTCAGGGCCTCAGAAACGCGCTCGACAATTTCCGCATCACGCAGATTCAGCCCGTCAAGATTAGAGAGGACGCTTTCTACAACTCCATCACCGTCAGAATCTGGGCCGAAGGCAACGATTACACTGTGGACACACAGGGCAAGATCGTGAGCGGCTCGAACAAGAGCTTGCGCCGCTGGAGCGAATACTGGACCTTTATACGCAATCGCAACGCTAAGCCTGCTGCGGCGCGCGCAGACCTTAACTGCCCGAACTGCGGTGCGCCCTTGAAAGTCAACGTCACGGGCATCTGTGAATACTGTCAGGGCAAAATCACTTCGGGCGAATTCGACTGGGTGCTGTCGAAGATTGAGCAGGATGAATCCTACAAGGGCTGACATCTCCAAAGCCCCGCGAAACATCGAACTGCCCGGCATCGTTATATAAGACGCTCTTGGGGCAGGCCATCCCCTCTTATTTGTGGTAAATTCTATTTACCCCGCAAAAATCAACGAACGGAGTTTTTCGTGAAACGCAATCTATTAGTTTTAGCTTTACTGTGGTCGCTCCTTGTGCCCGCGTTTGCGCAACCTGCTCAAGCAGCAGCGCCGCAAACAGGCCCGCGAGCATCGGCTACGGCAACCGCGCCAGCGACTTTGCCACAGGCGCAGCTTGTCAATCGAGTTCTACAGAACGGTTTTGAAATCGTCGTCCTCGAAGATCATTCCGTGCCGCTCGTGACAATCGAGTTGGCGGTCCGCAACGGCTCTTTCACTGAGCCGCCTGAACTGAACGGTCTGTCGCATCTTTACGAGCACATGTTCTTCAAGGCCAACCGAGCAATCGCCAACCAGGAAGATTACCTGCAAAAGATTGGGCAGATGGGCATCGCCTACAACGGCACGACGCGCGAAGAGGTCGTCGAATATTATTTCACAACGACCAGCCCGAACCTTCGCACCGCAATGAACTTCATGCGCGACGCCGTGCGTTATCCGCTTTTCGACAAGGGCGAGTTTGAGCGCGAGCGCGAAGTAGTAATAGGCGAGATTGATCGCAACGAGTCGAACCCTTTCTACTATCTCAACCTTGATATGACGAACCGGCTCTTCTACAAATATCCGAGCCGCAAGAATCCACTTGGCAATCGCCAGACTGTTCAGACCGCAACGACCGACATGATGCGCCTGATTCAGTCGCGCTACTATGTTCCGAACAACTCCGCGCTGGTCGTCACGGGCGACGTGAACCCGGAAGAGGTCTTCAAGATGGCGCAGGACTTTTACGGCGACTGGCCGCGCAGGGAGAAAGACCCGTTCGTTGAATTCCCGCTGGTCGAGCATCCGCCGCTTCCGAAAAGCGAAGGCGGCATCGTCAAGCAAGATGTTAAGAACGTCATCATCAACATAGGCTGGCAAGGACCATCAATAGGCAAAGATAATCCTGCGACCTACGCGGCGGACGTTTTCTCTTTCATACTGACGCAGCCCAACTCGCGCTTCCAGCACAATCTTGTTGACACAGGTCTTGTGAACGGCGTCACCATTGGCTACCTGACGCAGCGCAACGTCGGTCCGATTCAAGTCATCGCGCAGACAACGCCCGATAAGGCGCACGCTGCGATTAAAGCTATCTACAACGAGATAGCTCACTTTAACGACAAGGACTATTTCACGGACGAGCAGCTTGAAAATGCGAAAGCGTTGCTGGAAGCCGACGACCTTTACTCGCGCGAAAAATTGTCGGACTACGCGCACACTCTTGCCTTCTGGTGGTCCTCCACAGGGCTTGACTATTTTCGAGGCTATCTGACGAACCTGCGCCGCACGACGCGCACAGACCTCAGCCGCTATCTAACGACATACATCCTGGGCAAGCCGCACGTAGGACTCGCTCTAATCTCTGAAGATGCGCAGCAGCAGGTGAAATTGACACCGGAGGAGTTGATCGGACAATGAGAAGAACAGAAGGCAGTAGGCAGAAGGCAGTAGGCAGTCAGGGGCGCTGGAACTCCGGTTTCAATTTTGTGCGTTCGGGTTCGTCGCTTGTGTTGGCGGCGTTTCTGTTGTGGGCGAGCTTGTTCTCAAGCGGCGCGGTGCGAGTGTTCGCGCAGAGCAACAGCACTGAAAAGTCGAAGGCGACGCAAACGGAAAAGGCGTCGAATCAGTCGCCGCAGACGGACGCTTCGCAAGTAGAGGCTGAGCGTCGCGTGGCGGCACAATCGGCTGCGCTCGTCACGGAGTTTGACGTAAACGGCCTGAAGGTGTTGGTCAAACGTCGCGCTGGAAGCCAGACGGTCGCGGGCGGGCTTTTCATTCGCGGCGGCTCGCGCAATGTCTCTGCGGCGAACGCAGGCATTGAAGACTTGATGCTCGATTTAGCGAGCGAGGGAAGCGCAAACTATCCGCGCGAGCGATTGCGTTCTGAGTTGGCGCGCACGGGAACTGTCTTAGGCTCAAGCGTAAACTACGACTACTCAGTGCTGTCGTTCACATCCACCCGACCGAATTTTGATAGTGCGTGGGCGATCTTCACGGATGCTGCGCTTCATCCGGCGTTCACGAAGGAAGACTTCGAGCTTGTGAAAAATCGCAAGCTCTCTGCTCTTGCAGATGAGGCGGACGAACCGGACACGTACCTTCAACGCCTTCAAGAGCGCGTGGCCTACGCAGGCCACCCATACTTGAATCGCCCGGAAGGAACAACTGAATCCGTTCAGCATCTCACGCTCGATGACGTGCGCAACTATTATCAACAGATGATGCAGAACTCGCGCCTACTGCTCGTCATAGTGGGCGATCTGGACGCGACCACTTTACGCGAGCGCATCACGGCTACGTTCGGGAAACTGCCGCGCGGCAACTACAAGGCTGAGCCTGTGCCGCAACTCTCTTTCAACGCTTCAACTGTTGATGTGACGCAGCGCGGGTTGCCGACGAACTACGTTCAAGGTATGTTCACAGCGCCGTCGCTCACGGCCTCCGACATCTACCCGATGGAAGTCGCCTCCGCCATCCTGCGCGATAGAGTGTTTGAAGAGGTGAGAGTCAAACGCAATCTCTCTTACGCGCCCAACGCATTCCTGAATAGTCAGGGCGCTAACGTCGGCGGCATTTACGTGACGGCTGTTGATGCTAATCAAGCCGTGCGCGTAATGCTCGACGAGATCAGGAGGCTTCAGACGCAGCCGATTGACCAGACGGACATCACGGGCGTGGTCTCGCAGTATTTGACGACCTATTATCTTGGACAGGAGACGAACGCGGCGCAGGCAGCGAATCTAGCAGAGTACGAGATAATCGGTGGCGGCTGGAGAAATTCCTTGGACACGATCCTGCACCTTCGCGCCGTAACTCCTGCGGACGTTCAGCGCGTCTCGCAAAAGTACATGCGCAACCTTCGCTTCGTAGTCCTTGGCGATCCGAAGCGAGTGGACAAGAGTGTGTTTACGGGGCAGCTAGGGGAATAAGAGAAGGGGAAAGGCGAGCCACGCTTTTACCCTTTAACCTCTTCCCCTTTTTCCCATTTAACCTTTTATCTTTGTATCTCGCCGAGAAGCTTCTTGTACAACTTCTCATCGAGCGGTTGGAGCGTGCGAAGCTCTGCGATGGCTGAGGCGCGGTCGCCTGTTTCCAGATAGGTCATGCCTAGGTTGTAATAGGCTTCGGCCATTTCGGGTTGAATGCGCGCGGCCTGCTTGTAGGCTTCTATGGCCTCACTGAATCTACTGGCGTAGTAGTAGGCGTCTCCAAGCTTGTTGTAGGCTTCGGATGAATCGGGGCTGAGTTGTATAGCGTGTTGGAATGCTTTTATAGCGTCCGTGTTCTTCCCCTGTTTGACTTTGCAGTAGCCTACCTGAATCCATGCTTCTGCGCGGTTAGGATTTCGATTTACCGCGCTCTCAAAATAGCCAAGCGCGCTGTCGTAGTTTCCCAGCCAGAGCGAGTTCAAGCCGTTTCTATACCACCACTCGGCCAGGACTTCCGATTGCGTGCCCGTCTTACTTCTAGCCGTCATGTCTGCGAAGGTCAAAATTTTTCCGGGGCGTAGTTGAGCCAGACGCGCCGAGCCTAGAGCTAGATTGATGTTCTGCCCGTTGGTCACTTTCATTGAGACGATTCCAATGACCTGACCCTTCATGTTAAAGAGCGGGCTGCCGGAATTGCCATGAGAGATAGGAGCCGTTATCTGAATTATCTGTCCCAGGCCCGGCACTTCGCGCACGGCAGAGACTATGCCGTTTGAGACTGAGCCTTCGAGCCTCAACGGGTTTCCGATAACGAAGACATCTTCGCCTTCTTCCGGCAGAGCGGTTGCAAGCTCAAGCGAGCGGTCGCGGTCCTGCGGCATGTCAAGGCTTAAAAGCGCAAGGTCGCCTTCGTCATCAACGTTTAAGAGTCCTTTGACCTCGTAAGTTTTTCCTTTGCCGTCGAGGGTTCTAATCTCCACGCGATGCGCGCCTTCGATTACGTGCAGGTTTGTAATCACCTGTCCGGGGCGAACGAAGAAGCCCGTGCCTGTTATCTGCACCTCGCCTTTCGCGTCGTAAGAGATGACGCCTACGACCGAAGGTTTGACGTGGCGAACGAGTTCTGGAAGTGTGGTTTGAGCTTGTGCGATTGCGTTGGCAATCGAGAGCAGGACAAATGCCAGCCATAGGGGGAACTTGCGTTTCATAACTTCTATCCTTCTCAGGTTGACGGGCGAAAAAAGTTTACCCGGCGAGGCAGATTTCCAACGAGCGAAAAATTTTCTTCTATGTTTTGGGGATTCGGCGCGAGAGAGACTTGCGTCGAAAGTTCCTGAATTTTTATCGGGAAGCGCGTCAGGCCACTGAAACCCTTAAGCGCTGATTCAGGTCTGTGCCGGGCGAGTCAACCGAACTTCACCGGCTAGGCCAATATAGCATAGAAGCCTGCCGAAGAATAAATAAATTTTGGATATGGGCCAATAAATAAGAGGCTGCCTTCGGCGGAAGGCAGCCTCCATATCCTCTCGCCATCCGCTCATTATGAGTCAGATAGGCGATTCACTTCTAGCGATCAGGATTAATGCATGATCTTCACTACTACCGGACCGCTCGGCGACGCTGCAGTTGCGGCAGGCTCGACCGTCATAAAGAGACCGAAGTCAGGCAATATAACGTTCGTGTTCTTCACATCCGTATCAATCGTTGCGACGTTCGGATGCAGAAGTCCGTGCGACGAACGTGGAGCGTGTCTGCGAAGTTGACCTTCATCTGCGTCTCCTTCTTAACCGGGAAGCTCGGAATGTTGAGCATCGGTATGTTGTAGGCAGGCGCAGTCGTGGTCGTGCCGTTTGAATCCGTGATCGTAGTTGTAGTCCCTGTGTTCGTGGCTATGGCCGCTACCTTCTCGCCGCTCGCCGAGTTCGGACCTCTGCCCTTCCTTGCCATCGGGACAATGGTAAGACCTTCGGGGACAGCGCTCCTGAACAACACAGGCGTCGCGTCCGAGATGGCCGTTAGATTTCCTTCAGGCGAGGCTATGAGCATGAACTTGTTGAGCGGAGTCGTGGTCGTGAACGTGCCAGTGCCGTTGTTGACTGTGACCGGGCCGAGCAGCGTTAGCGCGCCCATAGGGTCAACCGCATAGACGTTGACCGTGCTCAGGTCGGTAGGCAATCCCGCCATGTTGAGCTTTATGGTCGTGCCGTTAGCCATACGCATGATGGTCGCCGTTCCCGTTGCGCCGGAGAGCGTGCCTGTTGGTGTCAGCGTCACATTAACTTCCTTGCCGACAGGATACTCGACCACAGTGTACGACCCGTCCGGGTTCTGCGTGGTTTGAGTGACTGTCGTTGGAGTAGTTTGAGTTGTGACCGTTGTCGTCGTTTGTTGTGCCAGAATTGAACTGGCTGAAGCGAGCGAGAGGACGATGCCTCCCAGGATAGAAAGCAAACGTTTGCTCATTGGTTAAAATCCCTCCTGTTGAAATTCGAATTTTCTTCTTCTTTGGGGCTGAATTCAGTTTTGTCCATTAAAGAAATTGGCAATCATCATGCCATCGAGCACGAGTTTCAAACTGTCATCGATTGGAGAAATAATTGGGATTAGAGGAACAAGCGAGAATAAAAAGCCGAAACGATACGATACAGAAGTGTATTAAAAAAGCAGAATACAGAAGTCAGGAGTCAGAATAAAAGAAAATCTGTGAATGCGGTTTCCGCCTTATCCATTCTGAATTCTGTATTCTGACTCCTGAATTCTGCTTTTCAGTAGTTGTGCAATTCTGTAATCGCTCGGCTCACGTCTTCCACTTGCGGCAGGATGGCGTCTTCCAGCGACGGAGCGTAGGCGACAAAAGTGTCCAGGGCGGCCACACGGCGAACGGGCGCGTCCAGGTATTCGAACAACTCGTCAGAGATGCGCGCGGCTATCTCCGCGCCGTAGCCGAAGGAGCGCGAATCTTCGTGGGCGAAGATAACTTTGTTTGTCTTCTTAACGGTTCGCGTTATCGCTTCCCAATCGTAGGGCACGAGCGTGCGCAGGTCCAACACTTCGACGCTGATGCCCTGCTGCTCTGCCTGCCTTGCGGCAACGAGTGATCGCTGCACGAGAGCGCCGAATGTGATGATGGAGATGTCTGCGCCTTCGCGCACGGTCCTTGCCTTGCCGAAGGGAATCATAAAGTTGTCCGATGGATACTGCGACTTGTTGTAAGCCTGACGATATAGATGCTTGTGCTCAAGAAAGAGCACCGGATCATCGCAGCGAATCGCAGTTCGCAGAAGACCGTTTGCATCCAGAGCAGTCGAGGGATAGACGACTCTCAATCCGGGCGTGTGCGTGAAGATCGTTGAGCCTGATTGCGAGTGATAGACAGCGCCTTTTATGTAGCCGCCGACAGGACAGCGAATCACTACGGGGCATTTCCACTCGTTGCCTGAGCGCCAGCGCATGAGCGCGAGTTCGTTGCGAATCTGGTGATAGGCGGGCCAGATATAATCGAAGAACTGAATTTCAACCACAGGTTTAAGGCCGCGCGTAGCCATTCCGATTGCGCGCCCCACGATGTTCGCTTCCGCGAGCGGCGAGTTGAAGACGCGCGCCGCGCCGAACTTACGTTGCAGGTTGGCAGTGACTTTGAAGACGCCGCCCTTGCCTTTCACCTTGTCCAGATATTCTTCCCTTGAACAATCGGCCACGTCTTCGCCGAAGACTACTATGCGCGGGTCACGTTCCATCTCCTCATGCAGGCAGCGATTGATTAAATCCACAACAGTGCCCGCGTTGCCCGAAAGCTCAGCGCCGTCTTCCGTGTCGAAATCTTTAGAGGTCGGGTCAACATCAGGCGAGAAGACAAACTGTGTCGCGGTCTCAGGCGCAGGCTGCGGGCTTGCGAGAGCGCGGTCAACGGCCTCCGCAATCTCTTTATCAACTTCATCCTTTATCTTCTGCAACTCATCCTGCGTCACAAAACCGTCTTCGACGAGAAAAGCGCCGAAGCGTTTTATGGGGTCGCGCTCCGCATCCGAAGTTCTCTCTTCGTCCGGGCGATAGAGCTTCTCATCATCCGAGAGCGAGTGCGAGTAAGGACGTATGACATGCGCGTGAACGAGTGCCGCGCCCTTGCGCTCTCTGCAAAATTCGACTGCGCGCTGCATCGTTTCAAACGACTCAATAGGGTCCGTGCCGTCGCATCTTTGAATGAAAAGATTCGGGAAACCTTCGACGAGCTTTGAGACATCGCCGCCCGCAGTTTGAACTTCGACCGGTACACTGATGGCGTAGCCGTTATCTTCAATCAGAAAGACGACAGGCAATTTCAAGTTGCAGGCCGTGTTGAGCGCTTCCCAGAACTCTCCTTCGCTCGTCGTCCCGTCGCCAGCCGAGACATAGACGACCTCGTCGCCATGAAAGCCCGTGACTTTGTCTTTAATCTCATCAATCAACGAAGCGCGGTAGCTGGCTTCTGCGCAACCGACTGCTTGCAGAAACTGCGTGCCCGTAGGCGAAGACTGCGAGACGATGTTCAGCTTCTTATGCCCCCAGTGCGAAGGCATTTGGCGACCGTGCGAGTTGGGGTCTGCTTCTGCACCGACCGCCGAGAGAAGTTGTTCAAGCGGCGTCATGCCGAGTTGCAGACAGAGAGCGCGGTCGCGGTAGTACGGATAAAACCAGTCGTAGCCTGCCTTCAAAGCTATTCCTGCTGCGACCAGCACGGCTTCGTGCCCTGCGCCGCTAATCTGAAAGAATATTTTGTTCTGCCCCTTTAGCTGAATCTCTTTATCGTCTATGCGGCGCGACATGTACATGGTGCGATAGATTGCAATCATCTGCTCGCGGTCCAGTCCCTTTTGATCGCGCGCGTCGGCTGTCGCTGTCGTTCCCATCGACTCTGTTCTCCTGACGAGTTTTAATATTTTCGTGTCTGTATTCATACTCGGAAGCGCCGCCTCTTAATCTTCGTAATCTGTTTGGAGCGTCATGCGATAATCTTCCGCCATAGAAGGATGCCCGTGCAAGCGAGCCGCTTCAATCCCGCGCATGTAAGCCTCGCGCGCGCGTTCTCGCTCTCCCGTTTTTTCATAAGCGCGCGCAAGCATTCCGAAAGCCGCGCCCTCATCATCGGAGCGTTGCAGGTAGTCGTTCAGAGCAACTATCGCCTCCTCGTACCGCTCCGCCTTCAAATACTCATTCGCCAGCCCGAAACGCACGAGCGCGTTCTCAGGGTCCGACTCCAACATCTGTTTGAAGGTATCTATGCGTGATGAAGCCAAGCTTATTTTCCTCCGATAATCAGCTTCGCAATCGTCTGCAACTGCATGTTCGATGTGCCTTCGTAGATTGCGCCTATCTTGGAATCGCGCCAGAGTTTTTCAACCGGATAGTCTTTGACAAAACCGTAGCCGCCGTAAAGTTCAATCGCCTTTGACGATATGCGTTCCGCCGCGCGCGACGAGTAGAGCTTAGCCATCGCAGCCTCTTTGACGAAGGGCTTTCGTGCATCCTTCATACGCGCCGCGTTATAGACCATCAAGCGCGCAGCTTCAAGCGCGGTCGCCATCTCTGCTAGTTGAAATTGCACGGCCTGAAAGTCGTTGATAGCTTTCCCGAACTGCTCGCGCTCCGAAGTGTACGAAAGCGCAGCCTCAA
>QHXM01000068.1 GCA_003222945.1 Acidobacteriota bacterium
CGGACGGGATGCCAGCTTCCGGGAGGCGCGTTCGTGTTCGTGGGGCGATAATAGATCGTGTAGAGCGTGCGCAGGTTTGCCGCGACCTGCGCATAGAGCCAGCCCAAATCTTCCAGATGACGAATTTCACTAAGGCGTCCGCCCGTACGGTCTGCTAATGATTGAAGGCGCGTGTGCGCCGCGCTGTAGATTGCCGTAACAACGGGGTCCAGATAAGGCAAGCGCGTAGGGTCGCCCGAAGGCAGAGCGAGCGGAAAGATGGTCACGCCCTCGTGGTCAGCAGCGCGAAGAACTTCGTTTAGTGGACCGCTCGCGTTAGGTTTCACCAGAGCTATCGCTTCGTCGTTTGTGTGCGCGCTTGCGGCCTGTTGTCTGTCCAGCTTGCGCATCTCCGTGTCTATGCCATCGGTTAAGACAACTATGGCCTTGCGCCGCTTGCCTTCTTTGGTTAGTTGCGCGAGCGTGTATTTCAGAGCGTCGTAAAAATGCGTTTCGCCTCTGCCATCTGCATACTCGATTGCCTTGGCTATCTTCTTGTGGTCCGTCGTGAAGCCTTCAATCGTCTTCACCTTTTCATTGAAAACAATCACGGCGACGCGGTCATCCGGTGCAAGCGCATCAAGGAAACGATAGGCCGCCTGCTTTAATTGAGGACGGAAAGTAACAGTTGAGCCGGATAGATCGAGCAGGAGTACGAGACTGAAAGGCGCGGCAACAGGCTCGAAATCCGCTATGGGTTGAAGCACGCCGTCTTCATAAACTTTGAAATCGTTGCGTGAGAGATTCAGCGCGGCCTTGCCCTGACGATCAACAACGCCAACGTTGAGTTGCACAAGCGACGTATTAATCCTCAACGGTTCATCCGGGTTGTCCTGTGCAAACACTGTGGACGCAGACAAAAGGGCGCACGCGAGTATCAATGCGAAGGTGGTGCAGAAAGATTTAAGGTCAGGGAATGAAAGAAAACGAGAACGAATCATTGCTCAAAATCAACCGCCATTAAAGCGAGATTGTGCGAGTATGCACGCGGCCCGCGCCGTTTGGCAAGCAGGCAAAGTGAGCATGTCTCACGCTGTTTCAGTCGGACGCTTCGGGTAGGCTGAGAGTTGCTTTGAGCAAAGGGTAAATGTAGAGGCTGTCCGATTGCGGAATGCGGAATGCGGACTGAAAAGAAAGACTCTTTCGTCTTTATCAATCCGAAATCCGCATTCCGCAATCGAATCTATCTTTCGCCGATGGCTTTTGCTATGCGCGTTCGAGTGCGACGCGGCGGTTGGGCGGTTGCCGTGTTCACAGGCACTACGGGCGCGAGCGGCGTTGGCGGCTCTACGGCTACGGGGCGAGGACGACGGCTAGTGCGGCGTGCTTCGGCGCGCTCCTTTTCGGCTGCTACGACTCGCTTGGCCTTCTCAATTCGCTTTCGCGGCACAAGCTGGTAGCGCAGTTCCATCTCTTGCGAGACCTTGTAGATGTTCTTAGCTTTTGCGCCGCGCTCAGCGCGACGTATTATCTCTTCGTGCTCAAGCAACTCTGCCTGATCGTCTTTTCCAATCCAGATGTAAAGTGCTTCGGCCATCTCTCTTTTCACCTCTAAACGAATTAGCTCGCGCATCTCAACGTGCGTTTGTGCGAGAGCGAGTGGACGCTGCGGCGCTTCGTTGCGCTGAGCGAAATAGTCTTCAACGAGCGAGTCCACGTCCCGCCGGTTCGCGTCGTAAAAGAGCGCGAAATCCTGACAGCGCGTGCGATAAGGACAACTGACGGAACAGACCAGCGCGTCCTTGAAATGCGCGAAACGATTGCAATAGAGTTTTAAGCGCATCGCTATATGAAGCTGAAGCGCCGCGCGGGGCGCTCCGTCACACACTCTTGAACGAAGCCTGAGCACGAAAGCCAAGACTTCAAGAACGCGAACCGTTCGGGAGCGACTCGCACTATATCATACTTGTTCCATGCGTGCAACTTGCGCCCGCACGCGCAACATCGTCAATCTATCATAAAAAGCTTCTTTGAAATATAATTCGCCGCAGAAAATTCTGTCCCGATTGCTCCCCGCGATTTCGCAAAGCACAACTTCTCTTGCCATTGATTGCAAGCGTAACGCTCTTCTCGATCGGACTCGTAGCGGGACGCGCGTTACGACCTGCGCCGCCACCTCTAATAGTGGAGCGCGGTGAACTTCCCCTGGCAACTGCTCAATCAACTAAGAGCGAAAGCAAAGCATCTGAGACCGAAGACGCAGGGAGCACAGCTACAACAAAAGCGCCCAAGCCTGAGCCTGGCTACGGTGCGGACGGGACAGCGACGGAACGCCCGACCGACCCTGAGGAGATAATCACAATCTGCGGCGCGCGAACGCAGAAGGGAACTCCATGCCAACGCCGTGTTCGCGGCACAGGTCGCTGCTGGCAGCATCGTGGAATGCCAGCGATGATTCCTCTGGAGAAGAGAATCGTGAAGAGCAAGGATGAAGGATGAAGAGCGACGCGGGGACACGGCGAGAAAAGGATATTGATAGTAGATTCTATATTCTTTTCGCCGCGTCCCCTCGGTCACCCACTCTCCGCGTCCTGCTTTTTTCTCTCTGGCGTGCCCCTACCTAACTCGGCTAGAATGCACAGGTCATTCTGTAGCGGTTAATCGGCTGTCAAAAGGTCTGCTTTTACGAGCGCGCGTCAAGGGTTGAATCAACACATCATGGCCGAACCCATCCCCCAAGGCAAAGCAATCGGTCGTTACATCATAGAGCGTCAACTCGGCGCAGGCGGCATGGGCGAAGTGTACTTGGCGCGCGACACACAGCTTGATCGTCTGGTTGCATTGAAGATACTGCCCGCCGAGATGGCCTTAGACCGCCAGCATATGAAGCGATTCATGCAGGAGGCCAGGACCGCTTCGGCTCTTAATCAATCAAACATCCTCACGGTCTTCGAGATCGGCGAGACCGATTCAACGCACTTCATCGCCACAGAGTTCATTGACGGCGAGACTTTGCGCCAGCACATGGCGCACAGGCGCCTCTCTTTGCACGAAGCCCTGGACATTGCCATGCAGGTCGCGTCCGCTCTTTCAGCAGCGCATAAGGCTGGCATCGCTCATCGTGACATCAAGCCTGAAAACATCATGGTGCGGCACGATGATGGAGTCGTTAAGGTCCTGGATTTCGGGCTGGCTAAACCTACTGAGAAGTTCTCGCAGCAGCGCACACCAGCAGATTCCGAAGCGGCGACGCGCGCGCTCGTCAACACAAATCCAGGCGTAGTGATGGGCACAGTCGGCTACATGTCGCCAGAGCAGGCGCGCGGGCTTAGCATTGATTGGCGAACAGACATCTGGTCGTTAGGCGTTGTGCTATATGAGATGATCGCAGGCCGCCTGCCGTTTGAAGGCCAGACGAGCAGCGACGTTATCTCCAACATACTGCAAAAAGAGCCGCCCGCTCTAACGCTTCTGTCAGATGAAGCCGACGAAAGATTGGACGAGATCGCGGCTAAAGCTCTCACGAAAGACAAAGAGGAGCGATACCAGTCCGCCAAAGACCTCTTCATTGATCTGAAGAGGATGAAGCAGCACCTTGATGTAGAAGCAGAGATAGAGCGCACAGTCCCGCCGAAGCTTAGAAGCACGAAAGGTAAACCGGGCGGCGCGCATAAGACGCTGGCAACGGCGCATCAACAGCCCGCGCGAACTGCGGCAGCAGAAGACGCGCGCCCGACATCCAGTGTCGAATACATCATCACAGGAATCAAACAGCACAGGAAAGGTGCTCTACTGATTGCGTCGCTTGTTGCGATTCTCATCGCGGCCACGATTCTCTTCATACGCTTTCGCGGCGCACATGTCCTGACCGAAAAGGACACGATCCTTCTTACTGATTTCGTGAACACTACCGGAGACACAGTCTTTGACGGAACGCTCAAGCAGGCGCTCGGAGTTCATCTCGGACAGTCGCCATTCCTGAACATCTACCCGGACGATCAGGTGCGACAGGCGCTCAAGTTCATGGGTCGCCAGCCGGACGAGCGCATCACAAAAGATGTGGGTCGTGAAATCTGCGAACGCCAAGGCATCAAGGCTCTTTTGACGGGCACGATCTCAAGCCTCGGCAGCCACTACGTCATCATGCTGGAAGCGTTGAATGCACAGACGGGCGATGCCATTGCGCGCGAACAAACTGAAGCGGAAAGCAAAGAACAGGTCTTGCAGAAACTCGGGATTGCCGCATCGAAACTGCGCGAGAAGCTGGGCGAAAGTTTGAGTTCGATTCAGAAGTTCGACGCGCCCGTAGAGCAGGCTACGACCTCGTCGCTCGAAGCGCTCAAAGCCTTCGCGCTAGGCAACGAGCAGCGCAACAAGAATAGCTACTTGGAAGCCATCCCGTTTTATAAACGCGCGATTGAGCTTGACCCGAACTTCGCTTTGGCTTACGCGCGGATCGGAGTGATGTACGGCAACATAGGGCAGCCGCAGCTTTCCGCCGAATACTCGCGCAAAGCGTTCGAGCTGCGCGACCGCGTGAGCGAACGAGAGAAGTTCTACATCTCCTCGCATTACTACAGCAACGTTACGCGCGAGATGGAAAAGAACATTGAGACGCTGGAGCTATGGAAACAGGCCTACCCGCGTGACTACGTGCCGCGCAACAACCTCTCCGTCGCATATCAAGCCATAGGCCAGTACGAGAAAGCCGTCTCAGAATCAAATGAGGCCGTCCGCCTTAATCCGAACTCGGCCAACGTCTATGTGAACCTGGGGTTTTCGTTCCTCGCGCTGAATCGCTACGAAGAAGCGAAGACGGTCTTCACACAAGCAATGGCACAGAAGCCGGATTACCCGGATTACCACACAGGCCTTTACCTTGTCGCTTTTATCCAAGGCGACACCGCCGCCATGCAGCAGCAGGTCGCCTGGTACGCGGGCAAGCCCGTCGAATATGACATCTACGCTACGCAATCCGAGACAGCAGCCTTCTCAGGCCAGTTGCGCAAGGCTCGTGAATTCAACCAGCGCGCCGTAGAGTTAGCCGTCCAACATGACTTAAAAGAAGTGGCAGCAGGCATCGCTTCCATGCAAGCCGTGACGGATGCGCTTTACGGCGACTGTAAGAGAGTCAAAGACGGCGCGGCGAAATCTCTGGCTCTGGCGCGCACCGTTGAATCGCTCCCCGCTTCGGCAACGGCCCTTGCTTTCTGTGGCGAGGCGGCGCAGGCTCAACCCATGATTGACGAAGCGGCAAAACTCTATCCGACAGATTCTGCGCTTAGCGCTATGGCGCTGCCGACGATTCGAGCCACCATTGAACTGCGCCGCAACAACTACGCTCAAGCTATTCAACTGCTGCAATCGACCAATCGTTATGAAGGAAGAAGCCAACTCTGGGTGCGATACACTCGCGGCCTCGCCTATTTAGGACAGCACGCCGGGGCAGAGGCCGCAGCAGATTTTCAATACATCCTGGATCACAGGGGAGATTGGATCACCTCTCCCATGTACCCGCTCGCCCAACTCGGAATCGCACGAGCAGCGGCGCTCACAGGCGATACGGCGAAGGCGCGAAAAGCCTATCAGGATTTTCTGGCTCTCTGGAAAGATGCGGATCAGGACATTCCCATCCTGCAAGAGGCAAAGCAGGAGTATGAGAAGCTGAAATGAGATAATAAGCAGCAAGAACGAGAAAATTGCTCTTGCTTCCTACTGCCTTACGATTTCTATCTACTATCCTTCTAAATCCGCATTCTTCTCATCTCCTATTCTTAAACTGCTCGTATAGTTCTGTATGACGGCTAGTGAGCGGAAGCTGGCGGCCTTCTATGAAGAGATAGCGAACGTGCGTGCGCGCTTCCAAGAGGTCGCCGTCTGTGACCACGATGTTCGCCATCTTGCCCGCCTCGATTGAACCTAAGCGGTCCGCCACGCCCATGATTTGCGCAGGGTAGAGCGTCACAGCTTTCAACGCTTCATCTTTCGGCAACCCGAAGGCTGCGGCCATGCCCGCTTCAAACGGAAGATTGCGCACCTGAGAGTTGGTCTCGGAATTTGTAAAGCCCGATGAGATGCAGAATCGAACGCCAGCCTGTTGAAGCCTCGCCGCGTTTGTGTAGAGCGTGTCGTAGTAATCGTCTTCGCGTAGAGGCAGATCGAGCGTGCCCGTAACTATCACTGGAACGTTGTGCTCTTTCAGAAAACTTGCAACCTTCCATGCGTCGTCGCCGCCTAAGATAATCGGCTTCAAACGCATCTCTTCCGCGAAGCGCACGGCGGCGCGTATCTCGCTCTCGCGGTCTGCGCGAATCACGACGGGGCGCTCGCCGCGCACGAACGGGACGAGCGATGCGAGCACGACATCCTGACTCGGTCTCGGCAAGTTTTTATCATGCGCGTAAGCATCCTGCGCACGCCCGTAAGCTTCAGCATCGCGCAGGAGTTTACGAAGTTGCTCAACCTGACGATTGGCAGCCTCAATAGCCTGCGCGAGATTCGTTACACCTTGCTGCTCAGCAATAAACTCTGCTCTGCGTCCTGCGGCGCGCGGGAAGGTTATGACGAGCGCGGCCTGTGGAACTACGGCCATCTCGCGCGGCGTCGTGCCGTTCAAGTTTATGATTGCTGCCTGGCCTGAGATGATGCCGCCCTCTGGCATAGTCAGAACTGTCGTCACACCGTTGACGCGCGTGACAGCAATGTGCGCGCTGTGTGGATTGATGGCGACGAGCGCCTGCGCGTTCGGATTCATCTCGCCGATTTCTGATGCATCAACAGTTCCGGGCGCACCTTCAGGGACTTCTACAAGACCAAGCGACGTGCCCGCGTCAATCATTCCCGGATAAACTCTGAGGCCGCGCGCGTCTATCATCTCAGCGCCCGAGGGAACTGTGACGTTCGCGCCTACGGCCTCAATCTTCCCGTTGCGAATCACAACCGTCCCGTTCTCAATCTCCGGTCCACTCACCGTTACAATCCGCGCATTGCGAATCGCATAAAATCCCATAGGCGGGAGTACGCCCTGCTGGAAAGTCGGATCGGACGGCTGCTGCGCTTGAACGCTATCAACTGAACAAAATGAAACAGCGACCACTACGAAATAGATAACGCTGAACGAAACAAAGCGCGCGTAACTGCCAACTGCCAACTGCCAACTGCCAACTGCTTTCCGCCTTCTCATCTCTGGTCAATACCTCCATCCCATTCATCGTCTGTGTCGTGGCTTGGTCGGCGTCGTGGAATCGTCGGCGCTGTTCCGCCTTGAGCGGGCGGGCGATTCGGCTCGGCCTGCTCAAGCTGCGCACGCTCACGCTCCATGTCTGCGCGGCGCGCAATGTCCTGCTGACGGTCAAAGAAGATTTCGCCGTCAATGAACGTGGTCTCCGGGCGCGAATAGACGCTCAGAGGGTGTCCATTCCAGATGACAACGTCTGCGTCTTTGCCTAAATCAATCGTGCCGACGCGATCCTGTATGCCTAGTTGGATCGCAGGATTCAGAGTGATTAATTTTAGCGCCTCTTCTTCCGTCAGATCGCCGTACTTCATCATCTTCGCGGCCTCTATGTTCAGCCGCCGCGCTAACTCATTTGAATCAGAGTTGACTGAGACGACAACGCCCGCGCGCATCATAATCGCAGTGTTGTATGGCGTCGCATCGTAAGCTTCAATCTTGTAGCCCCACCAGTCGGAGAAGGTAGAGCCGCCCGCGCCGTGCTCGGCAATCTCACGAGCGACCTTGTAGCCTTCGAGCACATGCTGGAATGTTCTGACTTTGAAGCCGAACTCATTGGCGACGTTGATGAGCATCAGAATCTCGTCTGCGCGATAACTGTGCGCGTGAACGTAGCGCTTGCCTTCCAGGACTTCAACGAGCGGTTCGAGTTGCAGGTCGCGTCGCGGCGGCAAGACACTCTTATCGCCGCGCTTTTGTGCAGCGCGATAATCATCCCAATCCTTCTTGTAATCAACTGCGCGCGTGAATGCGTCGCGTATGGTCTCTTCGACGCCCATGCGCGTTGCTGGGTATCGGCGTTGCAGACCGGGCAACGGAGGAAAATTTGAACGCTTCGGATTCTCGCCGAGCGCGAATTTGATGCCGGGCAGCGCGCCCGGAAAGATGAACTCTGAAGCGGGACGCCCGTACTTGAGCTTAACGACAATCGTCTGTCCGCCGATGGAATTAGCTGAGCCGTGCAGGACATTCGCCGTCGTCGTCCCGCCAGCAAGCTCTCGGTAGATGGCTATGTCCGTAGGGTTCAAGACATCCTTGACGTTGACCATTGAACTGACAGAGACCGTTCCCTCGTTGATAGCATCGATCATCGTGTGCGAGTGGCAGTCAATGATGCCGGGCATAACGTACTTGCCTGTGGCATCAATCACGCGCGCGCCTCCTCCGGCTTTCAGATTCTGCCCGACGGCTGCGATCTTGCCACGACGTATCAGAACGTCTGAGTTCTGAAGTGTGCCGTGCGAGATAGTCAGTACGGTCGCATTGCGAATCAACGTCTCCGTCGGAGCTTCACGTCGTTGCTCTGCCTGGTTATCAGGCGTTCTCGTTTGTCCGTGGACCGGATTGATTGCGCTGAACATTGCCAGCGAGATGGTGAAAACAATCAGCCTCTTTATCTTATCTCTCATTATTTGCACTCCTGATAGCGCGTGCCAGCGAAAGCAACAGAGCCTAACGAAGATGTCACTGTCCCGCTCATGACAGCCATAATCCCTTCCCCGCCACAAGGGGCGAGCGCTAAATCCAGATAGATTGTCCCTTCAAATTTCAAATCAACGCTATTGCCGCCAAGAACTACCGTTGAGGTGAAGCTAAACCTTTTTTCATTGGTGATCTGACCACTGATCTCTGCCGGTTCAAAAGGGCCTTCGATCATTCCACTTAGCCTCTTGCCTTGCTGCTTGAGCATCAACGTTGCGGGAACTTTCTGATCGTCAATTACAAGACTGATCTTCCATGTCCCTGAAGCTTCTGTGTCGGCCAGCGCTGCGCTCGCAAGAGTTTTTGAAGTTGAAGATGAAGCGGGCGGATTGCCGCTCGGCTGCTCAGGCGTAGGAGTGGGCTGCGCCTGCGGCGAAGAACTCGGTGCAGCCGTTGTTGGTCCGCCGCCCGCTCTTGTTCCTGTGAACGTGCCGGGCGAGAGGCCGACAACAGTGACGCTGCCGCTCATCTCGTTGCCGGCGATTCTGCCTGAAAGGGTCGCTTCATGCGTCTGGCCTTGAAAGGTTATGGGAACGGTGATGCGCAGGTCGCCCGTCGGTCCAGCGGATGCGCTTGCAATCTGCGAGCTTCCTAGTTCGCCCTGAATAGAGCCTCTAAGATTCTCGCCGTCCTGTTGAAGTATGAGCGTGATGGTCACGTCTCTGCTTTCCAGCTTGATGTTGACGGTCCACGAGCCGCTCGCGCCCGCGCCTCTGGGCGCAGCGATCACGGGTCTAAGTTCGACGGGCCGACCGTCAATGAAAACGTTTGTGATGCGCGCGTTGCGGTCAAGGATATTGCCGCGCGTGACTGTCAGGTTAGCGATCTTGCCGACCTCAAGACTGCCGAGTTGATTGCCGACGCCTAAAATCTCCGCCGCATTTATGGTCATCGCGCGCAAGGCTTCGTCACGCGCGAGTCCATTCTCGACCGCACGGATAGCATTGCCGATAAAATCTCTCATGTCCGTCATAGAGCCTGATTGAAATGCGAAGCGTACGTGCGCGGCTGCTAAACGACCGGCAGCCTTCGGCGCTTCTACGCGCTCGCGCAGGACACGCAAGGGTTCAGGGTCTGCTTCGGCAACTTGCGCAGTAGTGCGACGCGGAAAGTTGAGCGAGAGCAGCACGGGCACGTTCATCTCGCGCAAGCGATCCGTGACCTTCCAACTCTCTTCGCCTCCGGCGATGATGACTTTCAGATTGAATTCTTGCGCGAGATCGAGCGCACGACGAATCTCACGCTCAGTGTTGGCCTGCATAACGACGGGCATGTCGCGCGTAATCAAGGGAACGAGCGCTGCGAGCGAGCGGTCCTGCGTCGGGCGACGAATGCCGCGCGGGTTCTGTTCGTATGTCACGTGCGAATCGCGGTAACGCTGCGCGTCCAGAAGCATCTGCCTGATGGAAGAGAAGACGCCAAGAAGCGAACCCGGATACGTGCCTGAGCGAAGCGGCGTAAAGCCTATGTGAAGCGCAACGGGCGAGCGCACGATCATCTGTCTGGGCGTGTCGCCTGAGAGATTGATGAAAGCGGACTGGCCTATGAAGATTCCTTCGCGCGGCGCGGTTAAGGCAGAAGTGATGCCAGCGTTGCGCTCTGCATCTATCTGGTCGCTGCTTGTTTGTATAACATTCTCTGCCATGACTTCGGGTTGAAGTCCCGGAGGCTGCGCGGAGTTCGGCGCAGTGATGAGCGTTGCTTGCGGCGCTGCGAAGATAGAAGGAAGACCCGCGCCGCTTCGACCCGTAGCGGCTGAAGGCGACGGGCTTGGCTGCGGCATACCCAAAGTTGTGTTGGCGTCAATCAGTCCCGGATAGACCGTTAGCCCCGCGCCGTCAATGACGCGCGCATCTGCCGGTGCCGCGACGTTAGCTCCGACGGCTGCGATCAGCCCGTTGCGTATAACGATTGTGCCGCGCTGAATCTCCGGTCCGGTGACGGGAACTATGTGCGCGTTAGTGATGGCATAAGTGTCTATGGTGGCGCTGCGCTGCGCGTGTGTTGTCGGCGTGACGCGCGCGGTCAATGCAAAGAAGAGAGCGAGCACGCAGATGATTAGCAGTTGACGAATTCGCATAAGTTTATTGGGCTTGAATAAAAAGGGCAGACTGCCCCACAGAAGCTGCCCGATGTTTAAGCTTGAAGATTATATTGGGGAACTTAAAACGGTTCGTATATTAAATCAGAGGCGTGCACAGGCGCAAGAAAAACGAGCGAGCGTGCACAAGGCCGCGTGCTCGCTCGTTAGAATTAATTTGGAGGCAGGTTGGCTGTTAAGAAGCTGAACGCTTTAGCCCTTCTTGCCAGCCGGAGCCGCTGTAGATTTCTCTCCGGTGTTCTTCTCTTCCATCGCAACCTTACCGGCTGTAGAGCAGCAGGCCGCATCGGCGCTTCCCTTGCTGGCGCAGCAGGACGATTTGCCGTCAACCATAGAAGAGCACTCGCCGTCTTTGCCGCAGCAGCCCTTCTCGCCAGCCTTTGTAGAGCACTTCATTCCGGCTGCCGAACACTTGCAGCCCTCTTTCGTGCCGCCGACTTCGCTCGTCGCGTCCGCTTTAGCAGCGACCGTATTCTCGTCCGGCTTCGAAGTGGTCGAAGAGGTCTTGTTCACGTTCGATGCGTTTGTGGAGTTGGTTGTGTTTGTTGAATTCGTTGATGCGCCGCCGCAACCCGCAAGGCTGAGCATCGTCGCTGCAAGAAGCGCAGCTAGTTTCATCTTCATCGATTTTCTCCCTATTCTGAGCCTATGAAATTTAGTGAACCTCGTTTGCGTGTCCGACCTTCTAGGACCAGCGCGAACGAGTTGCCCTGAGTCTTTAATAGCCTGATACTGAATCTCGGTTGGTCCGTGACGAATCGAAAATCAAAGCTCTGGAGCTTTTCGGTAAATCAGCATTGAATCCAGCCGAGCGATTCCTTAGGATGGCGGATGATACATTAGTTCGCGGCACGCGCGCAAGAGTTTATGATAAAATGAGACGAAGAGAATTTTTGCAAAGAGGCTTGCTAAGTCTAGCTGCGATTCCTGCCTTCAGATTTGAGACGCTGGCTGCGGGCAAGGAATTGCGACGCCCGCGCACGCCGAAGAGAGTCGTTATAATCGGAGCGGGGCTTGCGGGTCTCTCCGCCTGTTATCAACTGACGCAGGCGGGCCACGACGTGACAATATTGGAAGCTAGAACGCGCGCTGGCGGTCGCGTTCACACGCTGCGCGAGCCGTTCGCCGATGGTCTTCACGCGGAGGCGGGCGCGATGTTCATCCCCGATTCTCACGACCTGACGATGCATTATGTCAGGCTCTTTCGCATTCCTCTGATTCCTATCCCGATGCAGAAACGCTCGTCCGTTCTTTATCTCAATGGAAAGCGGTTCACCTCAGAAGATGAGCGCACAATCAATCGGCTTCTGACTCTCTCGCCCGAAGAGAAGAGATTGGGACTCGACGGCATGACCGATAAATATCTCATCCCGGTCTTGAACGAAATGGGCGATGCGAGGTCAACGGATTGGCCGCCTGAGCGATTGAAGAAGTATGACCGTATCTCTTACGCGGAGTTCCTGCGTAGTCGCGGCGCGACGCCCGATGCGCTGCGCCTTCTCAGATTGAACGACGCGGATTTGACGGGAGATGGAGTTGACGCGGTTTCTGCTCTGATGGTTCTGCGCGAATCGGCGCTCAATCAGAACGCCGTCGAGTTGTACACTGTGAGAGGCGGGACTGATCTTCTACCGAAGGCTCTGGCCGCGCATCTCGCGTCGAAGATTCGCTACGGCTCGCCCGTCACAAAGATAGAACAGGATGCGCGCCAGGTGCGCGTTTCGTTCTTGCAGGCAGGCAACCGAGAAACTGTTACTGCCGATTATCTAATCTCGGCGATTCCGTTCACCATTCTCAGAGAGATTGAAGTCACACCGCAGTTTTCAGAGCAGAAGCAGAGGGCTATTAGAGAACTTCAGTACACTTCGGTTGTGCGCGTTTATGTTCAATCGAGAAGAGAATTCTGGACCGACGCCGGGCTTGGCGTCTCAGCCTACACGGATTTGCCTATCATGGCTATCATCAATTCGACTCTCAATCAACCGGGCACGCGCGGCATACTCGAATCCTACATGGCGGGCGAGAATGCAAGGCGCGCGGCGGCGATGAGCGAAGGCGAGCGATTAGATTTCACAGCTTCTGAGATGGAGAAGGTCTATCCGGGCGTTCGCAAAAACTTTGAGGGCGGCGCGTCCGTTGCGTGGGATGAGGACAGGTGGGCGCGAGGCGCTTACAGTTGGTTTAAGCCGGGACAGATGACGAAACTTCTGCCACACATAGCGCGCACGGAAGGGCGCATACACTTCGCGGGCGAGCACACATCTTCCTGGCCCGGATGGATGCAGGGAGCATTTCAATCGGGCCACCGCGCGGCGCGCGAAATCAATGAGGCTGAAGGAACAAGTTGACTTTAGAAAGGAATCCGGCATACGCTTCATCTCGCAAGTGACAAGCATCTGGCGGACCAGGTCACTTCGTTTAATCATCCAATGGTTAAAGTCTCTTGAAAGACTAAGACAAAAAACGTTTCCCTAAACATTAAGAAGGAGCTTTTCGATGAAATCCACAATCTTGAGAGCAGTTAAAACAATTGCTCTATCCCTCGTGCTTACATTCGGCGCATCCGGCCTTGTCTTCGCTAACGGCGCAGGCAATGGCGCTGGCAAGAAGCCAGCCGCTCACGCCAACGGCGGCGGCAACGGCGCTGGCGGCAGCAGAAGAAGGACCAGGCATCACAGAGCAACTAGACACCACAGGAAACACTGAGGTAATTAAGAATTACAAATTAAGAATTAAAAATGGAAGATGAGAGGCGCGCTCTTTGTCTTCCATTTTTAATTCTTGACGTTTAATTCCTAAGCGATGTGGACTCACGCGCCCAGCGCTTCAGCATCGGCTCAACTTCCGGGAAACTCAACCTCTCATCACGCAGCGTGTATTCACACAGCCCGTTAATCGCAGTCTCTGTCGCGTGGTATCTCTCATAAACATCGTTATTATGCACGTCGCCCCAGCTACCATCCCTGTTCTGGTGTGCGAGCAGGAACAGTGTGCCCTTATTTATCAGCGGGTCAGAGTCATCTAATCCGAAGGACTTCAACGAGTCCATTATCTCGCCTATCATGTCCGCGTCCCGCGCGGCCAAGGCTTTCGGCAGACTTGCTTTTAAGAATTCATGCTCTTGCGGAAGCAGTTGCGTGTCCAGGCGATAGGTCCAGAAATCGTTGAGCGTATAGACGAGGTGCGTGATCGAATAGACGGCGTCAATGAACTCCACATCCGTCCCGCGACCCTTAGCACGGTAAGGCGCAAGGGCGGGCAACCACCTGAGCACATCTGCGTAATGCGCGCCGAGCGTGATGCCGTAGTGGTCGCCCATGTGTGTAGTGACGAGCGCATCGTACCAAACATCGTAGCGCGTTCTCATCGCAAGCCGCCTCTTGCACACGTGACAGAACTTAGCGCCGCGCGGGTTGTCGTTCGCCCCGTCGTACTCGCACTCATCAGGCACGTCTGCTGGCGGCGGTTCGCCCTTTGGGTCGAAACTGAGAAAGTCGCGCGCCGTGAACCGTAAAGCCGCACGGCGTATCTCTTCTTTGAGTTGGTCGTCACGCAAGCCCAAGCTTTCGATTGCATCCAAGCCGGAGACGAAATCAATAATCGTATCGGCGTCTGCGTCTTTTGGGAGCGCGCGGTGTGTTAGAAGCCATCTGCGTGCGCAGGCAATCGCCATGTCGCGCGCCATTTGGCGCAAGCGCTCATCCCGGACCGTGTTCGAGATGGCCGCGAACCACCACACGTAGTCCGAGCCGTAGTCTGCGAAGTTGGCAGGGCTACGCGCGGTGCGATAGACGAAACGCATCCCGCGCTCAATCGCGCCTTCACGCTCTGCATCGGCAAATCCATCTACCCGCTCGATTGAGCGGCTTTGTTCCTCTACTTGCCACTCCGAAGCTGGATGACGTTGCGTGATTTTAGGTTTGACGGGTAATGCTCGCGCCTTACTGAAACTTTCACCGAAGCGAAATAGAGTTGCTTGAGTAAACTCTTCGCGGATTTGAGTAAAGGTTTTTTTAGAAGAAGCGGCTTGGCTTATGTGAAACGCGCCCGCAGAGATGAGCGCCGTGAGCAAAAAAGAGATCGGCTTTCTGAGCATAGCCAATAACTTGCGGCGATAGGTACAAAGCTTAAAGCTGCGCACTCGTTTATCAGTTGAATCTCGATTGACAATTCCGCGCGTCTGCTCGTCAAAACCGTTCACATAGAGACTAAATTTGCATTACCACTCGACGCTACCTTCTTTTGTGGTATCAATCTGCGCGAGTTCGTTTGAGCCGTAGAAGAAGGCTTTCATGTTGTCAAAGAGAAAGCCGTGTGTGTCCGGGTTGGAGAGGTCAAGTCCAAAGTGGTTGATAATCTGCGTCTGCTTCTGTAGCCACTCGGCCCAGCAGGGCTGACAGACTTCCGCTCCTATCTTCTGCCCTAGTTCGGTTGGAACGGGCGCGTATCCGAGCGCTGGACGTTTTTCGCCGCAACGCGCGCACCTGATCTTGTCTGACATAAAACTCCTCCTTGCTGATTACAATAGCACGCTGCGGCCAGCGCCTACACTTGCTCCGTCCGACTGCGCCATTCTGATAGCCTCTATCACCTGATTATCTTTCGGACGAAACAGAGAGAGCGGCTCGACCTTGCGATAGCGTATGACGCCGTTGGCATCTATTACGATGACCGCTCGTGCGCTTCTGTGTCTTAGCCACGAGCGCACGCCGTAGAGTTTCGTCACCTTCTCATACGGGTCTGACAAGAGTGTCATGGGAAGCTGGTGGTTTTCGCTGAACTTGTGATGCGATTCAACAGTGTCGGTTGAGATGCCGACTATCTCCGCGCCCGTAGCGACGTAATCGGTCCAGCGGTCACGCACGGAGCACAATTGTCTGGTGCAGATTGGCGTTTCGTCGCCCGGATAAAAGAGCAGAACTACGACCTGCCCGCGCCTATCCGCCAGACGCCAGTCTTCGCCAAGCCCATCCTTCAAGGTGAAGTCTGGAGCCTGTTCGTCAACATGAATTCCAACGGGCCAACTCATATTCGCTTTTTTGCAACTCTGGCGAGAGCAACGACGGTCAGGAAAATCCACTTCAGCGCTTTTGCCTTCTCTTAAGCTGTTGCCGAAAACTTTCCTTTATTGCGAAGCTCTTATAACATCGCATCGCTCTTTTTCCAAATTGCAGGGCCGCAAAGAGAAGTTGATGAGCCGCATGAAACAGTATCAAGACCTGCTTAGATCGATTCTCGAAAATGGACGAGAACACCTTGACCGCACGGGCGTCGGCACAATCTCGCACTTCGGCTATCAAACGCGCTTTGACCTGAGAGAGGGCTTTCCCATTGTGACGACGAAGAAGATTCCGTTTCGCTGGGTTGCTGAAGAACTTTTTTGGTTTTTATCAGGCGACACGAACGAATCGAATCTGCGTGCGCGCGGCGTGGACATCTGGAAAGAGTGGGCGGACGTTGAGCACACTGGCCGATTCGGGCGCGTTGAAGGCGACCTCGGACCGATCTACGGTTACCTGTGGCGCTCCTTCGGCGGCAACTATCCAGCGAGAGACGGCGTGGACCAGATTGCGCGGCTCGTTGAGACAATTGAGAAGAGTCCAAACTCGCGCCGACTGATAGTGACTGGCTGGGACCCGCGCGTCTCGGATGAAGTTGATCTTCCGCCATGTCACACGCTCTGGCAGATGAAGGTTGAAGGCGAGCGAGTTCTTCATTGCCAGCTTTATCAACGCTCGGCAGACGCCTTTCTCGGAGTGCCTTTCAATATAAGCTCCTACGCTCTGCTGACGCACATGATCGCGCACGTGTGCCGATTGGAAGTCGGAGAGTTCATCTACACGCTCGGCGATTATCACATCTACAAGAATCATCTCGCGCAGGTCGAAGAGTTGCTTGCGCGCGAGCCTTTGCCACTGCCGCGTATTGAAATAAGAGACGAAGAGAAAAGGCTTCGCGGCATGACGGGTCTGCTCAGTATGCGTTATGAGAACTTGAATCTAATCGGATATGCTTCGCACGGAAAGATAGCTGCGCCCGTCGCGGTCTGAAAATCTTTCGTGCGAAGTGAAATCTCAAAGTTATGTCAATCATAGGCATCGTCGCTGTGGATAGACAGGGAGCAATCGGGAGGCGCGGCTCAATCCCCTGGCACTATTCTGCGGACCTGAAATTCTTTAAGCAGCAGACTGTGGGGCACGCCTGCGTGATGGGCTATCGCACGTGGCTTACTCTTAAAAAGCCTCTGCCGAACCGGCTAAATATTGTCATGAGCCGCTCGGCTGAGATAGAGGGGCAAGAGTCCGTGATAGTGTTGAGAGATAAGCTGTCGGTCCTTTCGCTAAAGCCGTATCTCGCTTGCGACCTCTTCATAATCGGCGGCGAGCAGGTCTATAGAACTTTTCTAGGCGAGATTGAGCGATGGATTGTCACAGAGATTCCACTTGCGGTCACGGACACGGACACTTTCATGCCGAAGGACTATCTGCAAGGATTTCGGCCTTACAGCTCACAGGAGCTTGAAGAGAACCTAAAGGTTACGTTTTATGAGAGAGGAGAGAAACGATGAAACAGTATCTTCTAATTAAACGCTTGGTAGCTGCGCTCCTGAGCATACTCATGCTGCTTGGAGTTATGGGAAGCGTAAGTTTTGCTCAACGCCGTCATAGAAGGCATCACCATAGCAGAAGGAGAGGAGCGCTCGTAGGCGGTGCTGTCGGAGGCGTTGGCGGTGCTTTAATCGGCGGCAAGAAAGGCGCAGTGATAGGAGCTGGAGCTGGCGCTGGCACAGGCTATATGGTTCAGCGACACCGAAACCGAAGGCATCGCAGGCACTAGAGCGTAGTTAGCCAAGAGGAATTAATCGAAAAGGACAATGATAGGCACGAAAGAGAACAGAGGGCATGGCTCTCTGTTCTCTTTCGCAGATTACTCTTTATGATAATACCTTTTGACTTTAAGGCGCGGAGTTATAGTCGTCAAGAAGCTTCTGTGCTCTTGCTCCCGGGCTAATCAGCGCGACCTTCTTCAACCAGTCGTAGCCGCTAAAGACTCCTACGACCTCTGCCTTGTCGTTATAGACGGGGCTGCCCGAATAGCCGTCGCGCACGTCAATCTTTGCAGACAAATACTGCAGGCCGCGAAACTCATACGGACCGGAAAAGACTCCGTGCCTGACCATCTTGTCGCCGAAGGGACGGGCTACCAGAAGCAGCTTCTCGTTTTCGCTGGTCGTGGCCTGAAAGGCTGGCGCTTTGCCATGCTTCTGCTGGCACACGCGCAGGAGCGCAAGATCCGCGCTCTCATCTACCTTGAGCACAGAGGCTTCGCACCCGCCTACATACGCTTTGACTTCAAGCTCGTCGTTGGCGCTGAAGCCTAACTGCGCTTTCTTCGAGATGCTCAACTCGCCTGAAACAACGTGGTAGGCCGTCATCACCAATCCTTTGCCTACGAAGAAACCTGTGGCGTGACCGTTCGGGCCGTAGTCGAAAAGGGCTACAAAGCGTTGTAGAGCGTTCGGCCTCTTCTTGCTGAACTTCAGGTCCAGAGAGACAGAGTAACCCTCATGCCTTGTGACCGCTTCCGCCGGGTCGTCCGCAGCAGATTTTGGCGCGAAGGCAGAGGCTAACAGTAGGGCAGCGGCGAGGCTGCAAATTATCCTTTTCATTGGGTCTCCTTTTGAACGAATGAACGAGTTACAGTTCCGTGTGCGCCGGGAATCAGAAAAAAGTATGGCGGACTTTATGTTAGACAGAAGACCGAAACCGGGCGAGGGTATCGAAAGTGGACTAGGGCAAGATATTCCTACCGAAAGTGAGTGTCAAGATTTTTTCGACTGCGACATCTGTTTTTTCGTTCAAGAGACGGACACGAGAACTTTACGAAGCTAAGCCGCAAGGAGAGCTTGGGGCCTTGGCCCGCCTTCCTGATTTGAGAGATGGATGAGAAAGCTCTTACGCTCTTAATCTCTCAGGTCAGGAAGAGTTATTTACCCGCGCTCTTCATCCTTACTTCTGGTTTTGATACCTACTGAAAATCCCTTACGTCCTTAAAGGGCGTCTCCCGGTCTGTAAAATCAGGGCGATAGTAGTGCGAAGCAGTATCGTACTCCTGCATCCAGCCCTCTTCCATCCCCAACTCGTCGAGCATGGAGAGAGCGCGCAGCCATTCTGATTCTGTAATGCGACGCGAGAGCAAGGTATAACGCGCGTCCGTTGCCGCACGGTTCGTGGCGTAGTATTGAGCCATCATTGAGACGGCCACGCGCTGGCTCAAACTGTCCCTGATCCATTCCAAAGACTCGCGCACGCCCGCCAGATCGTTCGGTAGAACCAGAAGGCGAATCACAAGGCCGCGCTTTAGAAGACCATCAGCGTCGAAGACCAACGAGTCGCCCATCTGCCTGTACATCTCCGCAATAGCGCGGCGCGCATGGTCCGAGTAGTTTCTGACCTTTGAGTATTCGTAGCCCGCCTCGTTCTCTGCATACTTCAAATCAGGAAGGTAAACGTCAACTATGCCGTCTAAGAGTCTCAGGACAGCGATTGAATCGTAAGCGTTCGTGTTATAGACGATTGGAAGATGAAGACCCGCGCGCGCGGCCAGCAAGATGGAGCGCGCCATCTGCGGGACAAAGTGTGTGGGCGAGACGAAGTTTATGTTATGACATCCGCGCGCCTGCAATTCGAGCATAATCTCCGCGAGTCGTTCGTGCGTAATCTCGTTCTTAATCTGTTCCTTATGCGCCTGTGAGATTTGATAGTTCTGGCAATAGACGCAGCGAAGGTTGCAATTGCCGAAGAAGATATTGCCAGCGCCGTGCTTGCCCACCAGTGCAGGCTCTTCGCCGAAGTGCTGCGTGTAGGAAGAGACAATCGGCAGGCGTCCTGAATAGCAACGTGCAAGCTCATTCTCCACACGGTTGTTACCGCAATCGAGTGGGCAGACCGTACAGTTATAAAGTAGCTTTTCAAGAGTTTCCACTCTCTTGGCAAGCTCACCCGATTCATACAAAGCCAAGTAATTTGGTTGATACTCTGTAGTCATAATTACCCCTGATGCTAATCTAAAACAATCTTCAATGATGGTCTTAAAGAGCGCTTCCTTCTGGTGCGAGGGTATTAAATTGCTCTACCCTTTTTACCTTGGATACTCGTTTACCTCATCTACTGTCAAAAAGGCTTGACGGCTTTCTAGCCTACATTTCGTGTCTTCTCTAAATGTTACTATTCCCCGTGCTGGCATCAAATTTCTATTAGCCTAAGCGTCCCGTGAGCTTTATTAGTAGAAACAAAGTTTACCATAATATTTGCTTCACTCATCCATCGGGGAATTCGAGTGCGCGGAGTTCTGTCGGATTCTTCAGGTAGTTGAAGATGTGTCGTCGAAGAAGAAGCGAATTTTTGAAACGCACCTGCCTTACTTGGCCGAGTTTTTCCCTTTGCGCGGCGAGGCCATCCGGTGGGAAGAGTTGCGCGATGTCGTGCCCGTGAACTACAACGGCGGCAGATTACGTGATTCACATTAACCCCTGGTAGAATCCTGTGGTCGAGATGCAGGCCACAGATCGCACACACCGCATAGGGCAAGTCTGCTATTCGTTCAACGATCCAGTGTTTCTTGGTACTATCCTGCCACTCATAGCAAGAAGAAACTCAAGCAACGAATGAAACAACTTTGTCAAAATAGCGACATTCGTGGCACACTATAATGCTTCCCCCAAATTAAGAAGAGCGGTCTTTCGGCGACGACGTTTTGCCTTTCGTCTTAGCGCGAATATGAGCCAGGAGTATCTGCACAGATGCGCCGATTTTGAGCGCGTCATTTGCGCTCTTGTTTGATGCGTTCGTCTGTAAGCGGGCAACAATCAATATAGAAATTCGAGGAGCACATTTATGGGATGGGAAACGGAATACGAAGGATTTCTTGCCATGCTCGACGAGGCTGACAGTGAGTTGTTAGCCACAGAGGGCGCAGGGAGTGAAGAGATAAAAGCCTTCTTATCGGAAGACGGCGAAGCGCGTCGCCGCTTCCTGAAACAGGCTTTGATTGCGGGCGGAGGCGTAGCGGCAGCGAATTTACTCTTGAGCTATAGGTTGAATCTGTTCGCGCAAACTGTGGAGAGCATGGCGAGTCGTTCTTCATCTACTGTGGAGTCTGCGGTAACTATACCTATCACGCTCCGCGTCAACGGGAAGACACACGCGCTAAACCTTGAGCCGCAGGTGACGCTGCTTGATGCAATTAGGGAGAGAACGGGGCTGACGGGATCGAAGAAGGGTTGTGATCGCGGCCAGTGCGGAGCGTGCACAGTCTTGGCGGACGGACATCGCATCAACTCCTGTCTGGCACTCGCAGCCGCTTACGACGGCGTTGAGATTACGACCATCGAAGGTTTAGCAAACGGCGACCAATTGCACCCTTTGCAAGAGGCTTTCATCAAGCACGACGGATTCCAGTGCGGCTACTGTACGCCGGGCCAGATAATGTCCGCCGCAGGATTGTTAAAGGAGGGCTGCCCTACGGGAATGGGAGTGCGTGAGTGCATGAGCGGCAACATCTGTCGCTGTGGCGCATACAACGGCATCGTCGCAGCAATCGAAGAAGTAAGAGGCAGGCAGGCTTGATTGCTCATCAATTCTAACGCGTGGGCAAGCCAGCCAGTAATGTTCAAAACCTTCGGAATAAGGTGGAAAGAGATGAATTCGTTTACATACAAACGCGCGGCCAACGAGGCCGAAGCAATAAGAGAGGTCGCAGACAACAGGAGCGCGAAATTCCTGGCGGGCGGCACGAATCTCATTGATTTGATGAAGATGAATGTGCAGCAGCCCAGTGAGTTGGTTGACATCAATCGCCTCGCTCTTAAAAAGATTGAAAGCATTCCGACGGGACTTCGCATAGGTGCGCTCGCAACGAACAGCGAGGTGGCGAATAACAAGTTGGTGCAGGAGGGTTTCCCGGTGCTATCGGAAGCACTGCTTGCGGGCGCGTCGCCGCAACTGAGGAACATGGCGACCGTGGGCGGTAATCTATTGCAGCGCACGCGATGCTACTACTTCATGGACACGGCCTTCCCCTGCAACAAGCGCGTGCCCGGTTCAGGCTGCCCTGCCATCCCGGGCTTCAATCGCATTCACGCAATCCTGGGCGCGAGCGAGCATTGCATCGCCACACATCCATCGGATATGTGCGTAGCGCTCGCAGCCCTTGATGCTGTCATTAGAGTCGAAGGTCCAAAGGGTGCGCGCTCGATTGCAATCACTGACTTTCATCGCTTGCCGGGCGACACGCCAGAAATTGATACCAACTTGCAGCCAGACGAATTGATCGTCTCTGTTGATCTACCTTCGTCCGCCTTCGCAAAGCGGTCCGGCTATTTGAAGATCAGAGACCGCGCGCAATATGCCTTCGCGCTCGTTTCGGTCGCGGCGGCGCTCGACATTAAGAATGGAAGGATAGAAGCAGCACGGATTGCGTTGGGCGGCGTGGCACACAAACCCTGGCGCTCTACGGAAGCAGAGAAAGTCTTAACGGGCGCGCAATCGAACGCGCAGACTTTCAAAGCGGCGGCTGAAGCAGCCTTGCGCGGCGCTGTGCCGCAGAATCACAACGCTTTCAAAGTGGAGCTTGCGAAGCGCGCGATTGTGAGAATCTTGAACGATGTGTCTGGTAGAAGAGTAGGAGGTGCGGCGTGAGCGCTAATCAACAGAGCAGTAAAGCTATGAATCAGAATAAAGGAGTCGTGGGTCAACCCATCAACCGCGTTGACGGGCGATTGAAAGTGACGGGCGGCGCGCGTTACGCCGTCGAATATCCTATCGAGAATATGGCTTACGCCGCGCTCATCGGCTCGACCATCGCCAACGGTCGAATAAAGAGCATAGACACGAGCGAGGCCAGGAGAGTGCCGGGCGTGCTTCACATAATGACACACGAGAATGCGCCGAAACTGAAACCCGTAATGACGAACCCTGCGGAAGGCGACGCGGCGGGCAAGCGCGTTCCGCTTCAAAGCCCGAATGTTTATTACAGCGGGCAGTACATCGCTCTCGTCGTAGCAGAGACTCTGGAGCAGGCGCGACGCGCAGCAGACCTTTTGCGCGTCACTTACGACGAGCAGCCACCAGCCACGGACATGGATAAGGAGCGCGGGCGTGCTTACATTCCCAAACAAAAGGTCGCGGGCAAGCCTGCGGACACGACGCGCGGAAACCCGGATGCGGGATTGAGCGCAGCGGCTGTGAAGGTTGACGAGATTTACCGCACGCCGACTGAACATCACAACCCAATGGAGCCGCACGCGACGACAGCCGTTTGGGAGGGCGAGAGGCTTACCGTCTATGACGCCACGCAATACACCTATGGCGTGCGCCACGCTATGGCCGCGACCTTCGGCATTCCTGAAGAGAATGTTCGAGTCATCTGTAAATTCACTGGCGGAGGCTTCGGCTGCAAGGGAACTGTCTGGTCGCACGTCTCTCTTGCTGCTGCTGCGGCGCGTGAGGTGAAGCGACCCGTTAGACTCGCAACCACTCGCCAGCAGATGTTCGCAAACATGGGCCACCGCGCAGAGACCGAACAACGCGTAGTGCTCGGTGCAACGAGCGACGGGAAACTTACAGCCATCATTCACGAAGGGCTTTCGCACAACTCCACCTACGACGAGTTCGTAGAGCCTTTCAGCAAGCCCACGCACATGATGTACGCCTGCGAAAATTTCAGAGCTTCGCAGCGCTTAGTCTCGCTAAACGTTGGCACTCCAACTTACATGCGCGCGCCCGGCGAAACCTCCGGCATGTTCGCGCTTGAATCTGCGTTGGACGAGTTGGCTTATAAATTAAACATTGACCCGGTTCACCTGCGTCTAATCAACCACGCGGACACAGACCCTGACGAGAAACTGCCCTGGTCCACAAAGCTCTTGAAAGAGTGTTACAAAACGGGCGCAGAGCGTTTCGGGTGGTCGCGGCGAAAACCCACGCCTGCGTCAATGCGCGACGGGCGTTATCTAGTAGGCATGGGTATGGCGAGCGCAGTCTATCCCGTCAATCACTTCCCGTCTTCTGCTCGCGTAATCATCAAGCAGGACGGCACGGCCATCGCCGAGAGCAGCACGCATGATCTGGGCACGGGCGCTTACACCGTCTTGACGCAAGTCGCAGCAGACACTCTGGGATTGCCCGTCGAGCGCGTGCGAGTTCGACTCGCGCATTCGGACAATGCTGCGAAAGGCGAAACCTATCAGGCTATATTGACGCGCGCAGGGTTGAAGGAGGTCGAGGGCGACTTCGACATGCAGTTCAACGACCGTCAGAAGACTCACTCGTCGCATTCTTTCGGCGCGCATTTCGCGGAGGTGCGCGTTGACCCGGACTTTGGCGAAGTGCGTGTGACGCGCGCGACGAGCGTCTTCGACATAGGGCGCGTGATGAACATGAAGCTGGCAGAGTCACAGATGCGCGGAGGCGTCGTCATGGGAATCGGCATGGCCTTGATGGAAGAGACTGTGATTGATAAAAATTCAGGGCGCATTGTCAATCGTGACCTGGCGGAATATCACGTACCGGTCCATGCAGATGTGCCGCCGATTGACATAGTGCTTCTGGATAACTTCGACGAGTACGCAAGCCCCATAGGTGCTAAGGGTGCTGGCGAGATCGGAATTGTCGGCGCGGCTGCCGCGGTCGCCAACGCAATCTATCACGCGACGAATGTTCGCGTGCGCGACCTTCCGATTACGCCCGACAAGTTGATCGGGAAGGGGGCGCTGGCATGAACGAATTGCAAGCAATCGTCAACTTTTACGCGCAGGCGCGTGAACGGGGCGAGCGCGCCGCGTTGGCTACCGTCGTCCAAACGGAAGGCTCTGCCTACAGGCGTCCGGGCGCGCGCATGATTATTACCGAAAGCGGTGATACATGCGGCACTATCAGCGGCGGTTGTCTTGAGCGCGACGTGGCATTGAGAGCTTCTGAGGTAATTGAATCCGGTTCGTCTCGTCTCATCGAATACGACACGCGCGGCAGCGAAGAGATCGTTTGGGGCTTGGGACTTGGTTGCAACGGTGTAGTGCGTGTTCTGCTTGAGAGCTTGCGCGAAGGAGTTGTGGGCGAACATGCGGTGCGGTTCATCGAAGACTGTTTGCTGAAGCGCCAAAGCGGGGTTGTAGCAACGCTGATAGCATACAAAGGCAAAAGGAGCAGCGGAGATTGCGGACCGGAACTCGGCGCGCGATTGCTGCTTAATGAAAAACTGAATGTCTGCGGTCAATCTCTCTTCGGCGAAGAACTCACAAGGCGCATCAGCGAAGATGCGCTTGAGGTTCTGGCGGGAAAGCGAGCCGTGACGCGCTTTGTTGAAACTGATGAAGAACGAAGCGAAATCTTCTTCGATCTAATCACACCGCCACGCCCTCTCATCATCTTCGGCGCAGAGCACGATGCCTTGCCGCTCGTTCGTCAAGCACACACGCTCGGCTGGCATGTCACAGTTGTTGACACGCGTGCGCGCAATTCTTCGAGAGAAAGATTCGCAGAAGCAGACAAAGTTTTGCTCTGTCGCGCTGAGTGTGTGTCCGCGCATCTCCTTTTGACAGAGAGCACGGCAATCGTCGTGATGACGCACAACTATTTGGATGACGTTGAACTCCTTCGAGCCTTACTGCCATCGCCCGTTTGCTATTTGGGCATACTCGGTCCACGCAAGCGCACGCTGAAACTGCTCGAAGAGATAAGAACGGATAGTTTCAGTCCAGGGCAAAGCTTCCGTCGAGCAGTATGTAGCGGTCGGCGAAAGCGCATTGCTCACTGTCTGCCATTCGTCGTGAATGAACCGCGCGTAGGCATCATCGTACTGGCCGCGGGCGCAAGCTCGCGCATGGGCGAGTCTAAGCAACTTCTGCCGTTTAGAGGCGAAAACCTGCTACACCGTGCAGTTCGCACGGCGATTGAAGCTGAATGTTATCCGGTTATCGTCGTGCTGGGAGCGGATGCGAATATACTGCAAGGTGAGATCACTACTATTGAAGCGCACGCTGTCATCAATCAAGAGTGGACCGAAGGGATGAGTTCTTCGATTCGCTGTGGTCTGGAGGCGTTGGAAGCAAAGTCGCCAGAGAAAATTGACGCGGCGGTTTTTATGCTCTGTGATCAGCCGTTCGTCACCGACGTAGTTATACGGAGACTGGTTGATACATACCGCGCGAGGCAGGTATTGCTTGTAGCCTCCGAGTATGGGACCGAAGGAGAAAAAACGCGGGGCGTTCCGGCCCTCTTTAGTCGCGCTCTCTTTCCAGAGTTAATGGCCTTGCGCGGAGCACAGGGCGCGAAGCTGATTATCGCGGATCATGCACGGGAAGCAGCCGTAATCGCTGTTCCCGAAGCTGCCTTCGATGTTGATACGCCAGACGACTATCGCGCTCTGCAAAACAAAGTGGCGTCGGATTCTGAGCCTGCTTGAGCTTTTGGTGAAAATGCGAGCCAGGCAGAACGGGATATCCGCGCCATAATTGTTAATCCGCAGCCGTAAACGATTGAACTATTATCTTATAAATTTAATACCTCGCGCACCTTACTTGTCAGAGCATTCGGAGTGAACGGCTTCTCTATGAAACTCATCCCTTCATCCAACACTCCGTGATGGACAATCGCGTCGTCTGTATAGCCTGACATATATAGCACTTTCGTTTCGCTTCTCAGTGTAACTAAACGCTCCGCTAACTCTCGACCACCCATTTGCGGCATCACTACGTCACTGAGCATCAAGTGGATTGGGCCTTTATGCTGGTTGGCAATACTTAATGCCTCATGGCCGTGCTTTGCTTCTAAGACCTGATAGCCGCTCTCCTCAAGAATCTCTCTGGTCATCTTTCGCACCATCTCTTCATCCTCAACAAGGAGTACGGTCTCAACACCCATCTGTAAATTGGTATCCTCAGAGTTTGTCGTAGGCTCTTCGGCAGGCTGGTCAACGCGCGGCAGATAAATCTTAAAGGTCGTCCCACACCCTTCTTCCGAATAGACCCAGATGTTTCCGCCCGACTGCTTGACGATGCCATAGACGGTCGAGAGGCCAAGTCCCGTACCCTTGCCCACTTCCTTTGTGGTGAAGAAAGGTTCAAAGATTCGCTCCCGCGTTTTCGCATCCATCCCGCATCCCGTATCGCTCACAGCCAGCATGATGTATGAACCTGGACGGACTGAGATGTGATGACCAGCATAGTTTTCACTGAGATAAACATTGTCGGTCTCGATGGTCAGCTTACCGCCCGAAGGCATCGCGTCACGCGCGTTGACGGCCAGATTCATGAGCACCTGCTCAATCTGGCTCGGATCGGCCTTAACTTTTCCCAAGTCGGGCGCAAGACCTATTAAAAGGTCTATATCTTCTCCTATGAGACGCTGTAATATCTTATTCGTCTCGAAAATGGCTTTATTAAGATCGAGCACTTTCGGTTGCAGCATCTGCTTGCGACTAAAGGCCAGGAGTTGACGGGTGAGGGAAGATGCTCGCCCTCCGGCTTCCTTGATCGCTTCGAGTTTGCGATAGAGCGGGTCATCCGGCTTCAGGCGTCTCAAAGAGAGATCGGTGTGGCCGTTAATGATTGTGAGCAGGTTGTTGAAATCATGCGCTACACCACCGGCCAACTTGCCGACGGCCTCCATTTTCTGCGCCTGACGAAGTTGTTCCTCGGCCAGCTTACGCTCAGCTACCTCTCTCTCCAGTTCACGATTGGCAGCGACAAGCTGTGCTGTGCGCTCGTTAACGTGATGCTCTAAGCCTGCATTGAAACTCTTGATCTCGGCTGTTCGTTCAGCGATGTTCCACATCTCGCTTACGCTGCGCTTGATGGCTATAAAGAGAAAGACATCTTCAAAGATAACCCAACCCGCATGTTCAACCCAGCGCCACTGGCTAGCCGACAGCACGCCATAAACGGACTGCGGCCAGAAAATGCCGCGCAGGAAATGGTCCGCTGCTACGACGAGCGTCGCTGGAATAAGTACGCGCCAGTCTCTATAGAAAGAGAGAAAGGCTAAAGAGCCGAAGACATGAAAATGCGTCTCGATTCGCCCGCCCGTGAGATGAATCAGCAAAGCCCCAAGCAACATCTGTGATACCGCGATTGTGTAGCGGGTCGAAGCAAAGCCTGTGCGTGTGAGTGCGAGCGCGATAGGTAGAGAACTGATCGCGCCGCCCAGAAACATCGCAGCCCAGACGTGAATGTGTGTCTGGCTCGTCGTACCGACCCAACTCAGAGGAGAAATCCAGTGAGCGGCGACAATACCGGCCAGCCATTGAATCAACATCAAGGCCGCGAACATACGGTCCGTATGTTGGTAGATACTTTGGCGCTGTTCGTTAAAGATGTCTGCGGCTTGCCGCACAACCTCTTTGCTCTGGGCTAAATCAGTATTCATTCTGTTTATCTTTTGTCTTTCTACATTCTGAGTTTTTGTCAAACAACGGGCAGCCGAAGACGCTGGTCTCCGTTCGCACAGCCGATCCTTTATTGACGAGCGAGACGATGGCGCTCTCTCCGTCGTTGTCGCCCAAGTGTCCGCGCGAAGCTGTGATTCCGCCGCTGAACATCAAACGTCCCTCATCGTCATAGAGAATAGTTTGGCCGGAGGTCTGAGAGTTGAAACGGCTGGCCTCCGCGCCATCATCATCAACCATGACATTGACTCCTGGAATGCTGGCGGCACTTTGCCATAGATCGGTCTTCTCCCAATCATCAACAAAACCTTCGGGCTTTAGGAACAGGACGTAAGCGGTCAAACGCCCCTGGCAGTGAGCCATGAGTTCAGCCAATTCGCCAATAGTCGCTCGCGTGCACGGACAATGTGGATGAACCAGTATGACCAATGTATCGTGAGCGGGCGCACGTTGAATCTTGCTTTCGACAGGCCACAAGGCTGGAGGATTCGCACTCGCGCCCGGAGTACTCTCGTAGTTCCAGAGAACAGACAGCCCAATCCCGACTATGAGCAGCCATAACATCATGGATACGAGTAGAACTAAGCGGCCCCTTTTGGTCCGTAGTTGAGATGGTCTATCAATCTCTGTTGCGCAAGCCGATCTGAAAAACTTCATGATAGGTTCTGAAGAGGATGACTAAGAAAATTATCCGCTGATGGGCAGTAACCGTTTCGTTTTAGTGGTCGTCCGGGGCAGGTACGAATGGGAGTCAAAAAGAAGAGCCAGCAGTCAAGATGATAGCTGAATCGCTCATTTAGGCACGAATTTGTGCCTAACCCACCTTATCACATGATCTCAGCACATTCTATACCAAAATTTGTGAAAGAGCCGAGGGCATGTTCTCATCGGAGAGAGCTTTTCGGGCATTAAGACGAGCGGCATCTGAAGCACAGTCCTGACTTTAATAATGAAAGAGTTACTGCGGCGCTCAAGCACGCTTTAGAGTTCTTTGAAGTGAGAGTTAGTTAATGAGGTGCTCACTTCAGCGTAAATCTAGCCTTCAGTCCGCCGACCATTACGTCAAAGTCTCCAGGTTCGGCAACCGGTCTGTTATCGCTGCCAATGAACGAGAGGTCTTCGCGGCGTAGCTTGAAATTTAAGGCGCGGCTTTGGCCGGGTTGGAGCGAGATTTTAGCGAAACGCTTGAGTCGCTTAGCAGCCGGAGCTATCGAAGCAACAAGATCAGAGACGTAAAGTTGAACGACTTCCTGACCGGCGCGGCGACCAGTGTTGCTTACGGTCACGCTGACTAAAAGCTCTTCGTTTCCAGTGATAGTCTTCTTACTCAGACGCAGATCACTGTAGCTGAAACTCGTGTAGCTCAGACCAGAGCCAAATTCAAATTGAGGTCTGATGGGCAAATGCTCGCCTTCAGTCTCAAAAGCCCGGCTATCATAAGTTATCAGCCCGTTGACCGAGCGAGGATAAGTGAAGGGAAGTTTGCCGCTCGGATTGATGTCGCCAAAAAGTGCATCGGCCACGGCTTGTCCTCCTTCATTGCCAGGGTTGTAGGCCATCACAATTGCTCCCGCTTTATCCACTATGCGATTGATAATTCTAGGGCGACCTTCGACCAATACGATCACGACGGGTTTGCCTGCGGCCTCTATGGCTTCGGCCAACTTGAGTTGAGGCTCTGGCAGAGTCAGATCGGAGATGCTGCCCGGTGTTTCGGTGTAAGAGCCTTCGCCCAGACACAACACGACAACATCAGCGTTGCTTGCAGCCTCGACTGCCGCCTGTATATTTACCTCTTCGTCTATGTTCGTGGGCGTGCTGTTGGATGGCGAGTCTGGCCGACGTGTAATTCTTGTGCCGGGTATATAAGTCACACGCGCCCCGCCCAATTTAGCTTCGATGGCTTGCCTGATAGTGGGTCTGTCTTTGGGATATAGCGACGGTTCAGAACCTTGCCAAACATAAGTCCAGCCGTTATTCAATGAGATCAGCGAATCGGCGGTCGGACCGGTGACGAGAACCTTCCGATCTTTTGATAGAGGGAGCAGACCATTTGTATTCTTCAAAAGCGTGATGGATTCCTGTGCTGCCCGAAGACTGGTCTGTCTGGATTCCGGCAGACCTATTTTGGATTTCAGAGCAGCATCAGGCATCGAGTTATAGAAGAGACCAAGCTCGAACTTAACTCTAAGTATGCGCCGCACTGCTTCATCTATACGCGACTGCGGGACTGCGCCTTCTTTGACCAATTCGACCAGAAGGTCGGCAAAGCTATAGTCGCTCGGCACCATGCTCATATCCACACCAGCCATGACGGCCATGCGCGTCGCCTCCTTTTCGTTGGCCGCAACGTGCCAGTCCTGCACAAGCCTTTTAATATCGGCCCAGTCAGAAACGACGAAGCCTTGAAAGCCCAGTTCATTGCGCAGAATGTCTGTCAACAGATGATGGTTGGCATGAGCAGGAATGCCATTGATGTCGCCGGAATTGACCATCACAGTGTGAGCGTTGGCCTGAACTCCAGCCGCAAACGTCGGCAGGAAATATTCGCGCAGATAGTTTTCAGGAATCCATGCGGACGTGCGGTCTCTTCCATTGAGCGGAAAACTGTAGCCCATATAATGCTTCAACGAGACAGCAACGTGATCTTGTGAAGCCAGGTCAGAGCCTTCCATTCCGCGAATGAAAGCTACGCCCATGACTTTCGCAAGGTAAGGGTCTTCGCCGAACGTTTCCCAGAAACGCGGCCAGAGCGGTTGGCGTCCAATATCAAGAACGGGCGAAAAGCTCCATGGAATCCCGACCGCGCGTGTTTCCATTGCGCTGATTTCCGCAGCGCGTTTCATTAGCTCAGGATTCCAGGTGGCGGCCATTCCAATCTCTTGTGGAAAGAGCGTTGAGCCTTGAACATAGTTTGCGCCGTGAATCGAGTCTATCCCGTAGAGGACGGGAATACCTAGACGAGTCTTTCGAGCGGCATTCTGTATCTGCGAAATAAGGTTCTGCCATTTGTCAGGCGTGAGGGCTTGCTCATAAACATTCAGGATTGAGCCTACGCCGTACTGTCCAACTGCTTTCTGCAACTTTGCGGGATCAATCTCAATGTTTTGATCGCGCCCTTTGACGATCATGGAGAGCGTCAGTTGAGTCATCTGACCAACCTTCTCTTCAAGGGTCATCTGTTTCAAGAGCGCCTCGATCTTCGCAGAGTAATCACGCTTCACGCCGCGAGAGCGTAGAGCCTTCTGAAAAAACTCATCGCTATCGTTTATCTCTGCGATCATTGTTTGACCCTCGTTTGCGACAGCGGACGAAAGAGGAGAAGGAGTGTAGTTACTGAGCGATGGGTTTTGACTTGCGGTACTGCCGCTCTGGGAGAGAAGACAGATTAAAATAGTAGTTGCGACCAGGACGGACATCGCTTTCTTCATCTATTTGCTCGCACGCTTACCTGCAATCGGTTTATAGCTCTAGGTCAATAGCCTGGTTGGGCGATCATCTTTCGCAGTTAGCGGGAGTTGGAGCATGTGACTACTGCTTTCGGCATTCCGAAGCATTTCAAACTTTGTTCTAATCAAGCAAGCGACGCTGACTCCGAGGCTTGAGTCCAGTTCGCACAGTTGCTCCGTGAGTACTCTAGCGGAAGCGCGCTCGAAGGCACGACGTAGTTCAGCCTCTGCGACGCTTACTCCTTCCGCGACGATCATTTCAAAATCGTTTCCGACGCGCTCAACTTGCTTCGAGAATCGCAGCAGATTCATCCGCGCCTCATTGTGGACCGCGCCCGTCACTACAATCACAAGATGCCGCGCCTCTGTCTCGATCTTAGCGTTGATCGCACGGCGCGCAAGAGCCGGAGTCAGGTCTCCGTCCCGCATCACAACAAGAAACAGTTCGCCGCAGACGCTTGCCAACAGTCGCGCCTCGCCATCGCCCGCCGGAGGCTCAATCGCAATCTCGCTTTCAGAGATGCCAAGCTGACGAAAAATTGTATGAAGCCTATTGACCAGCCACGCAGCGTCTTCCAATAAGACGGAAGAGAGTTGAGTCGGCGACAAGATTTCTTCTATCTTTTCGTCAGCGATACTCGCGCCGCACACGCTGCACGTAGCTTGACTAATGGTGATGACGGCCAGAGCATCGGCTGAAGGAAGATTGAAAAGAGTGTGGCCGGTTTTTCGGCAACTCACCAGCAGTTCACGCCGCAGCAGTCTGGTGTCCAAGAGTTCGTTCACTGTAAATTCAGATGGCTTGGTTGTCTCATCCACCTGCGATTCCAGAGCGTAGCCCTCAGCGTATGCCTCCCTGGCGCGGCGTAAAAAGAGCCTTGCATAATCATCCTCTAACACTTTCGCCGCCCGAACGCGTTCGCGCGAGTTCTCTCGGCAGGCAATCGTTGATAAAGTGTCCGCGTCCTGTTTGGCAACAAAGCGCATAAAGCCCTTGTGAAATGAGGAAGGGTCTTGTCGCCAAGTGGTCAACTGATTCCCGTCCTCTAAAGTGCCATCATCAGATTCGTTGCCCGCAAGGCAGAGACTTATCGTCTGACAAAAATAGTTCAGTTTCCTCAAGGGTTCAGCCGTCTGCGGCTCGTAAACTACACCTGCTCGTATCCTGGATGTGCGGCCTGCCTGATCTTCAAAGATAAGAAAGAGAAGGTAGTCGTTAAAGAAGAAGAGATCACCTTGAACGTAGTCGCGCCGCTGTTCGGAGTCAAAGAGGCCAGCGACCATCTGCTCCATCTCGTGCGCGCGATTCTGGTCCTCCGTCAGCATCTCGTAGAATTTCAAGCGCATCGAGCGAATCAGCGAGACGAAATTTCGCTCCCTTAACTTTTCCAGCAAGTCCAGGCGCGCTTCATCGCCAACGTCGTTCTCCAAAATTCTACTGGACAGGAGTAACATACCGCTCAAAAACCTCCTTATTCTCGTTGCCTCATTTGATGCCGGACCGTTTCGGACAGCTTCAACTTTCTATATCAACCATGTGAGTTAATTCTGATTGACACTGTCTCTTCGCCCGAAGCATCTTGCGCATAATGGAGCGAGCGAGCAATCTTCAGCGCCATCGCTTCGTAGGCTTCCATTCCCGGCTGATGATTCTCAACGAAAGCTTCGGTCACACGTCCATGTTCAACGCGCACCCTGACTTTAACGATCTGCGAATTTGGACCGGCCTCTTCGCCCAAGACTCCGGCAGCAGTCTCTTTCTTTCCCAGCAGGGAGAGCGCCGTCGAAAGGTCTCTTTTAATGAGCCAATGCGTCAGAGCGGCAACCGTGATGAGGCTGACTAAGAGCGAGATGATAGCGCTAGCGATTAAGACATGACGGTTGCGGCGGCGAGTCGCAGGCTCCATGGGCGCTGGCGGCAGAGCAAGTAATTCTTTCGGCTCCGGCAGCGCCTCTTGATGAACTTCAAAAGAGGGCGTTACGACAACGTCCTGCGACGCAACGAGCGCGCCTGCGCTGCCGTTACCGGGAGAACTTGTAACGTCTATCTCCCTTTCTTCGTAGCATCCCAGCAACTCTAAAATAACCTTTTGCGACGATGCGCTGATTGAATGGCGTGGCGGCTGTATAAGCGGATTGAAGTTAAAGGAGGCGTTTGGCTGCGAGAGCGCGAACATCACGGCTTGCAGACCATTCAGACTGTTGAGTTGCGCGTCAACCAGATTCCCAGCCAGAAAGTAGAAGGAGCACGGACCAGCCGGATATTCTATGAGCAGACGCCCGGTCTTATTACGCCGCCGCAAAATACTGACCAGATCGCCCAGCGGGTATTCATTCAAGTGACCCGTGAGCGCCACAAAATTCGTGCTCTGCATTAAAGTCCCTCTCTTGCTCTACACCTAGAGTCGCTGCAAGCTGAACGCGGCAATCTTAATCCCTGCGCAACACTCTGAGGTCGCGCTCGCCAGCAATTTTCCAGCCCTCCTCGGTGCGCCGCCAGCGAAGCCAATCCAGAACTTCACCATGATGCTCGCGCCCGTCAATTTTGACGACGTATGTTTTGTGAAAGCGCATCGTCGCCGTGCTGTTATCGCTCGCCATCGTGGTTTCAACTGCGCTCGCAGCCACTTCAATCGCCCCCGTTCGCTTAAACGAGCGCGTTTTATCATCACGCACAAAATCCCTTGAGACATTTTGCGCTCGGTAAAAAGTATCCAGCTTAGAGTCGTAGAGCGTCATGAGCTTATCCACATCGCGCGCGTTGGTGGCGGCAATCCACGCGTCGAATGCGCCGCGCAAAGACTCCAAATCACCCTGCGGGCGCTCGTCGTCTGCGTGGCTGTCTGTCGAAGGCAAATTTGATTCGGCGATGTCAACGATTGTCTGGTCCGCATAATAGGTGATATTCCTGTAAGTAACTTCCGTCGGCTGCTGTCTTACCTTGCCTCCACTGTAGATGGCAGTCGATGCGATCATCTTTGTCCAATTGCCGACCGCATCATACTCGTAGGTGTAAATCTCCTTGCCTAAGATGGTGTTGCTATCATCACGCACAGTCATCTCGCTAATGTTGCCTTTATCATTGTAGGCGTATTCATCCCGACCCATCGGAGAAGTGCTCGAAACCAGATAATAGGAGTTGTTAACTCTTTTGCCCTGACGGTCGTAGGTCGTTAACCCACACAACTCGCGCGGGCCCTCAATCAGTTTGCCTGACTTGGGGGAAAGCCTGGCGCTTTCGGTTATAACTCTGTTGACAGGCCCGAGAAGGCCGTCGTTATCTTTATCACTGCCGCGAGGAGGCATGGAAATGGTCGGCTGAACTCTGCCCGGGTCCGGCGTTGCCCTATCAGCGATCATGAAACCGATGACGAATCCAACACCGACAAGAAGAAGAATGCCGAGCGAACCCAGAATGTATTCTTTTCGGGACATTGAACAACTCTCTAATAAAACGAGAGCGCGAGTTTGGTTGCGAGCCACTCTATTAAAACAATTTGGCGCGCGTGCATGGAACAACCTCTAACGAATTAGAGGTTGGAGTTCACCCCTGCGCGCGGGGTCTTAACCTGAATCCATTATTTAGCCTATATATCGTAGTAACCACAGGCCAATATACTACATTTTGTAGAAAAGTAAGACGCCTAAAGTTTTTGCTCGACTTGCAACTCGATTCTTTATAGACCTTATAGCCTTTATGCTTGGTTTCTCTGACCGCTCAAAGGTTAATAGCTTAAGGTTTCAGGCTATTGAGACTGTGCATAGCTGCGATCTGGCCCTGAGCGGATGTGAAAGTGAAAAACAGTCTTTCGTGTGTGTCCTGTCGCTTCATAAAATCGCGGAACTTCTTCTCACTCTCCTCTGCTTCAGCTACGGGCACGATCTCTTTGAAGAAGTCTCTGCCGATGACCTCTTCAGCAGGAATCTCTGAATAACTTTCATGAAGAGTGCTGAAACCTCGGACCTGGCCTTGCTCATCAAGTTCAAGCAGACCAAAAGGGAGCACATCAAGTGGGAGCTTATTGTTCATGCAATGCACCTTCAGAGATCGAAGATAACCGCGCGTGCGATTGAGGAGTAATTCGCCTTGGCTTTTAGTTAGTCGGGATGAGTAGATGGCTCAGCAGAAAACTTATCACGAAGGGAGAGAGAAAGTTTGGGGATGCTGAACCGCTGCCCGTAAAACTTTTGGGCAAGGGGAAATTAGCCGAAGTGCGACCCGAGTGTCAAACGAGAGTAATGGATTTTGGGTGTCAATGCTGGTTCTCTAATGAACGCATCTCTTACAGCCTTTTTATTATTTTAGTATGAATTGGATACGCGCCTTGATTTGAATACTTAAGCGTAGAGACTCTTAATTGTGTGCTTGACTTAATGGTTAAAGGGATTTTAGCCGTCGCCTTCTCTTAACTGTAGCTGGCATGAACCTTGCTCAATGTCTAGACCGGATTGATAGGGCACGGGTCAGCGACACTATCGAATCTTCAACGGCAAAAGATAAAGGCTTGGGGGAGACTTCATCTCTTGGCGGTCGAAGAGCACCTGTTCGGCTGTTGGTTATCGGCTTGAGTCGGCAAGGGAAGAGGCCGATTCAGGTAATCAACAGCCGAAGGTTTATGTGCTCTATAAAATTGAGGTATCAACATGCTGTTTCAGAAAAAGATTCGCGCTTTAGTTGTAATAATCTTTCTTTCAGCTATCTCATCACCAGCCTTCGCTCAGAGTAAACAGGAAGAAGATGATTCAAAACTAACGGGCACTCCCGTGCTATGGAAAGCGCCCGTCGATCTTCCGGCGCGCGACCTCTTTCTTGGTCCGGGAGGCGAGGAGATGAGGCCGGACTTAAGCCGCATTACTTTCGAGAGCGATGAAACAGGCGGCTACTCCGTTAAGTGGAACGTGAAGGATGGCTCTGGCAGGAAGTGGGTTGCGAAGCTCGGAAAAGAGTCTCAAGCCGAGACCGCAGCCGTCAGACTCCTTTGGGCCGTAGGCTACATGACTGAAGTCAATTACCTTGTGCCGTGCCTTCACGTCGAAGGCGCACCCAAACCTCGCAAGAAGGTTCAGAGATGTGAGGGCGATGGCTTCGCAAACGTGCGATTGAAGTCCAGGCCGAAGGAGTTTAAGAAGGCGGGCAACTGGAGTTGGAAACAGAACCCGTTTGTGGGGACGAAAGAGTTTCAGGGACTTGTAGTAATGATGGCTCTTTTGAACAACTGGGATTTGAAGGAAGAGAACAACAAAATCTTCTACGTGCCTTCGGGCGAAAATGGTGAGGGCGAGTTGCAGTACATGGTCACGGACCTCGGCGCTAGCTTCGGCCAAGTGAAGGTCAACGCGCCCATACTCTGGCGAATCTTGCGCAATCGAAACGACCCGAAGGATTACAGCAGGGACCCCTTCATTGACAGCGTGAAGCGCGGGCGAGTCTTCTTCTCTTACACGGGAAAGCAGGACGAGCTATTCGACGACATAAAGGTGGGAGACGCACGCTGGATCGCAAGTCTTCTATCGAAACTGAGCGACAGGCAGATCGGGGATGCCTTCCGCGCCGCCAACTACGCGCCCGAAGAGGTAAGGCTTCTGACAGATAGCGTTCGTTCCCGCATTAACGAACTTGCTGAGATACGAACTGATGGACCGTTGGCTAAAGGAGAGAAGTGATGGCTGTTAAAAAGCTATCAGGCAAAGAGCAGAGAAATTACATAATGAGCAGGTCCCGGAAGTAGGGAAAGGAGATTTCCTTACGCTTCCGACCGATTAAAAGTGTAGATCGTTGAAAACAAGTAACCGAGAGCAGAGGCCAACGACATTGGTTCAACTATATGATTGCGCGCTCGTAGGACGTTGACGGATATTTTCAAACAAAATTATCCAAATAGTTTTCTTACTCCCGACACTCATCTCCTTTTATCGACGAGATTTTGTGCATTCGCCAGCAAACTCTTTCTACTTTTCGACAGAGGTGCCTTTTGCAGATTCATTCGCCGGAAGAAATGATTGTAGAAACTTATAGCTGACTTGATGAGCAGTCTCGTTCCGATTCCCATCTCTTTCTTCCGCACGCTGTCCGCCGCCATCCCATATCCAGCATATGCTTGTCTGAACAAGATGCACACCATCATATAGGCCATCTTCTTGGCTGGCGACCAGGACTTGGCGCGTCCATGTTTCGTCCGCTTAAAGCTTTCTCTCAAAGAGTAGAAGCTGTCCCAGCACTTCTTATTTTCAAGATGCAGGTCATCCTTACTGATATTGGGATGTTTGATAATATCTACAGGCCTCATAGGAGTCAGCCAGTAGTCGTCAGTTAATATCTGTGTCTTATGTTTGGGACTGAACCCCGGCTTTTCAAGATTCTTTTTGTCGCTCATCATTTCATAAAAGTCTTTGGTGCCAGGGTACGGATTATAGACCGTGAACTGAGCAAACATGGTGCCTGACTCAGTCGCAAACTTCCTCATAGTTTGGATCGTGCCAACCGTATCTGATTCCAGACCGCAAATGATTGAGCTTAGCACCAGAATCCCGTTGTCCTGGATTTTCTGGATGGCCTCGACCATCCTCTCTCCGACCGGATTCCACAGCTTGCCTGCGCTTTTTAACCCTTCTTCAGAAAAAGATTCCACTCCGATTAACGCTGTTCTGATTCTCATCTTCTCAGACATGGCGCGCAGGTACTCGTCATCGCTTACAGCCTCCGTGGTCATCTGGGCAAAACCAAACATGTCTTTGGGGACTGAGCGGTCGTATTCCTCAAAGAAGCGCAAGCGACTTTCACGTAGCTTTTCAAACTCACGCCTTTTCTGCTGATTAGACTCACGCGCTATGCGGCCTAAAGTCGAGGGATTGAAATTATCGTCGGCAAAGACAAGATAACGAAACCCTAGAGCATGAAGCTCGTTGACTTCTTCAATGACTTTCTCGTCAAGGCGCAGGCGCGGTTGGCGTCCCTCGGTCACCCAGACGGAACAGAAGCTGCAATTCTCCGGGCATCCAGCAACGGTTTGAACCGAAGGAAAGATGTATTTGGTCGGGTCGAGTAGCTCCCATCTGGCCTTGAGCATAGCTTCGCCAGAGACTCGCCCTCCGTTGTATTGGCGCTCTAAGCGATTCTCCAGCGCGTCTTTGATGACCTTGCTCCAGATCACATCTCCGCCGCCAGTGACCACAGAATCCGCTCCCATCTGAAGCGGCTCATCCGGGAAGATCGTGGCGTGAATGCCTCCCATGATGACAGTTGCGCCCTTGAGCTTGGCCTCTCTCAAGACACGGTAACCGGGAAGACAATTGCCGCTGCTGATGCCGATGCCGACGATATCTCCCGGGTTGAGAATATCGGGATCAAATCTTTCAATCGCTTCGTCGATGAGGACAGGATCGCCGACCAGATCAACCGGAGTTGCTTGAGCCAATACGAAGAGCCATCGCGGGGTGATAAAGCTGTAGCCGACGGTTGATAAGGACGGATTAACGAGCACGACTTTTGGCATTCTATACCTCACCTCATAAGGATTTTCGTTGGCATGTTCGCCTTTAGGGGAGGCAAAATACCTGATCTAATGATACCTACTCAATCTGAGATGCAACTTCTAGACTATTCAGGATGAGCCAATCTCTTCCCATCTGGCCCGACTTGAATCTCGCGGCGCTTCGCTCCCATTCTGACCACAGCCTCGTAGGCGATCAGCTTCCCCTTTTTCGTGAGCGATTCGACTTTGCTGATCATGCCCGCACCTGCCGCCTTCGTCAATCCCGCTTTCACCTCGGCAGGTAGTGAATCAAGCGAGACCTCTTCCTCCACCTCTACGACGTTGCCCTGCTCATCCATAGAGATGTCTTTGCTATGTCCGTTGATTGTGAGTTCCGCTTCGTAAAGTCTCTTGCCCTTTTCAACTTCGGTGGAGAACCCTCGAATCTGCGCGCCCTGGCTTTCCGCTGTGACCGTTTTCTCAACGGCTGGAGGCAGTTGCTCCCGTTTAATCTTTCTCTCTTGCGCCTGGACGATTGAAAATATCATCAACCCGGTAATAATCATAGCGACAAGTAATTTGTTGCGTAGGTTCATCTGTCTGCTCCTTAAGCTTAGGTTATGACTTGTTAGTTCAACCAGTATATCCTGCCGACGATGACGGAAAGATTACATTATGAGATTATTACATTGCTCTTGATAAGATTTAGGGAGTGCGTAGCCTTAATGCTCTCGTCATCCGCCTTGTGTAAGATATATCGCTGATCTTCAAATAATAGCTTTCAACTTCGGCAGGAGTTTTGCTCGTGTATCGTTCCATTTGGCTGGCGGTTCTACTAATCGTTATACCTGTTACCAGCTTCTCTCAATCTTCTTCAGATCGCTCTACCTTGATAGGCATCATCCATGACCAGACAGGGGCAGCCATTGTAGGCGCGAAAGTCGAACTCCGTAGCGATAATATTTTGAGACAATCCACAACTACAGATCAGTCCGGCAGTTTCAGATTCAACCGCCTTCCGCCCGCTAAATATCAAGTCCAAGTGACATCTCAAGGGTTTGAGCCATTGACCGTAGATGTGGTGGTCGGATCGCAGCCCCAAGCTCCACTAAATATTTCGCTAGGGGTCGCGGGCGTTCAAGCAGAGACTACTGTCACGAGCGAGACCACACAAATCAGCACCGAATCAAGCGAGAACAAAGATAGCGTTACTTTAAGCGAACAGTCCTTGAGCAATCTACCCGTCTTTGACCAGGATTACATCGGCGCGATGTCAAGGTTTCTTGATCCTGGCAGCGTCGGCACCAGTGGCGTCTCGCTCGTCGTTAACGGGATGGAGGTGAATAATCTTGGAGTTTCATCTTCGGCTATCAAAGAGATAAAGATCAACCAAGACCCGTATTCGGCGGAGTATCAACGCCCCGGTCGCGGGCGCATCGAAGTGACCACCAAGCCCGGCTCAACCGACTATCATGGAAGTTTCAACTTCATCTTTCGTGATGCCCATCTAAATGCTCGTGACCCTTTCGCTCTGGTGCGACCTCCCGAACAGCGGCGCATCTATGAAGGTTATCTGAGCGGTCCAATCCGACATAGTAAGAAGACATCCTTCCTTGTTTCTGTCAATCGCAGTGAAGAAGACCTTCGGGCAGTGGTCTTCGCACAGGGACCAACGGGCATTATTCAGGAGAACGCCCCTGCTCCCGCCCGCAGACTACTGTTTGCGGCGCAAATCAGTCACGCACTTAGTGAGACCAACAGCTTTTCGGTGCGCTATTCATATCTCGGCGAAAGTGTGTCCAATCAGGGAGTCGGCGGCACAACGCTACCCGAAGCTGGCATCAACTCACGGGATATGGAGCAGGAGATAACCTATAGCCAGCAGACCGTGCTCTCACCGAAACTGGTTAACAACTTTCGGCTCCTGCTCGGAGTCGAACGACACTCGACGGCGAGCGTAACTTTCGCGCCCAAGATTATCGTTCTAGATGCTTTCAATGCTGGCGGCGCACAGGCTGATCTTCTTAGAACTGAATATCATGCTCAACTGATGGAGATGCTCTCGTACTCTACTGGAAAGCACTTGATTAAAGGGGGTATTAACGTTCCCGATTGGAGTCGTCGTGGGATGGATAACAATCTTAACTCAGGCGGGACGTTCTATTTTTCCAGTCTCGCAGATTATCTGCAACGCCGACCCTTTTCCTTTACTCAGCAGCAAGGCGACGGCCATCTTGTTTTTCTAGAAAAAATAGTCGGACCATTCATTCAAGATGAATATCATCTGCGCAAGAATCTGATGATCTCACTGGGACTTCGCTACGACTGGCAAAACTATTTCCACGATAACAATAACTTTGCCCCGCGCCTTTCATTCGCTTACGCGCCGGGCAAGAATCAAAAGACTGTGATTCGTGGTGGCGCAGGCTTCTTCTATGATCGCACAGGTCCTAGGCCCATTCAGGATATTTTGCTCTTTAACGGTTCCAGGCTACGCCTATATGTGCTACCCAATCCTGGATTCCCTGATCCGCTAGGCGCAGGAGCATCGTTAACAGCCCAGCCCGTTAGCGTGACACGACTCGATCCGAACGTCCATATTCCATATATCATGCAGTACAGTCTTGGAGTAGAAAGAGAGCTAAAGAAAGGGATGACGCTGGCTGTCGCTTACCTGGGTTATCGCGGAGTAGATCAATTCCTGTCGCGCGACAGGAATGCGCCGTTACCGCCGAATTACTCAATACGACCTGACCCTTCAATCGGTGTGCTACGTGAAATTGAATCTGCGGGACGCAGGGCGAGCGACTCCTTTGAGGTCACTTTTCGTGGCAACGTTACACGATACTTCAACGGGATGGCGCAGTACCGATTGGCTTCCGCTCACGACAACACGAGCGGCATTAACTACTTCCCACCGAACACGTATGATCTTTCGGGCGAGTGGGCGCGCTCTGACTTTGATCGCCGTCATCGCTTTGAACTGCTTGGCACCATCAATCTGGGCAAACTATTTAACCTCGGCGTCTCACTATCGCTTTACTCAGGTCAGCCTTATACGTTGACCACTGGCCTAGATGAATTTCACACGGGCATGGCAAACGCACGACCGGCTGGAGTTTCCAGAAATAGCTTAGAGGGTCCGGGTTACATGGACTTGGACCTGCGCTGGTCGCGTGATTTCTCTTTGACGAAAGGGAAGAAGAAAGATGAAGGCATAAAGGCGACTATAGCTATTGACGCATTCAATGTTCTGAACCAGGTAACTTATGTCAGCTTCGTGGGGAACTTAAGATCGCCATTCTTCGGGCAAGCTGTAGCCGCCCAGCCAGCGCGAAGACTTCAGCTCTCTTTTCGATTGAAGTTTTAGGGCGCTCGATAATCTCCAGACACTATGGCAGACCATAAGGAAATGCCGCGATTGATGGTCGCGGCATTCCACTTGTTGCAACAACGCTTTCCACTATAAGATAAAAGAACGTTCCCCAAAACGCACCCCTTTGAGATTTTCCACGTTGGTACTAAGAGGAGAAGAACTTTGATTAAGAAATACAGTCTTGTGCTGGCGCTGCTATTTGCCTTCAGCATTGGACAATCCATCTTTGCGCTGAACATCAATCGCACGACGGCCACAGCACAGGAGAATCAAAACCGTCGAGACCGCGATAGAGATCGAGACAGGCGAGGCGACAGAAGAGAAGATCGAGACCGAAACATGCAAAGCAATCGAGACGATCAGGGACGACACAGACGCAGAGGCAGACACGGTCGTCGCAGAGGGCAACGGCATGAAAGAAGAGGCCGTCGTCATGGCAGAGGCAGGCGTGGTGATGAGAGGAACGAGAATCGCCAATAACCTGTTTCAAGAGCCAGAGAGCTTTTCGTGGGAAGAATTCTCCTCTTTCTTCTCAAAGAGTCAATTCTCAATTTAAAAAAGAGCACCTAATCCTTTATGAAGTTAGGTGCTCTTTCTATCTACAAACTCTCGTCAGGCATTCGTACTACCAGACCAACCAACTCCCCTTTCGCCGCATCAACGATTAGATCATGAAGTTGTCCAAGCTTAACTTTATCTGAGTTTGGGCTAAAAATGTGGCGGTTATGTAATGATGCCAAGCCGCCACACATTCAAAGTAGCGATAGCTTCAATGGACCGTTTCTTTCATAACACTTCTTTCTTTTTCTGGCCTACCTCTAGCCCGCTTAAATCATCATAGGAGGCTAACGCCGTGGCGAGGCGTGCCCCCCCGAACAGCCTCTCGCAGCTTCGAGGCTATCTCTTTTCCTTTGGAAGGTAGTTATGAAAGAAAGAAAAGCTCATCCGACTCTCCTCATCGCAGGCACACTTTCGGTCGCTCTGATCGCCGCACTGATACTCATGCCGCTTGGGTTGAAACGCCGCTCACAAGACAGCTTTATGAACATGCTCGTGCCTGCGCCTGCGGACGCAGAGGCCGCGGAGGTTAGCTCTTGGACGCAGGCCGTGCGCCGTGTTACAGAGGACAGGAGCGAGCCTGTCGGCAATAAGGCCAAGGTTGACACTCCGCCTGAGCTTCGCCAGTACGGCGATAGGCGTCGCTTCCTTGCCGTGCAGGTCGCAGAGCAGCGAGAGCACAAGGTTGCATCCCCGCGTGATTTCGTTGACCTAGCCGCAATGCTCAAAGACGGCCAGATGGTTGAGCTTCAACCCTTGACGCGTGACTACATTCTCTTCGGCGTCGGCGGCAGCGCAGACCTTGAGCCTTTCACTCGCTACGAGATGGGAGCGAGTATTCCACTTTATGATGAGGCTGGACTCAAACAAGCGTATGATCAGATAGCTCAGTCGCGCGAGACAATCGAGAATGAAGTCAGTAGTCTCAAACAGAAACTCAATTCACTAGGCAGGCGTGAGCGGCAAGAGCGCACGAAGCTTCAAAACGAGATAAGCGAACAGGAGAAGGCGCTTCGTGCTGAGGTTGAAAGCAAACAGCTGCTCGACCGCTATTACGGCGACGCCGAAGGCAGGCTGCAACTCTTCCTTGACTACGCTTCTCTTGAGAACATAGCCGGGAGTTTTGCGGACAAGAGCTACGACGTAAGTGACCCGCGCTCTCGCCGCGAACTGAAAGTGCGCCTGCTAAGCTCCCTGCGCCCGGAAGCCGTGAAGATTCTGGAAGAGGTGGCGTCGGCTTACCGGGAGAAGTTCGACCGCCCGCTCCCCGTCAGTTCGCTGGTCCGCCCGAACGAGTACCAGAAAGCTCTAAGCCGTGTGAACCCGAACGCCACGCGCATAGAGACGCCGCCCCACTCTACGGGGCTCGCCTTCGACATCAACTACCGCTACATGACTGCCGACGAGCAGGCGTTTGTGATGGATTGTCTGGCACGGCTGAAGGATGAGGGGCGCATAGAAGTTCTGCGCGAGAATAGAGACAACTTTCACGTCTTCGCATTTCTTGACGGGGCCGCGCCGGACGAGACTTTCGTTCACGCCTCATTAACCGCAGTCTCGCCCGAAGGGAAGACTAAGGAGGCGGAAGCGAGCGAATAAGCTCAAGTAGGGACGAACTGCGCGACGTGTAATAAAGCTTTACAAAAGTATCGCACGCGGACACTTTGATTCGCTTTCATAGCCTCTTGCCACCGCGAGCGCGCGGCACGAGGTGCTCGATTTCGAGTTGACCCATCACCAAGCGCTGTGGGCTGAGGCAGTAGCCACAACGCTCTCCTGTTGCCGCACGAACACGTTGTCGGACTGCCTCTGTAATGTCCGACCCACTCATGCCTGTAACGGCTTACGCAGCAGTCCGAGCTCATAGAGCCGCATCATTTCATCCAGTCCACGTTGACTATCTGCGTCAAGCGTCCCCTCTCGGTTCCGCCCAAGCAACTCGCTTAGGCTTGCATCCTGCTCGTCGGTGAGATGGAGTTCGGCGAGGGCCAGCACTTCATCATCCGACAACTCTTCGACGGGTCTTTCGGTTGTTACCGATTCTAGCCACGCAGCTAAGATGTCTTCGACACTGCGCTGTGTTTGAGCAGCAACTTGGGCGGCTTGTCGAATTAAGTGCTCGGATACTTGAATTGTTACTTGCTGACTCATAATCCAGACCTCTACATCAACGGGCATTAACTTACTTCATGTCTTACGCTATGCTCTCCACGAGTCAATTATATTTATGCTCAAACAGAAGGTTGAGATTAATCCACTGTGGGGAGATTTGTGGGGACTATTTGCATCGGGCGAACGAAAAATATAGTTCTTATAGACCGGCTGGAACGTCCGCCTGAGGGTCTGATTTCATGCATTCCGCCAATACGATAAACCGAGAACCCATCCACACAAGCCATGCCTCGCAAATTCCATTGATTCAAAACAAGGCGGAGTATAATCGGGCCACAATTCGCTGGAGCCTTCACAAGCTGGGCGCGTCCGGGCCGAGGCTTCTTAGGTTACATTCGACACTCCCAATTCGGAACATGTCGGCGGAAGTCCGAAACTCGCATTCCGTGATTATTTTGTTTCCGCCCTGTCGCCTCCTTTGCGTGGCGGCGCGTTCTTCACGTACTTGTCGAACCAGTTAATCATCTCGTAGAGCACGTGCTCGGTTGACTCGCGCGCGTTATAGCCGTGCGCTTCGAGCGGGAGCGTGACATAGCGGACCGTCCCGCCGTTGCCGCGTATGGCGGCGTAGAGGCGTTCGGACTGTATGAGGAAGGTGCCTGTATTGTTGTCCGCCTCGCCGTGTATGAGGAGGATCGGCGCTTTAATCTTGTTCGCATAGACGAAGGGCGACATCTTGATGTAGAGATCGGGTGCTTCCCAGAAAGTCCGCCGCTCGCTCTGGAAGCCGAAGGGCGTGAGCGTGCGGTTGTAAGCGCCGCTCCTGGCAATACCAGCGCGGAAGAGGTCCGAGTGCGCGAGCAGGTTCGCCGTCATGAACGCGCCGTAGGAGTGGCCGCCGACGCCTACGCGGTCGGGGTCTGTGACGCCCATCGTGACGGCCTTGTCAATCGCCGCCTTCGCGCTCGCCACGATCTGCTCGACGTAGGTGTTGTTCATCGTCTCGGGGTCGCCGATGACGGGCATCGTGGCGTTGTCCAGGACGGCGTATCCTTCGAGCAGGAAGAAGAGGTGCGAGTAGCCGTTGATGGTCGTGTAGTGCTGAGTGGAGCCTGTCACCTGCCCGGCGGTGTCCGCGTCGTTGTATTCGAGCGGGTAGGCCCAGAGCACCGTCGGCAGACGCGTGCCCTCTTTGTAGCCGGGCGGAAGGTAGAGCGTGAAGGAGAGGTCAACACCGTCGGCGCGCTTGTAACGGACGAGTTGCTTCTTGATGCCTTGAAGCTGCGGAGTCGGGTCACTGAACCGCGTGAGCGGAAGAAGCGCGGCGCTCGCGTTGCCGTCGCTGCCGCTTGTGCCCCCGCTCACGGAGAGCGTGCGGACGTAGTAGTTCAAAGGCTCTATGGGGCGCTCGCGGCGCGTGACGATGCGACGGGCGTCGTCGTCCAGGAGCGCGTTGAAGGTCTCGTATGCGTCGGCGTCCGAGCGGAAGAGGCGCTCGCTCTTAAAGGTCTTTAAGTTCCAGCGGTCCAGGAACGGGCGGTCGCCTTCGGGGGAAGAGCCTGCGCCTGCTGTGTAGATGAAGTCGCCGCGCTCGAGGATCGCGGACTGTCCGTTGGGGAGAATGCGCGTGATGGGCGCGCCGGGGTCTTTGTAAGCGTCGCGCTCGTTGCGCTCCCAAAGAGTTTTCGCGCTCGCTTGCGCGCTCGAAAGGTCGAGAATCTGAGTGCGTATGCGCCGACGGTCGCGGTCGTAGTCGTTGACAAAGGCCGTGTCGCCGCGCTCGCCCCAGTTGATGCCGCGGAAGCGGTGCTCGGTCTTGAAGAGTTCCACGGGGTTTGTGACGCCTGGCATCTTCGCCGTCATGATCTTGTCGCGGAAAGGAACCTTCTTGCGCGGGTCGCCGCCATCGAGGGCTTCGGCCCAGACGAGCGTCGCTGGCTCGGTCGGTCGCCACTCGAAGTCGCGCGGCCCCGTGCGCACGCCTTGCGGCGGAATCTGGTCGGCGAGCGGTAACTCCGCGACCTTGTAGGCGTCGCCCTTCTTTCGGTCGAGGACGACGACCGTTTCCGGGAAGTTGTTCACAGTGTGCAGGTACGAGTAGGGGCGGTGGACCATCGAGACGAGCACATAGTTGCCGTCGGGCGAGGGGCTAACGTCGTCAAAGATTGTTGGCTTGCCAATAGGAGTTGCCTTGCCCGTCGCCGTGTCAACGAAGGCGAGTTGCGAGGTCGCGTAGTAGTCGAAGAGGTCTTCGTCGTAAGGCGACTTCAGAAGGTCTTCGTAGGTGGGCGTCGTGTCGCTCTTACCGGAACTCTCCTGTATGTTCGGCCCCGTCGGTACGGTCGGCGGCGCGGGCGGCACACCGTGGTTGGCAACCATCTCGACGAGCAGCGTCTTGTTGTCTGGCATCCACTGGACGGGCACGCCCGTGACGGCGTTTACATGGATGCCCTTGATCTGCCGGATCGCGCCTGTCTCCGTGTCGCCGACCCAGAGTTCGCTCCCGCCCTGGGCCGTGTTCATGAAGAAGAAGTGGCGACCGTCGGCGCTCCAAGCCCTCCACGTCCCGCCGAAGCCGCGTGTGGGAAAGTTGATCTTCGCCCCGGCGGGGAGCGCGACCTTACGCTCCGACCCGTCCGCGATTTTCTTAATGGTGAGCGCGACGTAGTAGGGCGAGCGCCCGGCGAGTCCGCTCAGGTGCTGCGAGTAGTAGTTCGGGTTGATGCGAAGGCCAGCGAGGCGTAGCATCGGCTGCGCGAGTTCCGCAATCGAGGGGTAGCGTATCCCTGTTGCCAGAAGCATGTAGTCGCGCGTAGGGCTGATGGAGCCTACGGGCGTTACGGGAGCGTTCAGAACGTCCTCAACCTCCTTCGGGGGCTTCTGATATGTGGTCTGCGCAGAGACGCCGGTGGCGATAAGGAGCAACGATAGGGCAGCGACAAGCCGGAGCGCGTGCGCGATACTTCGGCCACAAACTTGTTGCACGCGGTCGCAGAGGCGGAAGACTAGATTTGTTGACGGATTTTCGTTTCGTGAAGTCATAGAATTTTCCTTACGTTTAAGACGAGTCAAGTTTTAGTTCTTTAAGATGGCGGAGTGCGATTGCGGGCATGAGTTTCATGTATCGCGGGCTTCAAAGTCAACTTCGGCGCGGGCGGGCCAGAAAGCGCCCGTCACGGAATCTGATGTTAATGAAAAGAATCCAGGCCCATAATACCAGAGTGTCGCATCTAATAGACGTTCTAGCCAATGTCATAACAGCATATTTAGAATTGCTGAAAATAACTCTTCTCAGCAATCCTGGATAGGTCATTAACATTCAATTGAGAATAAAACATTACAGATGCAGTAAAGTTTGAAAATCGGTGCTGGTTCGATCATTAAAAAGGTAGAGAAGGGGATTCAACTCCAACTCAC
>QHXM01000308.1 GCA_003222945.1 Acidobacteriota bacterium
CGCTCTTCTGACGCTCGTAGGATTTTCTGTAAATGACACAATCGTTGTGTTCGACCGCATACGCGAGAACCTGCGCCTGCATCGCCGCGACTCTCTTTATAAAGTCACGAACGATTCCATAAACCAGACGCTCTCGCGCACGGTCATCACATCAGGCTTAGTCTTTCTATCCGTTCTCGCACTTGTGCTCTTCGGCGGCCAGGTCTTAAGGGGCTTTTCGCTTGCGCTTCTGGTCGGCATAGTCTTCGGCACTTACTCGTCGGTTGCAATCGCAAGTCCCATAATGGTCTGGTGGCAGCAGCGCATTGACGCCTCGAAAGCGCGCACAACGCCCACAAGCACAACAGGGAGAACCACAGGACAGCAACCACAACGCGCACGCAAAGCCAAAGCGGGCGGCGGCGGTGGTGTCCTCAATCAACCCCAGGGCGCAGCGAGATCGTAAAAGCAGGAGTCAGAGAAAAGCAGAAGCCAGAAGCCAGAATGGGATTAGGCCGAAACCTTCTTTCTTTTATTCTGACTTCTGACTCCTGAATTCTGTATTCCGCCTTTCGTTCTGCCTCCTGCTTTTCCGCTTGACTTCCCTTTATTTACGTCATAGACTTTCGGCGTTGCTGGCCAATTAAATATTTAGAAGTCGCGCCCGCGTTTCATTACATGAAATGCGACACGGAGGCGTGGTCGTCTATGCTCTTACATGGCTGGTGTAAGTTCTGTGTTGTCCCGTGCGGTCGTCGGGTCAAACTTATACGGCCTGCATCTATAGCGTCAGATGACCGCTTCCCCTTCTCTTCAACTTAATCATCTCTCGCTCGCGGGCTGAACTTCGTTCGTTGTGTTTGAAGCAATCATTCGGTCTTTTAAGTTTTCGCACCCGACCCTTTGGCACCGTAAGAGGGAGGAAATAAAATGTTCGATCATTTAGTCGAATCAACTGCGCATCATGAGGATAGCGCACGAAAGGGCTGGTTCTTTCTGGGAACTTTCGCCATCTACTTCGTGTTCTTTGCTGTCCTCCTGGTAGCGGCCATCAAAGGCGCTGACATCTACATGGATACTCAGAACCTGGCCGACCTGAAGTTGATTACTCCTGTCGTTGTTGAAGAGCAAGCGCCCGTTCAGCAGCAGAAGCAGGATCAGCCCAAGCAGGCGAAGGTTGATGTGCAGCAGCAGGTGGCGACAGTTCGTGAGATTGTAACGGACCGCCCGGAAGTTGTGCAGAAGGGCGTCTCCGTTGAAAGAGGCAACCAGTCGCCGCCAGTTCCGGGCGCGGTCAAAGGCAATAAAGATTATATTCCGCCCGGTGGTGGCAGCCCGTTCGGTGATCCTAATGCTTCGGGCGTTGTTGCGAAAGCACCGCCTCCGCCTGTGCCGTCGGATGAGCCTCCGCCGCCGCCACCACAGCCGACACCCAAGCCCGTACCAAAAGCGCCCATATCGGGCGGCGTGCTAAACGGTAAAGCCATAAGCCTTCCGAAGCCGCCATATCCGGCGATTGCAAAGGCCGCGCACGCAGCGGGCACTGTGACCGTGCAGGTGACGATTGACGAGTCGGGCAAGGTAATCTCTGCGCACGCCGTCGGCGGTCATCCATTGTTGCAGCAGGCTGCGGTGCAGGCGGCTTACGGGGCGCGCTTTACACCTACGCAGCTATCGGGGCAGCCAGTGAAGGTGACAGGCGTTATCACTTATAACTTCGTCGCTCAGTAGTAGGGATTGTCGCGGCCACAAGCCGGGCAGGCGAGATTTCAATGCTCGCCTGCTCGCGCTAGCGCCGACTTCCTATCGGCATAAATTTGAAACTTTATTGGAGGGGTTCATCGTGACTATTCTAACAAGCCTTCTAGGAATGAAAGCTTACGGCTTTCTGATGTTCTTGCAGGATCAGGCGGCAAGCCCGGCTGCGAGTCCCGGAGCCAGCCCTGCGGCAAGTCCAGCCGCAGAGCAGACGAAATTCTCAATGTATGAGATTTTCAAGAACCTTGATGCCGTCGCTTACACGGTGGTCGGCATCCTGCTTTTGATGTCCGTCTATTCGATTGCAATCATGGTCGAGCGCTATCTGACCTACTCGCAAGCCAAGAAGCAGTCGCGCGAGTTCGCTCCGCGCGTCGCGCAAGCCTTGAAGAACGACCGCATCGAAGAGGCCATCAACATAAGCGACAAGCACCGCCGCTCGCACCTTGCTATGGTCGTCAACTCCGGCCTGCAAGAGTTTCGCGCGCACGAACAATCGTCTGAAATATCGGGCGACGAGATAGAGGCTAGTAAACGAGCGCTGCAACGCGCCATTGCGATTAAGACGGCTGAGTTTCGGCGCGGTCTTTCGGGTCTTGCGACAATCGGTTCGACCGCTCCGTTCGTAGGTCTCTTTGGAACTGTGTACGGCATTCTACACGCATTCCAGAGCATGAAGAACGCTGAATCCGCAGGTATCGCAGCGGTCGCAGGCGGTATTTCGGAAGCGCTCATTACGACGGCTCTCGGTCTGGTCGTGGCAGTTCCGGCTGTGTGGCTCTTCAACTACTTTACGGGCAAGGTTGATAGCTTCGTAGTGGAGATGGACAACTCGGCGTCCGAGTTGATTGACTACTTCATCAAGAACCGCACGCGGCAACTGAACCCGTAAGCGTAGAGTCTAACGAGTGAGAGACGAAGAGTTGAGCGCGCTCGGTTTCGTGCCTGTCATTAGACGGGCGCGCTGGCTCCGGCCTCTATAATAAGTTTGGAAGGAGTTTTTAATTATGGGAATGGCGTCGGGAGGCGGCGGCGGCCTCAACTCGGAGATCAACGTCACGCCGATGGTGGACATCATGTTGGTGCTCCTGATTATCTTCATGCTCGTCACGCCCAACCTTCAACAGGGAATTCACGTGGACATACCCCGTGAAACGTCCAACCCGGAAGATGACAAAGAGATCAACTCGCAGAACTCTCTAGTCATCTCTATCCCGAACGACGGCGAATTCTATCTGGGCAAGGTCAGGTACAACATTGACCTCAAGAGCAAGAACGACCCTGAGAGAAAGCGTCTGATGGACGACTTGAAGAAGGTGATTGACAAGAAGGAAGAGAAGGACCGCATCGTTTACATCAAGAGCGGCATCAACGTCAGCTACGGGCAGGTGGTTGGCATCATTGATGTCATACGCGACCCGGAAGCGGGCGGCGTCACGCAGATTGGTCTCGTCGCAGACCGAAAGAAAGGCGCGCCTAAGCCCACCGGGAGTTGATCGGCAAGCAGAAAAGTTTATAGGCGAGTTGATTGACTTGCAGATCAACTCGCCCATCAGTAACCAAGAGGTATTAAGTTATGGCAATGAGCGGAGGGGGCGGAAAGCGTGCCGTCCCGTATATCAACGTCACACCACTCATAGACGTGCTGTTGGTGCTTCTGATCATCTTCATGGTCGTAACGCCACTGAAGCCGAAGCGCTTTCAGACCTTGATTCCAGAGCAGCAGAACTCTCCGCCTCCGCCAGGCGCTGAGGCCAGCAAGCTGACTCTGCGCGTTGACATCGGCAAAGACTCCAAGCTTCAATTGAACGGCGAGGATAAAGACCCGGACACGGGCCAGTCTTATGGCACGGTTGATAACACCAGCGTGCTCGCGGCCAAGCTGAGCCGTGTCTTGAATGATCGTAAGGCTCGCGGCGTCTATAAATTTGGCACAACCGAAATAGAGCAGACGGTCTTCGTCAAAGCGCCGGAGTCTTTCAGGTACGGCGATGTGGTCAAAGTCATTGACGCCGTCAAAGGCGCAGGCGCAAAACCCGTCGGCTTGCAAGTGGATGCTCTTGAACCGTAAAACAAGTGATGAGTACTGAGTACTGAGTACTGAGTGAAATCCATCTTAACTCAGTCCTCAGTACTCAGTACTCATCACTCTTCATTTTGGGGAGCAATTGACAGATGAAACTCTCTCGAACCGGACTTATTCTTCTGGCTTCAGCCGCGCTTCTTTCGGCTTCCGGTTGCAGCTACATCAATCGCCTACGCGCCAAGAGTGAGTTGAACCAGGTCGCGCAGAACTACAAGGATAAGAAGTACGCTGACGCAGAGCAGCACGCCAAGAAGGCGGCGGAACTCGATCCAGACAACGAGAACGCGCCCTTGTTCGTAGCGCGAACAATTCACGCGCAGGTCCGCCGAGGCGACAAAACGGACGCGAACATAGCCAAGGCCAACGAGGCCATAGAGGCTTACAAAAAGATAGAGGCGAAAGACCCAAACAACGACGAAGCGTTCAGCGCCGTTACTGTTCTCTACGGTCAGTTGGACAAGACTGACGAGCAGATGAAGTGGGTCGAGGAACGAGCCAACAACGAGGCCGTCAGCCCCGAAAAGCGCTCAATCGCCTTTGCCATTCTCTCGGACAAAGACTGGCAATGCTCGATTGCAGTTACGGACAGCAACGACAACAAGCACACGGTCCAGAAACCTGACGGCTCAGTCTTCATACAGTACACGAAACCGAAAGACTCGCAGCAGTTCGACGATGCCAAGAAATGCGTGGCGCGGGGCTTGGAGAGAGTTGAAAAAGCTATCAACCTCAACCCGAACAACGAAAACGCTTACGGCCAAAAGTACAAACTGCTTCAGGAAGCGAAAAAGTTGGCTCTGATGGAGGACAAGAAAGACGAGGCCGCCCAGTATGCCAAGCAGGCCGAGGACGCAGCCAAGAAGAGCGGAGAGTTGAGAAAGCAGAACCAGCCGTCACCATCTCCGACACAGCCTCCGTCAACTTAATTGATTATAGAACTAAATGGGGCAGCGCTCAGGCCGAACCTAACCAATCGCAAGCCCCGCACAACATCAGGTGATGCCGACTTTCGAGTCGAGCATCACCTTTTGCTATAATTAGAGGCTAGAAGTCAGGAGTCAGAATTCAGAAGCCAGAATGAAAAGCAAAAGGGATGGCTCTTCTTTGGATTTTCTTTTCTTCTGGATTCTGGATTCTGAATTCTGACTCCTGCTTTTTTTATGATTCGCATAGAGGACATCGTCGGCAAAGTCAGCCGCAATCATCCGCAAGCTAATCTCGATATGCTCAGGCGCGCATACTTTTTTTCGGCGCGCGAGCATAAAGGGCAGACGCGCGCTTCGGGCGAACCATATCTGGTGCATCCTCTGGAAGTCGCAAACATTCTGGCGGACATGAAGCTAGACGAGATCTCAGTCTCAACCGGACTCCTTCACGACGTTGTCGAAGACACGCTCGTTGACCTTGATACCATTCGCTCATACTTCGGCGACGAAGTGACGCAGCTTGTTGACGGGCTGACGAAAATCTCGCAGATAAGCAACGTCTCGCTCGAAGAGCAACAGGCCGAGAACGTCCGCAAGATGCTTCTTGCGATGGTCAAGGACGTGCGCGTCGTCTTGGTCAAACTCGCAGACCGTCTTCATAACATGCGAACGCTTCAATATCTGAAACCCGAAAAGCGTAAGCGCATAGCGCAGGAGACGATGGACATCTACGCGCCCATCGCGCATCGGCTCGGCATGGGCAAACTTCGCGGCGAGTTGGAGGATTTGGCCTTTCAGCATCTGCACACGGAAGACTACCGCGAGTTGACCGCACAGCTTGAAAAGCGCCGACCCGTAAACGAAGCCTTCCTGAAAGAGATTACCGCGAGCATAGAAGAGAAGATGCACGAATCGGAAGTCCCTTACGTGCGAATCGAAGGACGAATAAAACGTATCTACTCTATCTGGAAGAAGCTCAGACGACAGAAGATTGACCTCGATCAAGTTTATGATCTCGTAGCCGCGCGCGTCGTCACGCCGAACGAAGTACGCCACTGTTACGCAGCGCTCGGCGTCATTCACAACAACTGGCGTCCTGTGCCCGGACGCATCAAGGACTGGATCGCAACGCCGCGCGACAATCTTTATCAATCTCTTCACACCTCTGTCATCGGTCCAAAAGGTCAACCCTTTGAAGTCCAGATTCGCACCGAAGAGATGCACCACATCGCGGAGGAAGGCGTTGCTGCGCACTGGAAGTACAAGGACGACAAGCGCGGGATGCGCGATGACGACAAGGCTTTGCAGGCGCTTCGCTCGCTTGTCGAATGGACGCAGGAAGTAAAAGACTCGCGCGACTTTCTCGATTCATTAAAACTCGATCTCTACCCGAAAGACGTTTATGCGTTCACGCCAATGGGCAAGGTGATTCAGTTGCCGCGCGGAGCGACCACAGTTGACTTCGCCTACATGATTCACTCCGAGGTGGGAAACACCTGCACGGGCGCTCGTATAAACAATCGCATGGTCCCGCTTCGCACGCAGATTCAGAACGGCGATGTCGTTGAAATTCTAACCACGCCGAACTCTCATCCCTCGCGCGACTGGCTTAACTTCATAGTCACCTCGCGCGCCAAAAACCGCGTGCGCCACTGGGTCGCAGAACAGCAGCGCGCGGAATCCATAGAGATCGGACGAAAGCTATTCGAGAAGGAGGCCGTGCGCTTCCAACTCTCCGCGAAGAAGCTGTTGAGCGATGGCGACGGTGCGTTCAAGCGTATTGCTGGCGAGTACGGCTATGGGCGCGTTGACGATCTACTGGCCGCAATCGGCTACGGCAAGCTTGTCCCGCGCAACGTCATAGCAAAATATCTCGGACCAGAAAAGTTTGCGGAATTAGATACTCAAAAGGAATCGAAGCTCAGAAGCGGTATGCGCGCCGTCAAGCGGCTGATACGTTTGGGCGACGACTCGATTGTTGTTCGCGGCGTTGACGACCTGATGGTCACGCGCGCTCGTTGCTGCAACCCGCTTCGAGGCGAAGAGATTATTGGCTACATCACGCGCGGCAAAGGCGTTGCTGTTCACTCGACGCGCTGCAAGAACGTGAAGCAGTTGATGGTCAATCCTGAACGAATCGTTGAAGTTGAATGGGCTGGAAGGTCGGACAAGGAAGCCTACGCTGTGAAGCTTCTGGCGATAACGGAGAACCGCACCGGCATGATAGCAGGGATAACAGGCGCAATCTCGGACATGAAGACGGGCATACGCGACGCACGCGCATCCGTTGAATCTGACGAGCGCGGGCGAATAGAGGTGACCGTCGAAGTCTTCGATGTCAAGCACCTGGACAAAGTCATCAACTCAATCAAGAGCGTGCCCGGCGTGCTCGACGTAGAGCGTTTGCAGGGCGCGGCATAGAGTCTATCATCCGTGAGAGTCCATGACCTCTTGCAGCCTGCGCTCATCATCGCTTGACACTGCGACGAACTCCACGCCTACGCCTGTCGGAGGCATCCCCTCCATAATTCTTAGTTGGCGTCTCACAATTCCTTTAAGGCGCAGCGTTCTTGTCTCAACCGGTAATCTGATGTATATGACCTCGCCTATGCGCAGTTCCCTCTGCGTAGCCAGAAAACACCCGCTGATGCTTAGACTTGTCACCTTGTCGTAAGACTCACACTCTGGTCCAAGCCCCCAGTCGGCAAACAGATTTACATTGACCCTCGGATGCCTGCGGTTTCCACTTGAGTCCATCAGTCAATAACCTCTGGCTAAGGCGCGCGAAATCAAAGATGAACCGGACGCTTCCTGCATGATAACACGCTCCATTATCGTGCTATTCGATTTGAGTTGAATGACAATACCTCTCTACTGCTAGAGCGCAGACCTTTCTAGCAGTAGCGGTTTACTTTTGCCTTCCTCTCCGGCCTTCTGTTAAAATGCGCAGTTTGTTTGAGGAATAGAAAAAGAGGCTATCCGCATAGTGAGGGAGATCATAAAGACTGAGAGCGCGCCTGCGGCCATCGGTCCATATTCACAGGCCGTGCGCGTTGGAAATCTAGTCTTCGCTTCGGGGCAGATTCCAATTGATCCAAAGACGGGCGAGTTCGTAGCGGGCGGCGTTGCGGAGCAGACCGAACAGGTGATGCGAAACCTTGCGGCGGTGCTCGAAGCAGCCGGAAGCGGCCTTGACCACATCATTAAGACAACGGTTTTTCTGGCCGACATGAACGATTTCGCGGCGATGAATGAAGTTTACGGGCGGTATTTCAAGGAGAATCCGCCCGCGCGTGCGACCGTTCAGGCAGCGCGATTGCCGCGCGATGCGCGAGTTGAAATTGAAGCAA
>QHXM01000309.1 GCA_003222945.1 Acidobacteriota bacterium
AAGGCGCAAAGCGCCGCGAGCAACGCCAGAGTAGCCAACAGGTGCAAAGGCCACCATGACAGCTTGATGATGCTGTCTAAATGTATGCCTAAGTTCTTGGTCAGGTAACCTGTGTCCAGTTCAAACCGCGACCTGAAATCGAAGCCGAAACGTTTGTCCGCGTACCTGTGATAGTCCATTTTTTGCAGCCTCTCGGCCACAATCCCCGCGAGTACCGGAATCAGCCCCATGACAAACGTCTTAATCGTCCCGCCCGACTCTCTCTTCAAACGAAACCTCAAAACTTCCGCGCAGAGAAGAAAAATCAGCAAGGGAATGCTCGCTATGGAACTCCATACGGCCAGGTAAGAGAAGAAGAAGGAGAGAAAGAGCCACGCGGCGCGGTTGCCACGTCGCCGGTGTTTCGAATCAAGCTCGTTATCGAACAGGCGTCGTAAGCTGTACCAGCCGAGCAAAAGCGACGTGACCTGCCATGCGTAAACCTGGCTGAGAAGAAAAATCTGGTAACGGGTCTCGAAGTGCAGGCAAAGCGTGAGGAGATAAACGAGCGCCACAACCGCGCGGTCTTTACTACTCAACCCCGTTATGACCAGCACCCCTATGAATAGCCAGAAGGTCTGCATCATGGACAAGCTCTGGTCCGACCACGTGTAGCCGATCGTGCGGTGTGCTAGTTGCGCGACAAGAAACGGCCACCCCCCCCACCTGTCCGTGCCGTAGTAGTAAAGATTGAAGAGGGTAACGGATCTGTCGTCGTTCGACATCAGGACCGGGACGGCGCAATCGGAGTTGAAGGTCGCGGCGGAGTTGACGTCCGGCCTAAAAACATATAGCGCACGCCAAAGGAAGAAGGACCACACGACGAGCAGGGCTAACGTGACGAGAGTCTTCTTCGATAATGAAGGACGGAATAGTTTGTCAGAGATGACGCGCATCCTTTGGAGTTTACCTTGATGTTGGTGTAAAAGAGGAGCGTGCCCCTGGAGACTTTCCCTTCGCAGTTTTAGTCCTGTCCGCTATTTGATGTCGCATCTCATCTTATGTCCGTAGTTCGTGCTTGTCAGAAAGTCTCCTGAGATTACTTTCCGCTGCCAGGTTTATTCCTGATTAGCCGCAGCATTGCGCATGATGTTATCCTATTAGGGAACTCCCTAGGGTCTGTTTCTGGCCGCAAGCTTTCAAAGGAAATCAATTCAATATGCTGAGACACGTGAAGGGCACGCGCCGCGTCGTGATTACAGGAATGGGTTGCGTCACACCTATTGGAACGGGGCGCGAGGCTTTCTGGCTTGCATTGCAAAAGGGCGAGAGCGGCGTGCGCCGCATTGAGAGTTTTGACGTGACGGACGCGCCCGTCAAGATTGCTGCCGAAGTGCGCGGCTTTGATTGGGAGGCAGAGCTTCAGCCTAGAGACCGCAAGCACGTGCCGCGCACGGTTCCGCTCGCTCTCGCTGCTGCGCGCGAAGCGTTGGAAGACGCAGGCGTTCACACGAGCGATCTCTCGTTAGATGAAAGACGAAAGATAGGAGTCGAGATCGGAACGGGCGGCGGCGGCCTTGCTTTCACCGAGCAGGCTTACGAATACTGGTACGTTGGTCCGAAGCACAAGGCCAGCGTCTATACGATTGCTTCTTCCACACACGGCAGCCTCTCATCAGAAATTTCGATGGTCTTCGGCCTTCGCGGTCTTTCGCACATTGTCTCTACAGGCTGCACGAGTTCGACGGATGCGATTGCCTACGCAGCCGAACACATCGCTCTTGGTCGTCAGGAGATGATGGTTGCCGGAGGCGTTGACGCTCCGCTTGCGCCCGGCATTCTTGCCGCGTTCAACCTGATGACTGTCTTAACGACCGGCTGGAATGACGAGCCTCATCGCGCATCTCGTCCATTCTCGCGCGACCGCTCAGGCATAGTGCTTGGCGAAGGCGCGTGGATTTATGTTCTGGAAGAGTATGAGCGAGCCATGCGGCGCGGTGCGAATATTTATGCGGAGATTACAGGCTACGGCGCGACCTGTGATGCGTATCATCGCGTAAGATTGGAAGAGACCGGCGACGAGCCTGCGCGCGCAATGGCTCTTGCAATAGAGGATGCCGGGCGCACATCTGAAGAGATTGATTACGTCAATCTTCACGGCACGTCCACGCTCTTGAACGACCGCATCGAAACCCAGGCGATGAAACTCACTTTCGGTGAGCGTGCCGCGCGCATCCCTATGTCCGCGACCAAATCGCAGATAGGCCACCCACAAGGCGCAAGCGGCGCAGCAGGAATCGCAGCCGCGCTCTGCGCCATGCACACGAATATGATTCCTCCTACAATCAATCTGGACGAGCCTGACCCGGATTGCGATCTTGACTACGTCCCAAACAATGCGCGCGAACAAACGGTTCGCACAGCACTCTGTAACTGCATAGGCTTCGGCTCGAAGAACAGCGCGCTGGTTATAGAAAAGAAGTGAAAAGTGAAAAGTGAATAGTGAAAAGTTAAGGACCGCTCTCCACTATTCACTATTCACTTTTCACTATTCACTATGTTTGATCGTTTCCGCCATCGAAGCTATGAGCTTGAGCATCTGGATAAGGGCGATTACACGCCTGAAGAGTATGAAGGGTGCATGGTGGAGTTGCGGCGCATCAACCGCTTTCTTGGAGATGCCGGTGCGCTGCGCCGTTCGTTGCTTGAGGATATTGAGCGAGAGGGTTTGAAAAGTTTTTCTGTCCTGGACGTTGGCGCTGGCTCTGGAGAGTTGTTGCGCGTGGCCGGTAGATGGGCCAAAGGCAATAGGCGAAGTGCTTTGCTTGTAGGATTGGAATTTAACGCGCGCTCAGCAAAAGCTATCATGGAAGAGTCTGGTGAGTTCACTTCCATCAACTCCGTGCGTGGCGATGCGTTTCGTCTTCCATTCGCAGATGATTGTTTCGATTACGCAATTTGCTCGCTCTTCACACATCATTTCAAGGATGCACAGGTCTTGGAGATTCTAAATGAGATGAAAAGGGTCTCGCGCCGCCGCATCTTCGTAATAGATTTGCACCGGCATCCAATCGCTTACTATCTCTACACAACGGTCGGTCATCTCTTCCTGCACAATCGTCTGATACGCGAAGACGGCGCGCTCTCAATCCTTCGCAGCTTTCGACCCCGTGAGTTGGAGCGATTGGCTTCAGAGGCGCATCTGGAAGATGTTAGCGTTGAGCATCGCTTCCCTTTTCGTTTGGTGTTAAGCGCAAGCAAGGACGTGGGACACGCTGAAGCATGAGCGGAGCGCCGAACATTTACGATGTTGTAATCGTAGGCGGCGGTCCTGCCGGAGCGAGCGCGGCGATTCATCTATCGAAGCATGGAGCGCGTGTGCTGCTTGCGGAGCAGAAACGTTTTCCGCGCGAGAAATTGTGCGGAGAGTTTATCTCGCCTGAGTGTCTTGAACATTTCGAGCGTCTGGGCGTGATGCAGCGGATGATAGAAGCTGGCGGCGCGGGCTTGACGGAGACTGTCTTCTATTCCAGAAGCGGAAAATGCGTGAGCGTGCCGAGCGATTGGTTCGGAAGCGCAGGGGCTTGCGCGCTCGGTTTGAGTCGAGCAGAGATGGACGCGCGGCTTCTTGAGCGTGCGCGCGAGGCTGGCGCGTTCGTTCTGGAAGAGGCGACCTCATCTGGTCTTTTGATGAAGGCCGGGCGCGTCTGCGGCGTGCGTCTTAAACAGAATGGCGGCTCGCGTGAGTTTAGCTCCTTGATTACGATTGATGCTACGGGCAGGTCGCGCCAGCTTGCGCGTCGTGTGGAGAGAGAAGAAGGAAGCGGGCGGAGCGCTATAATTCGACGCGCGCCCCTCGTTGCTTTCAAAGCTCATCTGGAGAACGCGCGCGGCGATTCCCGACATTGCGAAATCTATTTTTACAGGCACGGCTACGGTGGTTTGAGCCGCGTCGAAAATGGTTTGAGCAATCTCTGTTTCATAGCGTCTGCGCGAGACGTGCGCGAGTGCGGAGGCGATGCGGAGCGTGTGATGCGCGAAGTCGTTATGAAAAACAGGCGTGCGTCTGAGACGCTTCGTGAATCTCGCGTGCATTCAGAGTGGCTCGCAGTCGCTCTTGAAGGTTTCGGTCGAAGAAGGGTTGTGCCTGCCGGTGGACTACTCGCGGTCGGCGATGCGGCATCGTTCATTGATCCATTCACTGGCAGCGGAATGTTGATGGCTCTTGAGAGCGGCGAGTTGGCGGCGCAATCTGTGATGCGTCATCTTCCAACGCTTCGCAGTAACGGTTCGTTTGATGAGTTAGCGCGTGAATATCGAGCGCGTTATGACCAGGCTTTCAAAAATCGGCTTCGCGTCTGTGCGTTGATGCGACGCGCTGCGTTCGTTCCCCGTTTTGCTGAAACTTTAATCCTCGCGCTCAAAGCAAGTAGTCGCGCACGCAAGCGTCTCGCGCGCTCAACGAGAAAGAGTTAAAAGCAGAATACGGAAAAGCGGAATTCAGGATGCAGAATGCAGAAGTGGATAAGGCCGAAAGCTAATTTTAAGTTTTCAGTTTTGAGTTTTGAGTTACGAGCCTTCTGAAAACTGAAAACTACTTTATTTATTCTGACTCCTGCTTTTCTTCTGCCCCACTTTTCAAGGCTTTTCTCTTGCAACGCGCACCTGTTTTGCGGTACAAAGACGGCGCACGTTTGTTCAAGGAATTTACTCTCTCGCTCTCGGCAGCGCGATATTTGAGACTGAGAAGGTCCAGAGCAAGCGCACTCGTCACTCCCGGCGCTTGCCGAGAGCTTCTGTCCGGTGGCTCTAAAGCGATCCTGTTTCCATGCTGCCGAATTTGAATCCTGTCCGCTCGGTGGCAATTGTGCTCCGGTTTAGTAAATTGAGAATGCTTACTCGAACCTTCAGTATCTAAATTTGTAAGGAGAAGATTATGATGCGTCTGTTCCCCCAACGATTCGTGTGTGCCTTTGCACGGCTCATCCTTCTATGCCTTGCTATTTTAATCACGACGAGCGCTGCCTTCGCTCAAGCGCAGGCTAACGCGGCGGACTTACGCGGCTTCGTGCGTGACCCGAATGGCGCAGCCGTCGCGGGCGCAACCGTCACGGCGCGCAATCCTGCCATCAATCTTGAGCGTCCTGCTACGAGCGATAGCAACGGTTTTTATCAGATCATCAATCTTCCGCCGGGCGATTACGAAATCACAGTGGAGGCTGCGAACTTCAAACGCGCCGTCGTCCCGGCAATCAAGCTGACGGTCGGACAACGCGCAGACCTTGACATCCCGCTCGAAGTGGGCGCAGTAACCGGGAGCGTGACGGTAACGAGCGCGACGACGGAGGTCGTGGAGACTTCGCGCACGGCTGTCGCCACAACAGTTGACCAGCAGCGCATTGATAACCTGCCGATTAACGAGCGCAACTACATCAACTTTGCTCTGACCACCTCGACCGTCACGCGCGACAACGGGCGGCCCATCGGTCCAGCGCCCACATCCGGTTTGAACTTCGGCGGCCAGCGCGGGCGCTCCAATCTTGTGCAGGTTGACGGCGCTGACAACACTGACAATTCCGTGAACGCAGCGCGCACGACAGTTTCACAAGAGGCCGTGCAGGAGTTTCAGGTCGTCTCGAACTCTTACGCGCCTGAGTTCGGACGCGCATCCGGCGGCGTCGTTAACGTCGTCACGAAAGGCGGGACAAACAATATTCGCGGCGATGTCTTTGGATTCCTGCGCCACAAGAGTTTTCAGGCCAACAATCCATTTACGCCTGTGGACTTTTTACGCGCGACAACGGGCAGCAGCAAAGCTCCTTTCACGCGAGCGCAGTACGGCGGAACTATCGGTGGTCCGATGGGTAAGGATAGATCATTCTTCTTCTTTGCCTTCGAGCGCCGCCAGCGCAACGAATCCGGCTTCTTTACCAGCAACGTCCTTGGAGAAGGCACGCAGAGCTTGACCAGTCGAGTGACAATCGGCGCGCCTATTCTTCCCTTTACACAGACATTCAGCAACATCACATCGGGTCAGGCATCTTACATCAACACTCTTATCTCTACCGGCACGTCGCTTCTCGGAAATCCTTTAACAGCGGCGCAGGGGTCGGCCTTAATCAACGCAGCCGTCAACTACGCATATCTTGCATCGAGCGGAAGCCTCACGGCTTTAACCGGAACTAATCCGCTCATCAGCGCGGGCGGCGCGATTCCTGCCGGTCAAGTTGTAGGCCCTCGTTTCTTTCTCTCAGGCGCGCCCGTTCCCACAGGCACTGTGAACGCTCAAGGGCAGCCCATTGCTTTTCGCGCGCTACAGAATTTGCAGAGAATCTTTCCCGTCACGGATAGAACCGACTTCTCTTCGTTCCGCATAGATCACAAAATCACAACGAACAACCTGCTCACAGTTCGCATAGGCTACAACCGAAGCGACCTCTCAGGCATTCAGGTTGAATCGCAGAACCAATCCCTGGGACAGAACGATGTATCGCGCACGGGCGTCCAAACGCTGCGCGACAGTACGGCAGTCGTTACATTGAACACCGTTCTTTCAGGCAACATGGTCAACGAAGCGCGATTCAACTTCGGAGAGCGCCGCGCCACTTTCAAATCGCAGAACGGCGATGCCGTAGCCTTCAACATCACGGGCACGGCTTTCATAGGCCGAGAGCTTTTCTCGCCCGTCGTCCGCACCGAGACGCGCTATCAATACACGGACAATTTGAACGTGGTCAAAGGCACTCACACATTCAAATTCGGCGGCGACGTAAACTTCGTCAACATTCCCTCGGCTGTCTTTGAATTGAACTTCGCGGGTCTCTTTAACTTCGGCGGACTCTCCGCTGGAACGCTCGCGGCGTTTCCAACCGTTGGCACTTCAGCGCCGCCGGACTTTACGCCCATACAACAGTATGGTCTGGGATTTCCGAGCAGCTTCATACAAGGCTTCGGCAATCCTGTCAGCAAGATTAAGAACAGACCTCTTGCTTTCTTCGGACAGGACTCCTGGAAGATCAGGCCGAACCTGACTTTGAACTACGGCGTGCGTTATGACATAGAGTTGACGCAGAATGTTCCGGCCTCTCCGTTTACAGACCCGCTCTCCGGTATAACTCTTTCAGCCTCAGACATCACTGCGGCGCAGGACGTTCTTGGCGTTCAGCAGGGTTTCCCGCGCGATAAGAATAACTGGGCACCGCGCTTTGCGCTCGCATGGGACCCCTGGAACAACGGCAAGACCGTATTGCGCGCAGCCTACGGCCTCTTCTACGATCACCCGCTTCTCGCAGTCGCATTCAACTCCGACATAGCGGACGCAGCCCAACAACAACAGGCCACGCTTCTTCAGGGAAGCCCCGCGCAGAATCAGCTTCTAAACGCAGTTCAGGTCTTTCAGGGAACGGTCTGCGTTCCCGGCTCAGCAACTCCGGGCATCTGCCCGCCTGGAGTCTTCACGCCGGGCGTAGCCGCCAGCACGCAGTATCAGTTCGGACGCCAGCGCTTCAATGACCAGACCTTCCCGGGCTTCGGAACACTTCTGCCGTTCACGCTTCCCGTAGCGAAAGACTTCAAATATGCTTACGCCGATCAGGCAAACTTTACCATCGAGCGACAACTGACCAAGGATATGTCCGTTTCCGCAAGCTACCTGTTCGTGGGAACGCACCACTTGCCGCTGCCGCGCGACGTAAACGAAGTCAGGCAGGACCTTCTGCTTGCAAACTTCCGGCGCTACGCTGGCGCGACCACATTTCCGTCAGGCTTAACTTCATTACTGCTCGCTTCGTCTGGACTGTTCCCGGCAACAGCGCCCGGCTCTACCTTCTCGAATCCACTGACGGGCGAAACCTTCGCCGTAGTCGTTCCCGGATTCATCGTTCAAGGACCGCGCGGTCGAGTTGTGTTGCCGTTCGCCGTCAACTTCTTCCGCCCATCTGGTCCGAACTATTTCCTAACAGGCGCGAGCGGCGTTCCCAAAGCGCTCTTTGACGCGCAACTTGCTGGCACGCTTGCTAACCCTACGAACATCATCTCGCCCTTCGGAGATGTCAACGCGCAAAGCTCAATCGGAAATGCGAACTACAACGCCTTGAACGTTGATGTAAAGAAGCGTTTCTCGCAGAACTTCCAATTTCTTGCGAGCTACACATGGTCGCATTCGATTCAATATACTTAGCGGCGCGGACCAGAACGTTGACTTGCAGGGCACGAATGAAAGGCCCAGCGTTGATGCGAACGGCGTACTAATCATCCCGCCATTCCTTTCCACGGGCGGGTCGCTTCCGCGCGACTACGGAATCACGCACAGCTACTCTTCACTCGACATGCGCCTGACGCGCACCATACGCTTTACCGAACACGCAAACCTGGAGATCATCGCCGAAGGCTTCAACCTCTTCAATCGCTTTAACGAGGCGGCGGCTTCGCCCTTCTTTCAGGATGTAAACGCCTTCAATCAACGCGCACCAAACGGGCGCTACTACAGCCGCCCGACGGCTGCCTTCGACCCAAGACAATTCCAGTTTGGTTTGAAGATAAACTTTTGATTTCAGGCTTGACTGAAATCAGAAGCTTGTCACATGGTTTGAACGCAGAGAGAGGGACAGCTTGCTATCAACAAGCTGTCCTTTTCCCTTACATGAAAATCTTGCAAATCCTCTCTTTCTCGGTAGAATGTCCGTGCGGTCTCTCGGTAGCGGTTAACACAATCAAGAAACTCTACAAAAGGAATTCCAATGAGCAGACGAAAACTGTTTGCAAGCCTCCCGCGCCTTACTGCCGGAATGCTTGCGCTAGCGCTCTCCTTCGCGCAGATGGCTTTATCTCAAACCCAAGGCTTCAATACCCACGCGACGACGCGAACGGACTCGCCGCCAAAGCTTGAGCGCGACCCCAATCAGCCGGTTGACGAGGAGTACACGCGCAAGATCAAGGAGTACACGACGCAACCCTTCTTCAACTCGCCGCTCACGGATTACCTTCCAGCCTCCGCGTCAGTTCCTACGCCGAAGGCAGTGCTGGGCGACGTTGCCGGAGCGCCCAACATGCTGCCCTACACTGCGGAAGTGCATCGCTACATGCGTATGCTTGAGAAGGCAAGCCCGCGCGTCAAAGTCTTCTCGATTGGAACGAGCGAAGAGGGGCGCGAGATGATTGCGGTCGCAGTCTCTTCGGAACAGAACCTTGCGCAGTTGGAAGCAAACCGCGCGCGACTTGCAAAACTCGCAGACCCGCGCACTATAAACATGGACGACGCAGAGGCGGACAAACTCGTCGCCGCATCCGTCCCTGTCTATTACGTCACAGGCACAATCCATTCGATAGAGACGGGCGCTCCAACAGCTTTAATGGAACTCGCTTATCGTCTCGCCGTTGACGATAGCGCATACATCAAGAACATACGCGAGCACGTCATCACATTGATTACGCCGGTTGTCGAAACGGACGGGCGCGACCGCATGGTTGACATCTACAAGTGGCATCGCGCACACCCGCAGGAAAATTATCCGCCTTTAATCTATTGGGGTCACTACGTCGCTCATGACAACAACCGCGACGCGATGGGTCTCTCTTTGAAGCTGACGCGAAACGTTCTTAACACCTACATGGGCTGGAAGGCGCAGGTCCTGCATGACCTTCATGAGTCCGTGCCTTATCTCTACGACAACACAATCGGCGACGAGCCTTACAACGCATGGATTGATCCAATCCTCGCGGACGAGTGGCAGATCATAGGCTGGCACAACGTCTCGGAGATGACTAAGTTCGGTATGCCCGGCGTCTTCGCGCACGGTAACTTCGACACATGGTCGCCCGGCTACCTGATGTTCATAGCTGCAACTCACAACGGCATCAGCCGCCTTTATGAAACGTTTGGCAACGGTGGCGCGGACACTGTGGAGCGCACGCTCTCGCCTTCTGAGTACGCGCGCACATGGTATCGCCAGAACCCGCCCTTGCCGCGCACCCTCTGGTCGCAGCGCGACAACAACAACTACGAGCAGACCGGACTTCTCGTCTCGCTCTCCTTCTTTGCAGAGAACAACCAACTCTTCCTGAAAAATTTTTATCTGAAGAGCAAACGCTCAATTGAGAAGCCTAAGAATGAAGGGCCAGCCGCTTACGTCTTTCCGGCTGACGACCCGCGCCCCGGAGGACAGGCAGAGTTGCTGCGCCTCCTGCAAGCACAGGGCTGCGAAATCTCGCGCGCGACCGCGCCGTTTATTGTGGCCGTGCCCTCGAAGAAGAAGAGAGAGAGCGCCGAGCCTGCCCCCACGCCGAGCGCCAGCCCAACGCCTGGTCAAGCAGTAGTGCAACCCACTCCACCAATGAATAAGGAGCAAGCGCGCGCAGCACAGGCGACGACAGATCAGGCCAAGACCGGACCGGGAACGACAGAGAAGCCAGCGGCTACGGAGACACGCGAGTTTCCCGCTGGCAGCTACATAGTCCGCATGGACCAGCCCTACAGTCGCATCGCAGACATGCTCCTTGATTATCAATACTGGAGTCCGAACGACCCGCAGACCGCGTATGACGATACGGCATGGACCTTCGGCGAGCTTGGTAATGTTCGCGTCGTGCGCGTGACAGATCGAAAAGTTCTGGACGCACCGATGCAACGTGTGAGCGGTGAAGTACGCGCTTCCGGCGGCGTGAGCGGCGAAGGGTCAGTCTTTGTAATCAACCACAACGCAGACAACGCGCTTGTGGCGCTGCGTTATCGCCTGCGAAGTGCTACGTTCAAAGCATCGGAAGAACCTTTCGAGGCCGCAGGCCGCAAGTTCAATCGCGGCTCGTTTCTAATCACAAATGTCTCGCGCAATGATCTTGATCGCGCAACGCAAGAGCTTGGATTGCAAGTCTCTGCGCTCGCGTCTGCGCCCGCCGTCAAGACACACGCGCTACAGCCCGCGCGCATCGCGCTCATGCACACCTGGCTCAGCACTCAGGACGAAGGTTGGTGGCGCATAGCCTTCGACCAACTCGGCATACCTTACGACTACATCAGCACGCAGGACGCTGCGCGCGAGCGTGACCTTCGCGCGAAATACGACGTGATAATCTTCGCGCCCGTCGGCGCAAACCCGCAGACCATTCTCACAGGCATACCGACTTATGCAAATGCGCTTCCCTGGCAGAAGACGGAATTGACGCCAAACCTTGGCACGTTCGCTGCGACCGCTGACATGCGTCCCGGCCTGGGCTTGCAAGGCTTACAGAACTTGCAGGAGTTCGTAAGGCGCGGAGGTCTGCTTGTAACTGCGACAGACACTTCGAGCTTCGCAGTAAACCTAAATCTCACGCCGGGCGTTTCTGTAGCGCGCACGCAACGATTGAAAGCTCCGGGCAGCGTCTTTCAAGCCAAGCTCGTTGACGCAACGAGTCCCATCGCATACGGCTTTCCAGACACGCTCTCTGTTTTCTACGGCGATGGTCCGGTCTTTAACTTAAGCAACACAATCGGCGGTCGCGGAGGACGACGGCGCGCCTTCGAGGGCGAGGAGCGTCCAACGGGGCGCGGCACAACAGATGACCCTGACGTGCCGCAAGGTCGCCCCGTCGCAGAAGCTCCAGAAGAGCCGCACGCCGAACTCTGGGAAGCGCTGCCGCTCACTGCGGAACAGCGCCGCAACAACTCTTACGTCATCCCTACACGGCTTCACCCGCGCGTAGTGCTGCGCTACGGCGATGCCAGAGAGTTACTTGTTTCAGGACTGGTTGACGGAGGCAATGAAATAGCTCAGCACGCCGCCGTCATAGATGTGCCATTAGACGCAGGCCACATACTGCTCTTCTCCAACAATCCATTCTGGCGCGGCGAAACACAAGGGAGCTATTTTTTGGTCTTCAACGCGATTCTGAACTTCGACAACCTGAACGCAGGGCGGAAGGACTGATAGCCGGGAGCGCAAGGCTCTCTGCCTGCATTGAGCGCTCTCTAGCGCGAACAAGCGGTTTGATTGCTTCGCAATCTTGCAGGCTTTGGATGCCTGCGCTCCCGGCTACACGCCGCATTTAGCTCAGCCGTCGCTCTTCTTTTTAGCGAACCTTACTTGCCTCTCAAATCATCAGATGATCTGCGCGAGTAATCTGACCGTAGCCCTGCGCGCCTTGAATACTGCGCAATAAATTGAAAGAATTGGAAGCCATGACAAGAAATTACCTGCAACGCATCGTAGCCCTTTTCGCTTCTCTCTTAATCTTCACCATGTTGGCAGCCCAGGCGCAGTCGTCAGGCTCGACCCGCCCGCGCCGCGTCAATCGTCAAACTGCTCGGACCGATAATACGAACACGACGGCTAACAAGTCTTCATCGGGGCTTCTGGACGTTGAGCCTGCGAATGCAAACAACTCCAACAGTCGTAAAAGAAACACTTCGCAGCAGACAACGAACGCGGACACGCCGCTTCTTACTCCTGTCGCCTCAACGCCCGTCGGCGCGCCCGTCACAAACACTTCGCCGGGCACTTCGTCAGGCGCATCGGCGGACACAACGCACGCCTTCTCTCTTTTGAAAGCGAAGCAGTACGATGCCGCGTTGAAGGAAGCGAAGCAGATTACCGATAACAACCCGAATGATTCTGAAGGATGGAAGATAGCTGGCTTTGCCGAGTTGAATCTGAAGCAGTACGAGGCTGCATCCACAGACCTTCAGAAAGCTTTTGACTTGCAGCGCACGGCCCGTCAGGAAGACCCGTTCACTTCGGACGCTCTGGCGCACGCTTACTTTCTCTCGGATAAATTTGATCGCGCGCTGCCCTTGCTCGTCGCAGCCACCGCGCGCAAAGACCCTAAGCCAGACCCTATCACCATCTATTATCGCGGCGTCGCTGAATACAAGATGGGCAAGGCGGCAGACGCGGAGCGCACCTTCAACGAAATCGTCAAAGATAATCCGAAGGACTCGGCCTCGCTCTTCTTTCTTGGACAGATTGCCTTCGAGCGCAACGACATGGACGCAAGTATCGCCGCACTCAATCGCGCAACGCTCGCAGACGCGCGCTCTGTCTCAGCGTGGAATCTTCTAACGCTCGCTTACCTGCAACGCGCAGCAGCAGCGAAGACGCCAGCGCAAGCGGATGCTGATTACCTGAGCGCAGTTCGCGCCGGTGAAGGTTTGACGCGCGTTAGAACCGATGCGGCTGCAAACATACTCTTCGCTCAAGCCCTCATCGCGGCCAAGCAGTTTGCACGCGCGGCAACTGTGCTTGAACGCTTCACGGCAGGCGCGGACGCAAGCCCGAGCGCGCTCTACCTCTACGGCGTCTCTCAATCGCGCGCACAAAATTTCCCGAAAGCCATAGGCGCATTAGAGCGCGCCGCAGCTAAAACGCCCGGCGACGCGAACATCTACCGCGAACTCGGCTACGCCTACGAAGTCTCCAAGCAGTACGCGAAGGCTCTGGCAGCCTACGAGAAGGGCTTACAGCTTGCTCCCAACGACGCAGACTTCAAAGAGTCAGCCGAGCGCGTCCGACCCTTTGCGAAATAAGTTTGAAGTTCCAGGTTTCAGGTTTCAAGTTTTCTTCTTTTAACTTGGAATTTGAAACTTGGGACTTGAAACCTATTCTCTCCCGCTGTAGCATTCCTCGCATGAAAAACCCGAAATCTTTTCGCTCTTACGCGCGCCGCGTGATTCTGAGCGTAGTCTCAAGCTTCGCATTGCTCGTCGTTCTAAGCCAATCGGCTTCGGCTATGGGATGGAAGGGCATTGAGCCTCTGAAATCTCGTCGCGCAGATGTCGAGAGAATTCTTGGCAAGCCGCTTGTGGACCAGCCCGGCGAGGAAGGCACTCTG
>QHXM01000310.1 GCA_003222945.1 Acidobacteriota bacterium
AGTTTCGAGAGGATTTGGACTTCCCGGCAAGATAGGCACGCCCGCCTCCTGCATTGTACGACGCGCACGCACCTTGTCGCCCATCATCTCTATGACATCGGAGCGCGGACCAATAAATTTTATATTGCACGCCTCGCAGATTTCTGCGAAGTAACCTGACTCCGCAAGAAAACCGTAGCCCGGATGAATCGCGTCAGCATTGTAGAGTTCGGCGGCACTGATGATGGCCGGAATGTTCAGATAGCTTTGAGCAGAAGGCGCAGGCCCTATGCAGATGTGCTCGTCGGCAAAGAGCACGTGAAGCGAATCGCGGTCGGCTGTGGAATGGACCGCCACAGTCTTGATGCCCATCTCCTTGCACGTGCAGATAATTCTGCGCGCTATCTCACCGCGATTGGCAATAAGAATTTTTCTGATCTGACGCGTGGTCATAAAAAGTCTCAAGTTCCAAGTTCCAAGTTCCAAGCAGCAAGCCTTTAACTTGAAACTTGGAGCTTGAGACTTGAAACTATTTTTTAACTCCGAACAACGGCTGGCCGAATTCGACTGGCTGGCCGTTCTCTACATAAATCTTCGCAATCTCGCCGCTCGTTTCCGCTTGAATCTCGTTCATCAACTTCATGGCTTCGATGATGCAGACCACTGTGTCCGCATCAACGTGGCTGCCGAGCCGCACGAAGGATTCTGCCGTAGGCGATGGGGAGCGGTAGAAAGTTCCCACGATTGGAGAAACGATGATATGAAGTCCTTCATCTTCCTGCGCCGTCGTCTCAGCCTCTTCTTGCGCGCCCGCAGAAGCTGCCGTAGCAGTCGCCGCGCTCTGAGCTGCGCCATGTTGCGGCACGGGAACTTGCGTTGCAGGAAACTGTGTGTCGGTCGCCGTAGCCGAAGGCGCGATTTGAGGGACGTTGTTGCGCCCCAAGTGAACTCGAAAGCCTTCGCGCTCAAGCTCAAACTCGGTCAATCCGTGCTCTGTAAATAGCGCGAAGAGATTGCGCAACTCGTCCATAGGAAGCTGCTGCTGCTCCGCCGCGCGGCGCGGTTGATTCTGCTGCCCTCCGTGCCGCCGCCTTCCGCGATCACGGTCGCGCTGCTCTCTGCCTCCCGTGCGCTCAGGCTGCCTGCCTGGTTGCTGCCGCGTCTCGTCTCGCGCCGATTGTGCTGCGCCTTCCTCGTCGTTCATTCTTTTCGACTCCAAGCGAATCTGGTCTTTGGCCTGAATGTGAATGTCAGCCGAAAGTTCGGAAACAAAGACCAAAGATTGAAGATCAAAGACCAACCTACAAAGTGAAGAGCCTCAACCATCCCGTGGGATTTGCCGACGGTAAATTGAGGCTCGCGGCCAGGATAAAAGCGTGCGCTTTTCAAAACTGGTCGGGGCACGCTTTGAACTAAAACTTACACTCTTACTTCTCTGTATCTTTTTCGGCGGATGTCGCCTCAGTCTTCTTCGTGCGGCTTCCGCCCTTCGGCTTCTGGTCCTCTGTTTTCTCGTCGGTAGCACCGCGACCTCGTCCGCGCGCTTTGGTCGTCTCTTCCTTTTCGTAAGTCCTGTCGGCCTTGCGACCGCCTCGACGACTGCCCGTCTCTTCTACCTCTTTGCTCGCTTTGGCAGATTTTTTCTTGGCGGAGGTTGCTGACTTAGCGCGCTTGTTCGCGGCTTCGATAGCTTCGCGCTCGCGGCGGTTGTCAACCAACTCGATAATTGCAAGCTCGGCATTGTCGCCATCGCGTCGGCCCAATTTAATGATGCGAGTGTAGCCGCCCGGACGATCTTTGAAACGCTCGCCGAGTTCGTCAAAAAGGCGACGAAGCGCAAGCACGCCAGCCGTGCGAGGCGCTCTTTCCGGCCCGCGTCTTCCAGTGGAAATCTTCTGCTGGCGATTGCCCGCGTGGAAGAAGGTCGCCGCACGACGACGTAAGTGTACGGACTGCGCCTCAGCGTTATCGCCCTCAAGATTAGTAGCGTGACGCGAAAGCGTGATTGCGCGCTCAACGAACGGGCGCAACTCTTTAGCCTTCGGAAGCGTCGTGATAATGCGCTCGTCCTGTGCGTTGATTAGCGAAGTAGCAAGGTTTCGCAACATGGACATGCGATGCTCGCTGGTCCGCCCCAATTTTCTATGTGCCTTCAGGTGTCTCATATTCCGATTTTGGATTTTAGATTTTGGATTTTAGATTAGCGGGCGGATTGAATAGAGTCACGTCTTTTTTCTTCAATCCAAAATCCAAAATGGCCTTATTCTTCTTCGTTATCGCCGTAATCGTCCGTGTCGCTGTCGCGCCCGCCCGTGCCCGGAATCGGATTGCCCTGCGCGTCAAACTCCATTCCGAAATCTAGACCCATCCCGTTCAAGATATCTTTGATCTCGTTCAAGGATTTCTTGCCGAAATTTTTTGTGGCAAGCATCTCGCGCTCCGTGCGCTGAACCAGATCGCGTATGGTGCGAATGTCGGCGTTTTTCAGACAGTTGTATGAGCGGACCGAAAGTTCAAGCTCGTCAACCGAGCGATCCAGCTGATCGTTTCTAGGAAGCGGCGGACGCTCTATGTTTGAGTAAGCGTAATCGTCCGTGTCCTCCTCGAAGTTGATGAAGATGGACATATGATCCTTAATCAACTTCGCTGCCAAGCCAATTGCATCGTCGGGCTTAACAGAGCCATCCGTCCAGACTTCAATCGTCAGCTTGTCAAACTCAGTGTTCTGTCCAAGGCGCGCAGCTTCGACAGCGTAATTGACTTTCTTGACCGGCGTGTGAACCGAATCAATCGGGATGTAGCCTAAAGATAGGTCTTCGTCGAAGTTGCGGTCCGCAGAGACGTAGCCGCGCCCGCGCTTCAAGCGCATCTCGATTCTCAAAGAGCCGCCTTCGCCAACAGTTGCGATGTGAACGTTAGGGTCCAATATTTCAACATCTGCATCCGCCTCAATATCTGCGGATGTCACCTCGCCTGCGCCTTCTTTATTGATCGTCAGGGTCTTCGCTTCGCTGCTGTGCAGCTTGAAAGGCACCTGCTTCAAGTTCAGGATCACGTCCGTCGCATCCTCGACCACGCCGTTAATAGAGGAGAATTCATGCTCTACACCTTCGATCTTGACGGCGGTAATGGCCGCACCCTCGATTGAAGAGAGCAGAGCGCGACGCAGAGAGTTGCCGACGGTCGTGCCAAACCCGCGCTCAAATGGCTGCGCGGAGAAGCGACCATATCGGTTCGTCATCGTATCCGTGTCCGCCGCAAGGCGTCGCGGCATCTGAAAACCTGTCCAGAGATTATTTTGATCCATAGCCATAATTAGTTTGTCAGTTGTCAGTGGTCAGTTGTCAGTAGTTCGCCTTTTCAACGGACAACTGACAACTGACTACGGACAATTATTATTTGCTATAAAGCTCTACGATCAACTGCTCGTTAATCGAGCGGTCAATGTCTGCGCGCGTCGGCAGAGTCTCAATGCGCGCGCTCATGTCCGCGCCGTCCGCCGGTGCAATCCAAGAGGGACGCCCGCGCCCCGCAGCCGTCTGCCACGCGCCTTCTATGTGCGGGTTCTTACGGCTTGCTTCTTTGACGCTAATGATGTCGCCTGCTTTTATTTGAAAAGAGGGAATGTCAACCTTGCGCCCGTTAACTTCTATGTGCCCGTGATTGACTAGCTGACGCGCCTGGCGACGCGAGGTCGAAAAGCCTGCGCGATAGACAGCATTATCGAGTCGGCGTTCGAGCAAAAATAAAAGGTTCTCGCCCGTGATGCCCTTCTGGCGCGCGGCCTTCTCGAAGTAGTTGCGGAACTGGCCTTCTAAAATGAAATAGATGCGCTTGACCTTCTGCTTTTCGCGCAACTGCTGGCCGTAGCCCACGAGCGCCTTGCCGCGTCGCGCGCTAAGGCCGTGCTGTCCGGGCGGCTGTGTGCCGCGTTTTTCAATCGGACATGAAGGCTTGTAACAACGGTCACCCTTCAGGAAAAGTTTTGCACCTTCACGGCGGCACAAACGGCACACCGCATCTCTATACCTAGCCACTCTCTTTTTGCCTCCAGCCTATCTTTATAGACGGAAAAGTTTACAGACGCTTTCAGTGCGCCCTTCATCCTTTAGGTTGAAAAAAACAGTTTTCAGTTTTGAGTTTTCAGAAAAAGATTTGATCTGAAAACTGAAAACTCAAAACTGAAAACTAACATTAAACTCGTCGTCGCTTCGGCGGACGGCAGCCGTTGTGCGGAATCGGCGTTGTGTCACGAATGACCGTGACGCGGATGCCCGCGTTGTTAATGGCGCGAATCGCTGACTCGCGTCCGCCGCCTGGACCTTTGACTCTCACCTCGCACTGCTGCATTCCGGCTTCCATAGCCTTCTTTGCAGCTTCCCAAGCTGCCTGCTGCGCTGCGAACGGAGTCCCTTTGCGCGAACCGCGAAAGCCGCGCGCCCCGGAACTAGACTGCGCCACCAGATTCCCTTCGAGATCGGTAATCGAAATCAGCGTGTTATTAAAAGACGCAGAGATGTACGCGATCCCGTTGGGAATATGCTTCTTCTCTTTCTTACGAAAGACCTTCTTTTTTCCGCCTGTTGTTGCTTTTGCCATAACTCAGTTTTCAGTTTTGTGTTTTCAGTTTTCAGAACCTGAGTTACAGCCATCGGCTAAAACTCAAAACTGAAAACTGAAAACTGCCTTATTTCTTGCCCGGCGCTTTCTTCTTAGCGATGGTCGCGCGACGCGGACCTTTGCGCGTGCGCGCATTTGTGTGCGTGCGCTGACCACGAACAGGAAGGCCGCGACGATGCCGCAAGCCTCTGTACGCGCCAATGTCCATCAAGCGTTTGATGTCCATCTGCACGCGCTTTCGCAGATCGCCTTCGATCTCTCCCTGCGCGTCAAGGATTGAGCGAATGCGACCGAGTTCATCCTCGTTCAAGTCTCTTACTCGCGTGTCGAGGTTGACCTGCGCCTCTTTCAAGATTGAAGTCGCGCGCGAACGTCCGATTCCGTAAATGTAAGTGAGGCCGACCTGCGCACGCTTATTCGGCGGAAGATCGACACCAGCTATACGAGCCATTCCTTTACTCCATTTTGGATTTTGGATTTTAGATTTTGGATCAGTGAACGGACTGGATAGGATCGCAGCCTATCTTTCAATCCAAAATCCAAAATCTAAAATCCAAAATAGCTTTATCCCTGACGCTGTTTATGCTTCGGGTTTGTGCAGATCACTCTAACCACGCCTTTGCGGTGGATGATCTTGCAGTTATCACACATTTTTTTGACTGAAGCCCGTACCTTCATGTCTTGTCCTCTTAAACTCTTCTGCTTATTTGTAGCGGTAAGTGATACGGCCACGATTGAGGTCGTAAGGCGAAAGCTCTACCAGCACGCGGTCGCCCGGAAGAATCCTGATGAAGTGCTTTCGCATCTTGCCTGAGATGTGCGCCAGCACCTGATGCTGGTTATCCTCCAACTCGACCCGGAACATTGCGTTCGGTAAGGTCTCAAGGACCTTCGCCATCACTTCTATCGCTTCTTCCTTCGCCATATACCGCTAGAGCTTATATTTGCCTCCACCCGCAAACTGTAAATATTAGCACGGCATCGCGGATTTTACCAAGCCGAGCGCAGAGCACGACTTAGACGCCAGCCATCTCAATCTGCGTTGTCGGCGCAGGCTCTGTGACTCGCGTGAAAACTTCGGGTCCGTTCTCCGTAATGGCAATCGTGTGCTCGCAGTGCGCGCTGGGCTTCCCGTCCAGCGTCACAACCGTCCACCCGTCTTTCAGAACTTTCGTCTCGTAAGTCCCTATGTTAACCATAGGCTCGACCGCAAAGACGTAACCATTCTTAATCTTAGACCCCTTGCCCGGCGTTCCGTAATTCGGAATCTGCGGGTCTTCGTGCATTTTGCGCCCTATGCCGTGACCGACATATTCGCGTACGACCGAATAGCCGCGCGCTTCGGCATGACTCTGCACAGCCCAGCCTATATCCCCCAGATGATTCCCTGCGCGGCACTGCTCGATTGCAAGCTCAAGGCACTCTTCCGTCACGCGAATTAATCTGAGCAACTCATCGCTTACGCGGCCAACCGGCACAGTCGTCGCCGTGTCTCCGACGTAGCCCGCGAGCGTTGCGCCAACGTCAATCGAGAAGATGTCGCCTTCCTTCAACTTGTAATCGGAGGGAAAGCCGTGAACGACCTGTTCGTTGACCGAAGCACAGATGGAGAATGGAAAACCATGATAGCCTTTGAACGTAGGCAGCGCGCCCGCGTCGCGTATCATCCTCTCCGCCGCCATGTTAACTTCGAGCGTCGTTACGCCCGGCTCGGCCATGCGGCGCAACTCCTGAAGTACACGCCCGACCAACTGCCCCGCCGCGCGCATCTTCTCCAACTCTTTTCTTGACTTTCCAATAATCATAAAAAATACTGAGTGATGAGTACTGAGTAAAGATAGCTTTTACTCAGTACTCATCACTATTTTTTCAATTTGCGCGTAAATCACTTCCGGGTCGCGCGTGCCGTCAATTCTGTGAAGGCGATGCGACGCCTCGTAGTAATCAAGAAGCGGTCGCGTCTCCTGCTCATAAGTAGCGAGCCGGACTTTAATCTTCTCGACCGTGTCGTCTGCGCGATGCGTTAGCTTTGCCTCCGGGTGCAGATCACAAACTGTGTCCGACTTCGGAGGCTTTGAGTAGATGTTATAAATCTCGCCACAGACAGGACAGATTCTGCGCCCCGTGGTTCGCTTTTCAAGTTCAACGAACGGAACATCTATAAAGATCGCCACGATCTTCTTGCCCTGCTCGACCGCCAGCTTTTCAAGCATCGCAGCCTGTCCCGTCGTGCGAGGGAAACCGTCAAGTATGTAGCCGTCCTTGCAGTCGGCGCGATTCGTCCGCTCATGCACGACACGTATTACAAGATCATCTGAGATAAGCTTCCCGGTCGCCTGCACCGCGCGCACTTCCTCAGCGAGTGCCGTCTCTTCTTTAGCCAACTCGCGGAATATGTCGCCCGTAGAAATCTGGGGGAGTTTGTTGCGCTCCTGAAGCAAGCGCGCCTGCGTTCCTTTTCCTGCGCCCGGCACGCCCATCAGGACAATGATCTTATTCATTTTGGATTTTAGATTTGGATTGTCGGACGGACTGAACAGAGTCACGGTTTTTCTTTCAATCCAAAATCGTCAGGCTCTTCGTCCGCGCAGACGACCTCCGCCGCCGAGGAAGCCTTCGTAGTTACGCATGACGAGTTGTGATTCAATCTGCGCGACCGTGTCCATTGCGACGCCGACTAAGATAAGCAAGCTCGTGCCGCCGAAATAGAATTTGTAGCCCATGCCGTTCGGAATCCACGCAAGCCCCGGCGTGTTGCCGACAAAGTTCTCCATCCACGTGCCTATAAACGGCAAGCGTCCAACCTTGAAACCGCTCAACATAAACTGCGGGACGAATGCTATGAATGCAAGATAGACTGCGCCGACGGTCGTCAATCTAGTCAAAATGGTCCGCAGGTAATCAGCCGTAGCACGGCCTGGTCGAATGCCCGGCATAAATCCGCCGTGCTTACGCAGATTGTCCGCCACTTCTTCAACGTTGAAAACGATCGAGACGTAAAAGAACGTGAAGAAGATGATAAGCGTGATGAAGACAAACTCATAATAGGGGTCGCCGCCGTGAAAAAATTGGAAGAATTTATAGACGCTGCCCCAAGTCGAATTCTGATTGGCGGGGTCCGGCGGAAAAGCTGAGAACAGACTCTGCGGCATCGAAAGTACGGACGAAGCGAAGATGACGGGAATAACGCCTCCCATGTTGACCTTGAGCGGCATAGTCGTCTGCTGTCCGCCAACCATCTGTCGCCCGACATGTCGCTTCGCGTAGCTCACGGCAATCTTTCGTCTTCCAGATTCGACGAAGACTATGAAAGCAATCAAGGCGACGAGCGCCACAACCATCACTATGACGCCGACCGTCTCAAGCGGGTCGCCACTGCTCAAACGCTGAGCCACTTGCTGAATTCCGCGCGGGAGACCAATCACTATCCCTGCGAAGATGAGCAATGAAACGCCGTTGCCAACGCCGCGCTCCGTTATCTGCTCGCCCAGCCACATGACGAAGATTGTTCCGGTCGTCAACGTGAGCCTCTTCCTGCAACTTCTTCAACTGCGGCGAGACTACAGTCATCAACTGCAAGATAATGGAGGCCGTGATGTAGGGCGTGACGCCAAGCGCGAAGACAGAGATCGTGCGAAAGTTTCCGCCTGAGAAAAGATCGAGCACGCCGAGCAAGGTGTTGCCGACTTCGCCCCAGACCTGTTCGAGTCTTACTTTATTAATGCCGGGCGCGGTGATGTGCGCTCCTACGCGATAAACTGCGAGCATCCCCAGCGTAAAGAGAATGCGCTTGCGCAGGTCCTGGACCTGAAACATGTTGCGAACGGCGGCTAAAAACCTTTCCATACTATTGCCTCTGGCTTAATCTGATTCTGACCCTAAGGTTCGGCTCTGATTATCGCTTTCGATTAAGTAAACGCGCAAGCGCCGATTGATGCGAAACCACCGAAGCGCTTTTTGTGAGAGGCCGAAACACCCCCTCGCAACTCATACGCTCTCGGTGGTCTAACGCGCCGCACTTCGCTCTGCAATTCTTACTGCTCTGTCGGCGCTACGGGCGGCTCGCGTGTAATCACGGTTGCTGCGCCTCCAGCCCTTTCAATCTTCTCTCGCGCGCTCTTTGTAAAGCGGTGCGCCGAAATGCGAAGCGCCTTTGAAATCTCGCCCGTGCCGAGCACTACTACATCGCGCTTTGCCTTCTTAATCAGCCCGCGCTCATGCAGCAATTCCGGCGTCACCTCTTCATCAGCATTGAAACTCTTATCGAGCGAAGAGAGACTCACCTCAGTCCACTCTTTCTTAAAATTGTTCGTGAAGCCGCGCTTCGGAAGGCGACGATGCAAGGG
>QHXM01000069.1 GCA_003222945.1 Acidobacteriota bacterium
TGGTTGCCTGTATCTGCGGGCGGCTCTTCCGACGAAGACTCTTCCGGCTGCGTGGAAGCGTTCGCAACGTCGCCTCTGCGCTTCAGGCCCAGCGGTTGTCCGCCGATGTTGCCGCTGCCATTGCTTCTGCCATCTTCTCTTGTCTCGCCCTGTCGCTCTTTGAAGCGTGCGACCTGCTCATCGTACCGCGCGATTGAATCCAGAAGAATTTGCGCATGTGCGCGAAGCTGTTTGTCTGTGCTGTTGCCTCTAGCCATAGGTTCAAGTAGCTCACGCGCGCTCTTGAAATCCTGTTTGCGCAGATAAAGCTGCGCGAGCATGAGGCCGAACTCTCCGCGACCGGGCGAGAGCGAGAGACCGCGCTTTGTAAGAGCGATGGATTCGTCAATCTGTTCGTTCCTGACAAGGTTGACGAAAGCCAGCAGGCGATATGATTCAGGGAATGTGGGCGATAGCTCTATAGCTTTTCTGAGTTCTGCGCGCATCTCATCTGCCGCTTCCGTTGTGTAGCCGGAAATCATGTCGTTCGCATCCATCCCTTCGCGGCTGAGCGCGTAGGCGTAGTTAAAGTGCGTCAGGTAGTTTTGCGAGTTGGCCGCAATAGCTCTCTTTAAGAGTGGCTTGGCTTCGGCGAACTTGCCCTCTCTTACCTTCACGAGTCCCAGAGAAGAGTTTGCCATCGGCTGGTCCGGGTCTAAGGCGAGCGCCTGCTCAAGCCGTTTTTCTGCTTCGTTAATATTGCCCAGGTGCAATAGAAGATCGCCCAGATAGCTTTGCGCTTCAGCTTCCTTTAGCGGCTCTGCATATCCTCGTCAAACTCAAGCTTTCGCTCGAAGGTCGCCCTGGTCATAGTGTAATGATTGCCCCCGACATAATCTTTCAACTCTTTTTCGATGACCGAATAGTCAACTTGAAAAGCTTTCTTGAATGCTTCTTCAATGGGCGTGCCCGTGCCGATTAAGTTGAGGAAGACTCCCAGTTGCGGCAGATGCTGTCCCTTGTCGGCTTGAATCAGATAATGCACTAGCGCCCATGACTCTGCGTAAAAGACGCCGCGCTTGTTGCCTTCGTTGTAATAAGGAGAGTTGTGATCCACTGCGAAGAGTGCGCTCAAGGGCAGCATCTTCTGTTCGCGCAGGTAGAGCACATGGTTTGGGATTACCTTACCAAGAAAAGCCTTGCGCTCTTCGTCAACATAGAATGTGCTGTAATACTCTGCCAGACCTTCGTTGAACCACAGCGGCGCATCTTTCATGGTGTTGTTGACGAGAAGGTGAACGTACTCGTGAAAGATTATGCGGAAAGGGTCGTCTTCGCTGTTGCGCTGCTCTGTGGTCAAGGTGATGTAGTTAACATCTGGTCCGGGCTGAAAGTAGCCTGCGTCATTCCTCGGGTTGAAAGGCTTGTAGGCGCTCTGGCTCTTGAAAACTATGACGGTCGTAGGCACAGGCGATGTGAAATTGAGCTTAGCAAAGAGTCGCGTGAACACGTCGCGGAACTGTTCAAGCCGCGTTGCGACCTGTCGAATCTCTTTTTCGCTTGCATTGCCGACAAGAAAGAAGTTCTGTGAATGAACGCTCGTCCATGTGTCTTTGGCAGATGCAGGAACGTTGAAAGCAACGAGCAGAAGGAAGATGATTGCAGGGAGTGTAAGGAGTCGGCGCTTCATAAACTATTTCTCCGAAGGTTGAAAGGTTTTCAGAATACGCGAGCGTGCGCGTGTTGACTTATCTTGAAAATTTTTGAAGCCTGCGAAAGCAGCGTGAGCAAAAACAGAAAGGCTTCGAGCGGAAATATACGGATTGTTATTGAAGAATGTCAATTCTCGCCACCGCGCCTGGAGGCTAAATGAATACGACTAAAGTCAGTCGGCCTCTAGGCGCGGCGGATGATATTGAGTCTTTATTTAATCTTGGCCGAGCTTTCCCAGTCCGTATGGACCGCCCCCAACTCAGGCTTGTCTATACGCTCGTATGTGTGCGCGCCGAAGTAGTCGCGTTGAGCCTGCGTTAGATTCTGTGGCAAGTTAGCGGTCCTGTAAGAATCGAAGTAAGCGAGGCTCGCGGCCATAGCCAGACAAGGGACGCCGTTCTGCTGTGCGACTGAGATGCATGTGCGCCAGTTGGCTTGCGCCTCCTCCATCCACGCGCCGAAGTCCTCACCCACCAGAAGATTCGTGACAGAAGGGTCGCGCTCGTAAGCCGCCTTGATGCGGTCAAGGAAGCGAGCGCGTATTATGCAGCCGCCCTTCCAGATGCGCGCCATCTCGCTTAAGTTTATATCCCACTTCCACTCTTCCGAGCCTGCGCGAATCAGGTTGAAGCCCTGAGCATAAGAGCAAATCTTTGAAGCGTAGAGAGCGTCTCGCACAGCGTTAACGAGTTCGCGCGCGTCGCCGTTCCACTTGGAAGCCTGCGGACCGTTTATGACACGGCTAGCCGCAACGCGCTCGTCTTTCATCGCGGAGATGAAGCGGGCTTCGATGGCTGCGTTGATCGTCGGAATCATAATGCCAAGATCGAGCGCGACCTGTGCGGTCCACTTTCCAGTCCCCTTCTGCCCGGCCTTGTCCAGCACAAGGTCAACCAGGGGCTTTCCGGTCTCTTCATCCTTCACGCGGAAAATCTCTGAGGTAATCTGTATCAGGTAGGAATCTAATAGCCCCTTGTTCCACTCAGCGAAAGTCTCTGCCAGCTGCTCATCATTCATGCCCACGACGTGACGCAGTATGTCGTAACTCTCGGCTATGAGTTGCATGTCGCCGTACTCAATCCCGTTGTGAACCATCTTGACGAAGTGGCCTGCGCCGTCCGGTCCAACGTAAGTCGTGCAAGGGCCGTCTTCGGTTTTGGCGGAGATTGCTTCCCAGATCGAGCGTATCTCTTCGTAAGCTTCGCGCGCCCCGCCGGGCATGAGCGATGGCCCCCAGAGCGCGCCCTCTTCGCCGCCAGATACGCCCGAGCCTATGAAGCGTAAGTTTTCAGCGCGAAGTGCTGCCTCGCGCCGACGCGTATCCTCAAACCAGGAGTTGCCGCCATCAATCAATATGTCGCCCACTTCCAGGTAAGGCTTGAACTGATCCATAGTCCAGTCAACGGGCGCTCCGGCCTTAATCATCATCATTATGCGGCGCGGGCGTTTTAATGATTTGACGAACTCTTCCGGCGATTTTGTAGGAACGAAGCGACGGCCTTCCCCTTCATTCGCCATAAATTCATCAATGGTTGTTGGCTCACGATTCCAGATTGCGACCGTGTGCCCGTTGCGCTCCATGTTCTGAGCAAGATTTGAACCCATCACAGCCATACCGGCCATGCCAATGTCAGCTTCAGCCATCGCTAAAAAGTCCTCCACATAATTTTATGAACTCAACCGCAGCCAACCTAATAGTTAAGTTTTCCTTTTGCGTATAAGCATATCACGCCAGCAGTCCACCGCAATCTTTTTCTTTGCGACTTTGCGTGATAAAGTTTCGCGCAAAGTCGCAAAGAAAAACGCAAGAGAAGAACTCGTCTATGAGTCCCTCCCCCGCGTTTCGCTTCAAATATTCAATTAAAGTTCGCGGCTAGGCTCTTACGCGATGACCATTAGCATAGCTGTAAGCGCAGTATGCCGAGATTAGGTGAACTATCCAGCCGAGCGTTCCGGCAGTCCCGATCCAGGATGCGCCCGTCACGATCAACCATATAATCCCTATGATAATTCGCCCGTTGTAAATCTGTCCGAGTCCGGGAACTAGAAGGCTAAGAAGCCCAGCTATAAAAGGATCACGCATCTACCAAATACCTCCGTGTCGCTCTATACGATGAGGCGGGCGGGATTGTTCTTGAAAAGCAGAATCCAGAATTCAGAAGTCAGGAGTCAGAATGGGATAAGGCGGCGAGCCGCATTCACAGATTCTGTATCTCTTTTATTCTGGCTTCTGGATTCTGACTCCTGAATTCTGCTCTTCGCGCCACACGTCAACGATCTGTGCTCGCAAAAGAGAGCGCTGCGCCTGCTGCACGTGCGGGTGCTGTTCGGCCAATTCGCGCAGGCGCTCTCGTTCAAGCCGCTCCTCATCATCTTTTGCAGGAGTAAGATTTTGTTCGCTCTTCTCTTTCGTAACGATGCGAACCCTGATGTCTCGCCCAAACAGTTCGCGCCCGATGTCGCGGAGCATTTTGACGTTATCAGGCTTGGACAGAGTGTCGCACAGGTATTTAGCTTCCGGCGCGAATTCAACATACAACTCGTCGCCCTCAATCGCGCACGCGCGTGCGCCTTCGAGCGCGACGACCAGAAACATGCGGTTACGTTTTTCCAGAGCGTCCTTGATTCTCTCAACAGTCGAACCTGCGTGCGTCGTCGCCACCGTCTGATGAGAACTCTTCTGCTCCTGCTCCTCCTGCTGCGCACTCTGCAAAGCTGGCTGCGCGGCGGCGGCTGTTGAAGTCGCTGCTGAAGTGGTCACTTGCGTCGTAGGCGTGGGCACTAGCTTAAGCATGGGCGGCGATGGTTGAGTTGTGCCGCCGACTCCGCCAAATGGAATTTCATCAGGCTGCGCTTGCATGTAAGCCGCAACGTCAGGTGCTTCCGCTTTCATTGAGCCGCTGGCGCGCTGGGTTGATGTGCCTGTCAATCCGCCCTGTCCACCGCTTGAACCTTTAGCGCCGCCGCTGCCGGAAGACGCAGGCGGAATCTTCTTCGCAACAGGAGCAACCCCGGTGCGCAAAGACTCTTCGAGCGCATTTAGGCGCTCAATAAGATTATTGAGCGGAACGACGCGTCGCATCTCTATCAACTTCACAAGGCCGACTTCCAACTGATAGCGAGGATGCGCCGCCGTGCGCAGGTTGTTTTCCGTTTCGGTCAGAGAATGAAAGAAGCGCACAAGATCAGATTCAGAAAAGCTGTTGGCCTGCCGCGTCAGCTCTTTGCGGTCCGAAGCAGCCGCGTCCAAAGCTTCAGCCTCGCCGCCGGAGATTTTTGCTACGAGAAGATTTCGCACGTGACCGAGCAGGTCTCTACAGAAGTTTCTTAAGTCATGCCCGCGCATCACAAGATCGTTTACGACTGCGAGCGCTTCGGATGGTTTCTCTTCCGCAATCGCATTCATCACGCGCGACAGCATCTCTGTGCTCGCCAGACCGAGCGCCGCTTCGACATCCTCCGCCTTGATTTCAGCGCCCGAAAAACTTATCACCTGATCGAAGGCCGACTGCGCGTCGCGCATAGAGCCTTCGCCCGCGCGTGCAATCTCTGAGAGAGCGTCGTCAGAGATTTTCACCTTCTCGGCGCGGGCAATTAGCCTGAGCCGCTCCGCGATCTTCGTCGTAGCAATCGTGCGAAACTCAAACTGCTGGCAGCGCGAAAGAATTGTTTCGGGGAGTTTATGCTTTTCCGTAGTCGCCATTATGAAGACCACGCGCGGCGGCGGCTCTTCCAGAGTTTTAAGAAGCGCGTTGAAGGCCGCGCCCGAAAGCATGTGCACTTCGTCAATGATGAAAACTTTGTAACGGTCGCGCGCAGGCGCAATGGCAACGTTGCCAATAATCGCATCGCGCACGTTGTCAACGCCAGTATTCGACGCAGCGTCAATCTCAAGCACGTCTATCGAGCGCCCTTCGGCAATCTCTCTGCACGAAGCGCAAGCGTCCGCGTCGTCAATCGCGCAAGGCGAAGACGTAGGCTTATTCGATTTATGGCAATTGAGAGCTTTGGCTAGAAGCCGCGCGGTCGTAGTTTTCCCAACGCCCCGCGCGCCGCTGAATAGGTAAGCATGATGAAGCCGCTCGTGCTCAATAGCGTTCTTGAGCGTGCGCGTGATCGGCTCTTGGCCTGTCACTTCATCAAATGTTTGCGGACGCCATTTGCGAGCGATGACTTGATAAGACATAAACGAATTGCGGATTGCGGACTGCGGATTGCGGATTAGTGCAAAAACAAATCCGCAATCCGCAATCTACAATCCGCAATTGGATGGGCCAGGCTTCGGACTTGCCCGCAACACACGCCGCCGTTGCTACCGTTGCTCCGTTCCCGGCCTGGCGGGGTTCGCAAGGCAAGGCGTTGTGCGGAGCCCGAAACCTGATAAATTGTCAAAAGCTAAATAACAAAGCTTGAAATAATCGTTACTACTCTACAGCCTCTCAAGCGTCGCGCGCAACCACTCGGTCTATGTGCCGTTGAAGCCTGTGCGCATACACGGAACAACTCCTTCAGTTGTCAATCGCTCAGCTTTCATCCTTCATCCTTCCATAACTTCCGCATTCCTATTTCTGGCGGAGAGGGTGGGATTCGAACCCACGGTACGGTTCCCCGTACACAGCATTTCCAGTGCTGCCAGTTCAGCCACTCCTGCACCTCTCCTAAAGGATGAAGGCGAAAGGATGAGGGATGAAGGAAGAGTGGCTTCACTTCATCCTCAGTTTTTATGATTGCTGGAAATCCAAACAACGCGCAGCCGTCAAAGCATAGCTTAAAGAAGCCGCTGCTGTCACGTCTCGCAGCTTTTATTGAGGCACGACGAGCGTGTGCGAAGCGCGGTGCTGTATCTGCGTCATGAGCCAAGCCTGCTGCCGCTTGTTCTGCTCGTCCATTTGTATGCAGGCTTCGAGCATGTCTCTGTCTCGCAACTCCTTTGAGGCTTGCATAACGATTGAGAGCGCGACGTGTATCTCCGAAGCCATGATGAAGAGCGAGTGCAGGTCGCGCAATAGGCCGAAAGCGCCAGCGCGCATGGATGGAATCAGAGTCGAGCGCAAGTCCTCGGCTTCATCCGCATCGTGCTCGCCGTACTTCAACGCGAATGGCTTGAGCGCCTCTAGTGCTTCGTTTGAGAACTGAGAGAGTTTTTTCATCCCAGCCTGAATCTCCGTCTCTTCCGGGTGATGCGCGGAGACTTTTTGACAGGCTGAGGCAAACTGCTCGTTGCTGTCGCGCAGGATTCCCAGATAATCCGCAACTCGCGTGCGCTCCTTATGCGCCGCGCCCATAGCCTTGTCCATTAGCTCGCTCGCCCGGTCCATAATTTTTCCGGCAGCGTCTGCGATCTTTTCCGTCATCGCTTCCTCTTCAACTTTATGCAACTGAACGGCTGCAAACTTGTAGTGAGGCTGCTTGCTCACTGGGTCCCAACTCGTCAAGGTAAGTTCATTGGCCGCGCGCATGTGGTCATCGTTCGATTTGTCCCAGTAGCCGTAATGAAACGGCAGAAAGATGTGGCCGGGTTCTATGCCGCCCATCCGCGCGGGCGCGCGAACACTGCCGCGCCGCGATGCAACCTCAACCATCTCGCCTTCGCTTATCTGGAGACGCGCGGCATCCTCTTCGTTGATTTGAATGAAGCACTCAGGCGCAGCCGCTTGCAGTTCCCTTGATCGTGCAGTCTTCGTTCTCGTGTGCCAGTGATAGACTTCGCGCCCCGTTGTCAGCCAGAAAGGATACTTTTCATCGGGCGCTTCCTGCGGCGGGCTGTAGTGCGCTGCCTTCAATATCGCTCGCCCCTTCGGGTCATTCGCCTTGTACTCTTCGGGCGTGCGCGCCGCGCCCGTCTCTATGTCGTGGCCGAAGGCTTCGCACTTGTCCGCAGAAGTTGGGAAGATGAAATCCGTATAGAGACGTTCTTTGCCGTCCGGATGCTCTTCGTTGCAGGGCCACTGAATGCCAGAGCCTTCGCTCAGCTTCGCGTAACTCATGCCGCTATAGTCGCAGGGCCAGCCGCGCGAGCACTCCTTCCAATGCTCGAACGCTCCTTCTGCGTCTGCCCATTTCACTAGCGGCGCTCCGTCCTTATCACGAAAGTTCATGCCACGCGCGTAGTCAAGAAAGATGTCAAGGTCCGAGCGAGCCTCGCCGGGCGGGTCAACGGCCTTGTAAGAGATGTGAACTGTGCGGTCCGTGTTCGTGAACGTGCCGGTCTTCTCGCCCCAGATAGCTGCTGGCAGAACAACGTCTGCGAGTTCCGCAGTCTCGGTCATAAATGCATCCTGCACGATGACGAAAAGTTTTTCCTGAGCGAGTATCTTGCGTATGCGGTGAAGCTCTGGAAGAGAGACGGCTGGGTTGGTGCAGATTATCCAGAGGAATTTTATAGAGCCTGTTTCGGCGTGGCGAAAAATCTCCATAGCGTGAGCGGGCTGATGCCAGTGCGGAATCTTGTCCGGGTCAACATTCCAACGCTCAGCAAGGTCATCAACATGCGCCGGGTTGTGCCAGTTGCGAAAGCCCGGAAACTCGCCGTCGCAGCCTGTCTCGCGCGTGTTCTGCGCGGTGGGTTGCCCGTTCATCTGAAAGACGCCGCAGCCCGGCTTTCCTATCATGCCTCGAATCAGGTTCAGGTTGTTGACTTGAACCGAAGCGGCTGTCGCTTGATTCGATTGATAGAAGCCTTGCAGCACAGTTGAAACGAGAGTCTCCGCGCCGCCGAGAATCTCTGCCGCCTCGCGCAATTTTTTAGATGGAACGCCCGTGATAGCTTCAACCATCTCAGGCGTGTAAGAGCCGACGGTCTCTTGCAATTTCTCGAACCCGACCGTGTGCTCTTCTATGAACTGACGATCAATCTGTCCGGCTTCGATAATCAGATGGACCAATCCGTTCATCAACGCGACGTTTGTGCCTATGCGCGGAGCTAGATGAACGTCGGCCTCTTTGGCCGTTTCGGTCTCTCGCGGATCAATGATGACGAGTTTCGGCGGGTTGTCGCTTCGGCGTCTATCAAGCACGCGCGACCAGAGAACGGTCTGCGTTGCGGCCATGTTGTGACCGCAGAGCAGGAGACAAGCGGTCTCATCCAGGTCAGTGTAGGAAGCGGGCTGACCGTCCGCGCCGAAGGTTTCGCGTAGGGCTTGTGCTGCCGTCGCAGTGCAGAGGCGCGTGTTGCCGTCCATGTTGTTAGTCCCAAGTCCTGCGTGGGAGATGACAGAGAGCGTGTAATACTCTTCAAGAAAAAGCTGGCCCGTGTTGTAGATTCCGATTGCGCCGCTCGTGTACTCGTCAATTATCTCCTTCGTGCGACGAACGATTAAATCCATTGCCTCATCCCAGCTTGCTTCTCGAAGATGACCATCGCGGCGAATGAGCGGCCTCTTTAATCTCTCAGGACTGTGATTGGCGATCCATCCGTGCAGACCCTTCGGCCCGAGCCTTCCGTGATTGACGCGGTCCACTTCGCGGCCACGCACGCCAACGATCTTTCCGTCACGTACACCAATATCCAGTGCGCAGCCATTTGAGCAGAGCACGCAGGCAGATTGAACCCAGCGTTCAGGCTCCGTTGTCATTCGCTCATCAACTCGCACGGGCCACATGCCGCGTAGATGCGGCGTGCGCTCGCCCCAAATGTCCTCGATGCTGTCTCGTGTCTCGCCCATAGTTTTTTCAGGCAATCTCTTCTCTCAATCTATTTTGAGATGATGATGGATGCGGGGCGACCTTGTAATTGTGGGGAACAGATGTCTCGCGCGTTTGTCTTGGATATGAAATAAAGATAAACGACATTGCAGGATAAGCTCTGTTCATAATCGTACAGACCATCGAATATAGGTTCTCATATTCTCTCCTTTCCCCCTCAAAAGAATTCTTTGGTGTTGAGGCTGGCGGCGAAGCTTTTCGTCCGCTGTATGCTCAACGTTGAATTACGTCTTCCTGTTGAGCGGGAGTTGAGTTTCATGGTGTGTGCGATGGCGCAAAGTTGGTTCTTGTCTCTGGTCTAGAGATTTGATTTTTTGCAGAAGTAGAACGGGGCGCGCTTTCACTCTTTCAGAAAAGAGCGCGACATCCGCGAAATTTGCACAGGTGAGGTTCAGGCCGCGCGGCCCGTGTCTCACCTGATTTTGTTTCAGAGTAAAACGGGGGTAGAGAGAGTTTGATTCAAAGACCGCTACTGATTCTCCTCATCCTGATCGCCTTCTTTGCGAGTTGCAGCAACCTGCCGCGCGATCCGAAAAAGACATTGCAGCATGTCCTGGAGAGTAAACGGCTTCGCGTCGGATTGGTGGAGCATCCGCCGTGGGTTGTGAAAATCAATGGAGAGCCTGCGGGCGTTGAGGTCGAGTTGGTGAAACGGTTCGCAGCAGATTTGGGCGCAACACCCGATTGGAGTTGGGGCGGCGAGCAGGAGCAGATGGAGGCTTTGGAGCACTACAAGCTCGATCTTCTCATCGGCGGCTTTACGAGTGAAACAGCATGGAGCACGTATGTAGGGCTGACAAGTCCTTACACGGACCAGAAACAAGTGATGGCATCGCCTCCGGGCGAGAACGGCTTTATCAAACGACTTGACGATTTTCTATACCAGCATCGCGCCGAAGTTAAAAGTCTATTGCAGCAGGAGGAGTCGAGCCGATGAAGATGCCCGGCGAGGTATTCGAGATGCCGCCCGACAAAAAGGAGAAACTCGAACGCGCGAAGCGGCTTGAGTGGATCACAATCGCCTTCATGGTAACGATCATAGCGGTTGTCAGTCTGACGATGGGCGCGTCGCGCTTCTGGGCTTCGGCCTATACATCTTCACAGACTCAATCATAAAACTCATAGAAGCAGAGCATCCTACGATTCAAACGGTCGCACTCTTCGGCCAGCGCGTGTGGCTTGGATGGTTGATGATCGCCGCGCTCATCTACAGCGTCATCCCGCCATTCATACTCGGTCGCATGAAGCTGCCTCTTGCTCAGGAGTTACACGAGAAGGCTCTTATGACCGACGCCAACATCAACAAGGGCGACTGGCTCTCGGGGCTTGCCGGAGTGCTCGGCATTCTAGGCATAGCCTACGGCTACTGGTGGGCCGATTCTATCGCGGCAGGATTCATCTCACTTGAGATTATCAGGGACGGATTTAGTGACCTGAAGAATTGCATCGCGCAGTTGATGAACAGACGCCCGACGGATGCCGAAGGGAACATGGATGATCCTGTGCTGGGCAAGATTCAGCAGGAGCTTGAACGTCTCGACTGGGTTGCGAAGGCGCGCGTCAGGCTGCGCGAGGACGGCGACGTGCTGACGGGCGAAGCCTTCATTGTCCCGCGCGATGAGAACGGTCTGCTGGACAGGTTGAGGCAGGCGTCCGATGTCGCCAACGCAGTTGATTGGCGTCTCTACGATGTCAACATCGTTGCGGTGCGTTCACTAGAGTAGAGATGATATGAGTATGACAGGTGAGATTGTGCCGCCGAATGAGGCTATGAGACTTCGGCTTTAATCAAAGATTGAGCTTTGCGCCTGTCGCCTCTCACTCAGTTATCGTAAGCGGCTCGATCAAAACTCCTTCAACATCTGTCCGTCAGGCATTGCGGCCAAGAGTCGCCTAAATCCTGCGCCGCAGTCCGCATAAATTAATTCTACAGCCGATTCCAGCCCATTCAGTCGCGCGGAACTACGCTTGCCATGTTCCCTGCTCCGGCTATATAGCCGCGAATGGGAATGAATCTAATCAAGAACATAAATCGCCGCGCGCGAAGACGCCGCCGCCGTAAGCAGGTCGGCAAGGCTTACGACATGGCTTTGGAGATAGCGCGTGTGCTCGTTGAAGGAATGCGCGTGCTTGACGTTGGCTGCGGCAACGGCTTCATAGCGCACCACCTGACGGCGCTGCTCGGCACGAAAGTCGTAGGCATTGATGTGGCGCGAACGACGGACGCGCGGATCAATTATCTCTGCTACGACGGCGAGCGATTCCCCTTGCCGGATGATTCATTCGACGCGCTGCTGCTCTGCTACGTGCTGCATCACGCGCAGGATTTGCGCGCTGTGCTCACGGAAGTTTGCAGAGTTTTGCGCGCGGGCGGGCTGATAGTTGTCTATGAGGACATTCCCGGCAATCTATGGGATCGCTTCATGTGCCTGATGCATGACCTGATGTGGCGCGGGCGCACGGGTCGTTGCAGCTTTCTACGGGAATGTGAGTGGCAGAGGATGTTTGCGTCCTTCGGCTTTGAGATCATCTCGGAGCGCAGGCTCTCGCGCTGGCGCAACCTAACCTATGCGGTTCGTCACAGGTTCTACATTCTGAAATCGCAAGGCGCGAAGCCGCTGGCTCGCTCTCGCTCAAGCGCTCATTACAGACGAGCCGCGCACGTTCACTTACAATCTTCCAAAGCGCAGGAGGAAGTCGAGGTTGAAAAACCTATATCTGTGTGAAGCTCAGATTACTGGCTCACAAAGTTATACATGATGACGCCCGACACCTTTACGGGCTGCCCTGAAAGTAGTGTGGGCGTAAAACATGCACGGTATGCAGCCTGGACTGCCGCCTGCTGCAACAGAGGGTGACCGCCTACTGCGCGCGAGCTAACGACGCAACCTCTCTCGTCAATCAAGACTTGAACAGTAACAGTGCCCGAAGCGTGCGCCGCATTCGCAATCGCAGGATACGCAGGCTTGGGCAAGCTTACAGCCTTACCGTTTATGACTCCGCCGCTAATAGGCGCTCGTGGCGCAGCCTCTTCTTTTACCTGCACGCCTTCATCACTCCCTTGATGACAGCCGCAGGAGGTTGAAAGCTGTTCGCTTTTTGTAACGAGTACGTCGCGCTGCTCTACGATGCTCTCTCTCCTACTTATGCTCAGCGAAGGCGAAGCATCTCTGTAGAAGATTGCGCTAAAGATAGTGCCAACGGCGAAGGTTAGAATGGCAACGAAGAGATAGATGATCTGTTTTCTCATAGCTTCTGTATCTCCTGATAGCGAATTAAAACATTAGACGCCCGGATGGTGCTAAAAGTTCCAAGCCTGCGATAAAAGTAAGTGTCGCAATCGAGACGAAGATTACAGGCGCGGCTCTCCAGAAGACTTCCGCGCCCTGAAACTTTTAATCGTTTCACTAACTGCTTACTTCTTTCTCCTGTTGTAAGGCGATTGGTTCGTGGGCTTCAGAGATATTCCTTCACTTTGTGCCTTACTTCGGATTGAGTTCTCAGTCCTTCCGAGCTTCAATCCAATCACACGCGTCGGCGTGTTCTCTTTCGCAAGATTGCGAAGCTCTTTCACATCCTGCGGCGTCCAACTCTTGCCAGTGTTCCTAGTTGATTTCGGCATGAGCGCCCTCCCTTTCTCGATTGTTTTTATTTCGATAGCTATTCTACTAGATTCTGCAACTGATGTGGCTATGAAATTACACGGCTAGAAACAAATTATGCGCACAAGCCAACGAGGGCGGTGAGATTATATATCCAAAAGATACTTTCCAAGATTTCCTATGCGGCAAAGAGTCTCAGTAGAGATGCGCGCCGCCCAGTTGACAGCCGATTGAGCATCCCGCCGGATAAATGCGCCTTGTATTGAGCGCCGTCGCCCGGCGGACCGGTTGGCCGTATGCCCGTGCCATATTGATCCGTTGTAAATAATGACTGAGCCTGCCGGACCGCACGCCAATGTCTGACCCTCGCAGTCAGCCGTAGCATCCTTCATCATTTCATCAGGCTCACGGGAGAGCATGTGCGAGCCGGGCACGAAACGAGTGGCCCCGTTGTCGCCTCGAAACTCATCAATCATGTAGATGAAACCAATCATAGGCCAACTTCTGACAGACACTTCATCTGGATGAGCCGCGAGCACCGCCGCGTCGTAAGCCGCAGACAATGGCGCACGTTCGGTGTGAGCCACAGCCCCCTCGATGATGACATATCCTATGTCGTGCAGTTGCCGGGCAACATCCTCTGGCAGGCAATAGTTAACTGCCATCTCTGTGAACCATCGGTCCATAAGCAGACGAGACACCTTGTTTATCCGGTCCAATGCGTCAACCACGTCGCAAAATTAAGCCACGCGTCTATATTACCGATCAAAAATCACAACGGGCGAGCTTCCATCCAGTGCAGGCACATGGCTGGGCAGCGTCGGCCACTCGGCTTCGATCATTATCATCGCGGGTCCAATCGTCATCAGTGCGTGAGATGCCTTCCCATCAGGGCCGGGTCGCCGGTTAAGCTCAACCGCATCGAATGTTCGCGCGCAGAAGTCAATCTCAGCGGCAGCATCACGGTACACCAATCTGGGGATGACGACTGATGAGTCACTTGGAACGCCCTTCACCTTCTCCGTCATGGGTACTCCTTTTTCACAGCGTCTTGTAAGAGACTACTTCTTACCGCTCGCAAAATAGTCGCCTGCTCCTCTTCTGGTCTCCTCGTCCGCCTGCTCCTTCAACTGTTGGTTTATGCCCCAGTCGTGGCCGAAGGGGTCCAAGAGCTTTCCGTAACGCGCGCCCCAGAACGTATCCTGCACAGGCATTAGCAGGCGCGCGCGCCCTTGGCTATAGCTCGCCTGGCAACAGCATTCTCCACGAGCGGTTGCAGAATGAATTCAGGCACAAGCGCATCGAGCGCGCCGGAATCAATTGACCAACGAACTTGAAGTCTATCTGAAAAACGCACCTGCTCGATTGCCAGATACTTTTCTATAAACTGTAGCTCCTCTTTGAGCGTCACCTCCTGCCGCTTTTCGCTCTGCAACACCTGGCGCAAGACGCCGCCCAGAAGTTCGAGCATACGCGACGCGTCGCGCGTGTTGCGGTCACGCATAAGGACCGTGATCGCGTTGAGGCTGTTAAAAAGAAAGTGGGGGTTGAGTTGCATACGAAGCGCACTTAAACGCGCTTCGGCAAGTTGCGCTGCCAGTCTGCGCTGCCGCGCCCTGCGAACCGCGAGTTCAGGTATGCGGTGAATGCGCTCAGCATCGCAGGGATGATAGATACAGCCGCGATCAATAACCAGAAATGGCGCGATCTGCCCGCACCTTTGACGAAGCGTGTAGCCATGCATCGAGAGTTTACTAGGTCACAGCCAATCCAGAAACTTTCTGCCGCAAACGGTCTCCTGAAAGCAGCCAGCGGGTTGTCATCATATGGAAGACAATTAAGTCGCGTCTCTGTTTCTAACAAGCATTCTTCGTCCGTGTTATTTAACCACGCGGCGCTGAAGTCCGACTTGAACCAGCTTGGAGCTGAAGTTTCCGGCTTGACTCGAACGCCCCATTGTTATTACCAATAGTCTCGTCAATATCTACGCCTGAAGTTCTGTAGTTAACGACGAGGAATAAGAATATCTGTACTAATCGCAACACGATCTATGCATGAAGCTAACTCGCAGAGAAGCACAAGTCGTAATGATAGCAGCGACGGGGCTGACCAAGCGGCCAGGGCGCGCTCTGAATAAGCTGGATGTGCTGGAAGCAATCCGGCGCATGAGCGCATTGCAGATTGATACGATCCACGTGGTCGCGCGCAGCCCTTATCTGGTCCTGTGGAGTCGTCTGGGCGACTACGAACCGCGTTGGCTGGATGAACTTTTAGCCGAAGGGAAACTCTTCGAGTATTGGTCGCACGAAGCCTGCTTTCTTCCCATTGAAGATTATCCGCTCTACCGCCACAGGATGCTGAGCGCTGAACGTATGGGCTGGAAATACTCGCGCGTATGGGTCAACGCTCATCGGAAAGAGGTCAAGGGGCTTCTCAACTTTATACGCAAGCACGGCCCTGTTCGCTCATCGGATTTTGCGCGCACGGACGGCAAGGCGGGTGGCTGGTGGGAGTGGAAGACAGAGAAGCGCGCGCTAGAAATGCTTTTCACAGCGGGCGAACTTATGATCGCGCGCCGCCACAACTTTCAGCGCATTTACGATCTGCGCGAACGCGTCCTGCCCTCATGGGATGATTCCCTGCTTCCTTCGGAAGAAGAAGCAAGACGCGCGCTCGCTCTCCTTGCCGTTCGCGCTCTTGGAATCGCAAAGGCGCGTTGGGTGAGCGATTATTTTCGCACCGGTAGGCGAGAGACAAGCGTGACCGTCACCGCGTTGGCAGATGAGGGACAACTGCTCCGCGTCGAAGTCGAGGGATGGAAAGAGGAGGCTTACGTTCATCCTGAGAATCGTAAGTTGATCGAGAAGGTCAAGCGCGGCTCTCTTCCATTGGAATTGACCACGCTCCTTTCGCCGTTTGATCCACTCTGTTGGGATCGCGCGCGTGCGCGTGAGATGTTCGGATTCGATTATCGTCTGGAGTGCTACACGCCCGCGCCAAAACGTCGCTACGGCTATTTCACGTTGCCCATTCTTCATCGCGGAAAGTTGATAGGCCGCCTAGACCCGAAGGCGCATCGCAAGGAAGGACTCTTCGAGGTCAAGTCGCTCAACCTTGAGCCTGAAGTTGTCATCAATGATGAGTTGATAGAGGACGTAGCAAGAGCGCTGCACGAGTGCGCCCTGTGGCATCAGATGCCGGAGGTTGTAGTCAGGCAATCCGATCCGACAAAGCTAACCAGACTCATAAATCGGGCGCTCGCACGACTGTAGTCCGCTTCTCTGTAGGGCTGAAATTACGATAGCGCCGAACTGTAGTTCATCCGACTTCCCTTGTCATTAGCTTTCACTTCATTCCGTGAAGATAAGCAGGCTGAATTTTGCACGCTCGTTCTGGAATAGGCAACCCGAAGTGGTCTCGTTTGATTTTGAGAAAGTGGCTCTTGAACAGGCGAGAATTCTGTCTAACCTGACTATGGAAGCGCACGGGCGTTTCGAGCCGCCTGTGCGGGAAAGGCGACGGGAGGTTCAGAGGCTTATGGCTTTGGAAATGAAAGATGCCTGCGAAAGGTGTCACGCACGGCTAGATGGGCAGGGCGAAGCCTGCATCTGTAGTTTTGAATGCACCTTCTGCCCTGAGTGCGCGCAGGCTTTGAGCTACACTTGTCAGAACTGCGGCGGCGAACTGGTCCGCAGACCAAAGAGGAAAGTTGCCGGGAGCGCTACCATTCTCGACAGCGATTCAATCGAAACGGACACTGTTCCGGCGCAATGTCCGGTCGTAGGTTGACGATGGCGACGCAGCCTTCAATTGTTGAGAGCGGAAGCGGCCAGCGAGTGCAAATACGTCTGGCCGCGAGCGTAGATGCGGCGCAGATAGCTTCGGTTCTTCGTGAATCGTTCATAGAATACAGAGCCTCGTACACGCCTGAAGGCTTCGCTGCAACTACTCCAACAATTGAAGAGGTGCAGAGCCGCATGGAGGAAGGGCCGGTGTGGGTCACTCTGCTTGACGGCTCTGTCGTAGGCACTGTGGCCGCAGTTGAGCGTGGCGAGGATTTGTATGTTAGAGGTATGGCGGTCTTACCTGCTGCGAGGGGGAGCGGTGTGGGTCAACTGCTCTTACGAGAGATAGAGGACTACGCGGCGACGCGAGGTTACAGGCGTCTTGTTCTGAGCACGACTCCGTTTCTTCATAGCGCAATCCGCCTCTACGAGCGCTTCGGCTTTCTGCGAAGCGAAGAGGGCGCACGCGATCTTAAGGGTACGCCCTTATTCACTATGGTGAAGAATTTGAGACAGGCGCAGTGAGCGACGCAAGCGTGAGTTAAAGTTGCGACGACGCTTCATCGCATCGGCGTTGCTTTATGAAAAACGTTACCACTCTTCCGTCGCATTGAATGGGAGGCCAGAAGTTGAGCGGAAAGATTATACTTGCTCAAGAGGATGACGAAATACGAAGGTGCTACGCGGTCATGGCGGAGTTGCGTCCACACGTGCAACCGGAAGAGTTTCTCGTCAGGGTAAAAAGACAGTCGGAGAACGCGGGTTACAAACTGGCTTTCCTGACCGACGATGAGGTAAAAGCTGTAGCCGGGTTTAGAATCTCGGAGGGTCTGGCGTGGGGCAAGTTCCTTTATCTTGACGACCTCGTAACCAAAAGCGCTGACAGATCGAAGGGCTACGGCAGCCAGCTATTCGATTGGCTGGTCGAATACGCGCGCGCGGAAGACTGCGAAGAGTTTCATCTGAATTCGAGAGTGCAGAGATTCGACGCGCACAGATTCTATCTTAATAAAAGAATGTTCATAGAGTGCCACCACTTCACATTGAAGTTGCGAGTTTGAACGCAGATATTTTGTAGCAGATAGCAATTGATTGAAAGCATACGGGTCAGTACTACCGCGGGTGGTACTGACAAGAAAATAGACGGACAGGAAAATGGCAAGATGACGACACAGTTAGATAGGGCAACAAAATTCAGAGCTTTGCACGAGCGCCAAGGAGCTTTCATCATTCCCAATCCCTGGGACATCGGCTCGGCGCGACTGCTGGCAAGCCTGGGCTTTGAGGCGCTGGCGACGACAAGCTCCGGCTTTGCAAACTCGCTTGGAAGGCTCGACGGGCAGGTCACGCGCGAAGAAGTTATAGAACATTGCCGCAGCATCTCAGCGGCGACCAATCTGCCAGTGAGCGCTGATCTGGAAAACTGTTTCGCAGATGATCCGTCCGGTGTCGTAGAGACCATCGTGCTCGGCGCTGAGGCAGGACTCGTCGGCTGTTCAATCGAAGATTTCACACGCGATGCCTCTAAGTCAATCTACGATTTCGCGCTTGCGACGGAGCGCGTTCACGCCGCAGCCGAAGCAGCGCGCTCGCTCGCCTTCCCTTTCACGCTGACTGCGCGCGCCGAAAATCTTCTTCATGGAAAGAATGACCTGGACGATACGATTCGTCGCCTGCAAGCGTTTGAGGCTGCGGGCGCAGACGTGCTCTACGCGCCGGGTCTGAAGTCTCTGGATGAAGTTCGGTTAGTGACTGACGCGTTAAAGAAGCCTGTCAATGTGCTCGCTCCCATGTTGAAAGGTGTGACGCTCGCGCAGTTGAGGGACGCGGGCGCTAAACGCATCAGCACCGGCGGAGCATTGGCGCGCGCCGCCATCTACGCGCTGCTCCGTGCAGGCGCAGAGATGATAGATGGTGAGAGCTTCGAGTGGACTTCAGAGCTTGCGTCGAGCGCTGACGTGAAAAAGCTATTGAGCGCCTGGATCGAGTGACTGAGAGAGTGTGAAAGAGTCAACTTGCGCGTCTGCGTCGCGTCCTTCGGTTCATCTCTATGCACGAGCGTATAGCTGCGGATAGCTGCACAGCGCCTCTGCGAATCTCATATTTATTAAACGCGGCGTAGCCAAGCTCCAAGCCTCCGCGTGGCGACTCTTCGGCGTAGAAGATTGACATCGGTCGCGCTTCAACATTGTGCGCGGCGGCTTCACGCGAGACCGCCTTATCGTCCAACCCTTCCGGCAGCCACGCCACAAGTTGAATACCTGCGGCTGAAGGCTCTACTTCGAGCAGATGGCCGCACTCTTTTTCGAGAGCATCAATCAAATACTTCTGGCGCTCGGCGTAGAGCGTTCGCATACGTCGTATGTGACGACCAAAGTGGCCTTCATCTATAAAGTCCGTCAGGATTGCCTGTTCGACTGAAGGCGAATGGCGACCCGACATCGAGCGCGCTGCAAGAAAAGCGTCAACCAGAGCTTCGGGCGCGACGATGTAGCCCAGCCTGAGCGACGGGAATAGAAACTTGCTGAACGTCCCTATGTAAACAACACGCCCGTCCGTGTCTAATCCCTGAAGCGATGCTATGGGACGGCCCTCGTACCTGTACTCGCTGTCGAAATCGTCCTCCATCACCCACGCGCTGGCGCGACTCGCCCACTCCAAGAGCGCAAGACGGCGCGGCAGACTCATAGTCATCCCCAATGGGAATTGATGCGAAGGCGTGACGTAGATTAATCGCGCGCTTGCATCTAACCTTGCGCCTGCCGCAACGTCCAAGCCTTCCGAGTCAACTGGGACGTAAACGAGGCGCGCGCCCGAGGCTATGAGCGCCGCACGAGCGCCCAGGTAACCCGGCTCTTCCATCCAGGCAGTGTCGCCGGGGTCTAGCAACACGCGCGCGATTAGATCGAAGGCCATCTGCGCGCCGTCAACAATGATGACCTGCTCAGGCGTGCAGCGAACCGCGCGCGCAACCCCCAGGTAAGAAGCGATGGCTCGTCGCAATGGCGCAAGGCCCTGCGGCTCGCCGTAGCCCAGCAGATTGTCGGCGGGCCTGCGCCAGTATCTAGCGGCAATTTTCGACCACACCTCAAACGGAAAAGAGTCCAGAGCGGGCACGCCAGATTGAAACGCGCGCACTCTTTCCGAAGAACGCGGAAGGCTGTCAGCGAAAGCAGCGAAGATTTGGCCGCGCTTAGATAGACCCGGACCTCTTACAAGCGTGCGGGCGGAACTTCGCGTGATCGCCTTGACGTTGAGAAACTCTTCCGGCAGTGCGCGCGAGACGTATGTGCCTGAGCCGACCTGTCCTTCAAGATAGCCTTCGGCCAGTAACTGCTCGAAAGCGTTTACGACTGTGTTGCGCGAAACATTGAGTTCCTTCGCTATCTCGCGCGAAGACTGTAGGCGCGTCCCCGGCGCAAGCTGGCCTTTCAATATCGCTCTGCGCAGGCAATCGTATAGCTGCCTGTAGAGAGGCGTCTCAGACTTTCCGTCCAGCGTGATTAGTCCGTTCGGTATCGAAGAAGAAAATTTTGCCATAGCGCGGCGCTCAAGCGACTTAACAATCGAACTTAATTGGTACTTTCATTATAGGTGAAAATGGCGCTTGTTAAAAGACCGCTTAGTGGTAGCTTTTGAGATCGCTCGCCTGTTTTAGCAGCGTAGAGCGGCGCACGACACAGATAAACTTTAAGGAGCGAATTACATGGCGGATTTCACGCCCACGGCGCGAACGACTCTCAAACGTCTTCCGCGTCGCGGAAGTTTTGAGCGCGAACTCATCTACAGCATTTTGGACGAGGGACTGGTATGTCACGTCGGCTTCGTTCACAACAATCATCCGGTCGTCATCCCCACAGCTTATGGACGCACAGGCGAGCATCTCTACATTCACGGCTCGAAAGCAAGTCGAATGATGAGCGCGTTGCGAGATGGCGCTGATGTTTCTGTGACGGTGACGCTTCTTGATGGGCTTGTGCTCGCGCGCTCCGCTTTTCATCATTCGATGAACTACAGGTCGGTTGTTATCTTCGGAAAAGTCTCAGAGGTTTTGGACCGTGCGGAGAAGACCGAAGCGCTCCGATGCTTTACCGAGCACATAGTAAAGGGACGCTGGGCTGATGTGCGCCCGCCTACGAAAGCGGAATTAGACGGCACGACGGTCCTCTCGCTCACCCTCGAAGAAGCTTCGGCTAAAGTTCGAACTGGTCCGCCGCTGGACGATGAGGAGGATTATCAACTTCCAATTTGGGCTGGCGTACTTCAACTCAGAACGGTCGCAGGAGAGTTGTCGCCTGACCCGCGACTACCAGATGGGATTGAATCGCCCACGTACCTGCGAGAATATCGTCGAGCGCTCTGAGCGCTCTTGTCTAAGCGCGAAAGATTGATCTTCATGATGAGGCAGACGCCTGAAAGTCTGGCGAAGTACCAGACGTTAGAAAGTCCTCTCTGATTGGGGAGAAGATGTCTATCAAAATCACCTCTTCATCCAGCATTCTAGCGCCATGCCAGCTATTGGGCGGGAAATGAAGTATGTCGCCCGCCTTTGCGATGCGCTCCTCATCACCGATTGTGAACAGCACGCGTCCCTTCTCAACCATTGTTATCTGCTCGTGCGGGTGATCGTGTGCAGGGGTGACGATGTGCGGCGCAAAGCGAAGGCGGCAGATCATTAAATTTTCGCCCACGATCATCTGCCGCTCGATGCCCTTCTCAAGTTGTTCGACCCGAACATGGGACCAGTCCATTAGCTTCGGACCTGAATCAACGTTTGATATGAATTTCATTCTCTACGACTTCCCTTCCACTTTAAGTGTCATGACAAAGCGCGCTGAGGTCGCGGGCTGAGATGTTGTTACTGCGAGCCGAAGCCCGCGCACCTCTTTTTCGCCCTTATCAACAGAACCCGGAGGGCCGGGCGCAGTCAAGTCGTTCGGCTCAATCAACGTGCGAGCCTGCGCGGGCGCGCTCAAGTTTATTTTCAACTTCACGCCAGCAGCGTCAATCTCAAACTGATTCGCACTTACTTGCGCCACGCGATCATCGCTATGCAATAGAGCGGTGAAAGTGCGTGGTCTTGTAGTCTGTATATCGTCGCTGATTGTAAAGCCACTCTTCAAGTCGAAACGGAATTCTCGTGTGAAGCGAACGACGCCAAGCTCCGGTTGATAAGCGCTCGTAGCGTCGCCGCGCAACGTCGCAGAATCGCGCGTGAGCTTCACTTCCACAATTCTAATCTTGTCCAACTGCTCGTAAGGCACACCGCCAAACGCATCATGCCCCTTGCCCTCAAGCCCCTGCCCGTGCCCGTCAATCAGAATGGTATTGTGATGTGCCGTCAGGGGAACGCCTGCATAGCCTGAGTCGCCCGTCAGATATTGGCCGTGCGCGTAGATTATGAAGCTGTTCGCGTCCGGGTGAGCGTGACCCGACGAGAGTCGCCAGTCCGTGAACTGCTTCAACAGTTCCGCCGCATGATGACCTTCGGGCGGACCACACTTGAAGGCAAAGGCCGTTGCATCTTTCCCCCAACCAGAACGCCAGTACACAACCTCGTGATCCGGGAAGTAGTGCCGGCGCTCCTGCTTTTCAATCGGCACAGCTTTCACCGCAGGATCGTACCAGAGAAGCGACCAGAACTCTTCTGCATTGACTTGACCCAAACCTTTGAGCCACGAGGCGACGCCCTGCGCTTCTCCGCTGCGGAAACGCGAGGCTAGGCGATAGAGGATGTTGTAGTTCGTGCTGTAGTGACCACTGGGGTGGGTGCGCTCGTAGTCTTCGCCCTTGTGCGCGGGCGTCTCGGGTCCAGCATACACATCGCCGAAATCGAAGACGTTATCGCCGCCCGGAAGCTGTGCGTGAGCGACGTACTTGTACATCAACTGAAAGCCGGGACGATCATAAAGGTCTTCGCCTGTCGAGTGCGCGTGAGCGTCCATGTAATGAATGAGCCAGGGCGTTGAGAAAATCCAATACTCGAATCCTTCGTAGTAGTAACCGTCCGCTGAGTAGGTCGCAAGCACGCGGTCGAAGATTGCGCGCGAAAGCGCAGCCCATTCGGGCGCTTCTTTAACTTCGTCGTAGAGCGCGTAGGCCGCGACCGCCAGACCGGAGATTGGAATGAAGGTGTGGTTCTGGCTGTAGGAATATGTCTTTCCCGGTTTCGGTTTGAAGTAATCGAACATCAACTTCGCCTGGCGGACAATCTTCTCGCGGTAGCGTGCGCGCTCCGCTTCCGTTAGATCGTGATAGAGCAGATCGTAGCCTACGCCCATGCCGTAGAGCAGATGTCCGGCTGCAAGGTCTGTGTTCGGACGGTTGTAGCTGTAGCCCCAGGTGTCGTAAGAGACTGCGGCGTCCATGTAGCGCTTCGCCGCTTCCAGATATTTTTTATCGCCCTCGATCTTGTAAGCGAACGCACTTTCGGCAATGCCTATTCCGACTTCGTTCTGCGCGCGACGCTCTTCGGCGGGTGGCGGAGGAGGCTGAACGTTGAGCGCGCGAATGTTCTGTAGAGCAAGCTGCCAAAGCTCTCTGTGCGTGGTGCGTGCGCGTTGGCGAAGTGTTTGAAGCTCGCTCTCTGTCACATGAACGCGCGGGTGCTGGCCGCGCAGTTCCGGGCGCAAAGTCGAGTTGAGAGTCGTCATCAACTGCGTGAGCGGGTGCGACCCCTTCATCTTGTTTGATTTTGAAGACTCTCGCTCCGACTGCGCCTCGCGCGCATCCTGAGCCAGAGTCAAACGCGCGAGCGGCGCGAAGAACGTTGAGGTTGCAACCAGCAGGAAAAGAGTTGAACGAAAGAGTGCGCGTCTGTGGCCTGAAATGAGTTTCATCTGGATTACCTGTTTTGAACTTTAATGAGAGAGAAGATAGCTGAACCATTTTATCTCAGGCATCTTCTCCCGCTTAGAAAAGATTCGTTTTCTCGGTTGTGATCCTTCCGTGCCGTTCTCACAGCATGAGCATTCCGCCGTTGATCTCTATGGTTTCGCCGCACAGATAACTTCCGGCGTCCGAAGCCAGAAACGCGATGACCTTTGCGACTTCTTCGGGCGTTCCGACGCGACCCAACGGGATGCCGCCGACATAAGCCTTCATCGCTTCGGGAGTGGAAAACTGTTCGTGATAAGGCGTGTCAATCACGCCGGGCGAGATGGCGTTGACACGTACTCCGAAAGGCGAAAGCTCTTTAGCAAGTCCTTTGGTGAAAGTGATGAGTCCGCCTTTCGCCGTCGAGTAATGAATAGAGCCGAGCGCGCCGCCGTTGCGACCCGCAATGGAAGAGACGTTGACGATAGCGCCCGACTTGCGCTCCATCATCGAAGCGGCGACTGCTTGCGAGCACAGAAACGCGCTCTTCAAGTTCAGGTTGACGACCTCATCCCAACGCTCTTCCGTCAACTCAAGAATTTTAAGACGCTCGATAAGAGAGCCTGCGTTGTTGACCAGAATATCAACAGGGCCAAGCTCGCGTGTCGCTCGCTCGACGAGCGCTTTGATGTCGCTTGTGCGCGTGACATCAGCTTGAATAGTGATTGCGCTCCAGCCGCTTTCCGTTATCTTCTCGCGCGCATCCTCAGCGCCCGACTCGTTCTTGTGATAGTTGATTGCGACCTTCGCGCCGCACTCCGCGAAAAGCTCTGCGGTCGCGCGGCCTATGCCGGAGGATGCGCCCGTTATGAGCGCGACCTTGCCCGTCAAATCAAAAAAGTTACGCATGTGAACTCCTTAAAAAATTTCTTCAAATCGCAGCCTTATCGTTGCGCTCTAGGGGAACGCGACGGATTGGACCGGCGAGTGTGAATAGAACAATTGCGCCGAGCGGACCGAAAAGTCCTGCGGCAGTGAAAATCGGTGTGTAAGAGAAATGATCCACGACCCAGCCCGTAGCGAGCGTGAAGGCAAGGCTGCTGATGCCCGCGCCTGTGCCTCCAAGCCCCGCGACGGAAGCCACAGCCTTGCCCGGAAAATAATCGCTCGGCAATACCTGTAGATTATTAATCCAGACCTGGAAAGCGAAAGTCACGACGCAGATGAGCGCGAGCGCAACCATAGGGTCCGCCACGCGCACGGCGAGAATGCCTGTCGGCATCAGAAGCGCTGCAATGAGCATCACAGACTTTCGCGCACGATTGACTGTCCAGCCTAGACCTATTAGATAACCGCTAGCCCAGCCGCCTAGAAGACTTCCTATCCCTGCTGTCAAATACGGCAGCCATGCGAACGAGCCTACATCCTTCAGGCTGAAGCCTCGCGCCTTCTGCAAATACTCCGGCAGCCAGATGACGAAGAGCCACCACACAGGGTCAACCAGAAACCTCATCAACACGATTGCCCAGACCTCTCTGTATTGCAGCAACTCGCGCCAACGCGGTACTCGCTCCTCTTCCAGATCAGCGGGCGGCGCAGACTTCGCAATCACTTCCACAGACGGCGCTTCGATCTCGTCTTTCACAACAGCTTCGAGCGATTCATCCTCAACGCGCTGTCCCTTCCTGATGAAGTCAAACTCTTCTCGCTTCAGCCAGCGATGGCGCTCAGGCGTTTGATAGACGAAGAGCCAGAGCGCTAGCCAGAAGAAGCCCAGCGTGCCTGTGATTAGAAAGGTCGAGTGCCAGCCGTAATTAATGTTGAGCCAGACGATCAAGGGCGGCGAGAGAACTGCGCCGACGGTCGCGCCGCTGTTGAAGATGGCAAGCGCCAACGCACGTTCCTTTATTGGAAACCATTCGGCGCTTATCTTCGCAGCACCCGGCCAGTTTCCCGCTTCGCCTGTTCCCAGCAGGAAACGGAATAAGCTCAAGCTGCGAAGTCCTTGTGCAAGCGAAGTCATCATCGCCGCAACGGACCAGATGATGATTGAAAAACTAAAACCTTTGCGCGTGCCAACGCGGTCGTAAAGTTTTCCTGAGAGACTCTGACTGATCGTGTAGGCGAGCAGAAACCAGGCGTTAATGAGCGCGTACTGTTCGTTGCTCAAAGAGAGGTCTGCGCGAATGACTGTCGAGAGGATTGCGATTGTCTGTCGGTCTATGTAGTTGATGACGGTCGCCAGAAACACAAGACCGATGATCCACCAGCGCAGGCCGGGCACTTGAAAACCGGACAGCGATGCATTGACTCCAGCCGTCTCCGTCTTCTTTGCCTTGAGTTTGACTTCAGCCATAAACTTCAATAACTCTTTGAAAATTCCTGTCAGGCCGCGCGACCGTCTCGGAAGAAGATAGCCCGCACGTCCGCGCCGTCTGGTATGCAATGAACAGAAAACTTCTGCGCGTTGAAGACACGCCAGGATACTTTCTCTCCCCGCCGAAGGTGCGGACTGAAAGCGAAGGCAAATGAAATTCGAGAGTTTTCACTCCATCCGCACATACGTGCGGACTGAAAGAAGTCTCGGAGAATAAATTAACTGTGCCGTCAGGGAAACAAACTGTAGAAAGCACAGAAAACTGAGACAGTCGGACAATAATCGGACAAGTTACCTGTCGGCAGATTAAAAACTTCCTTATTTCGCGCCGCCGCTTACTCTGATGGCATGAACAAAAGCCTTAGACACCCGCTCAGCTAATTCAAGGCTGCGAAATCTCTAAATCTTAAAAGAGAACCAAGTCATGGATGCCGGATGTAATCTTCCAGTCATCGTCAGCAGTATATAGTGTTTGGCCTATAAGTCGTAAACTGAATCATCATGGGCAAGACGCTCAACGTCGTCTCGTTGATGGGCATGATAATGGTCGTTGGCATCGTCGCCAAAAACGGCATATTGATGCTGGACGCGGTGGAAGAGCATCTCGCAGCGGGAGACACTCTGCGACAGGCATTGTTGAGATCGGGTCGAAGAAGATTCCGCCCGTGTTGATGACTTCGCTCGCGGCGATTTTAGGAATGTTGCCGCTCGCCTTAGCCATAGGCGCAGGCGCAGAACTTTTGCAACCACTCGCCATCGCAGTCATCGGCGGTCTTGCGGTTGCGCTCTTGCTTTCGCTCGTTGTCATGCCGACGATTTATGCGATGCTGCGACGTGAAATGAAACGTGGCGGGTCCATGATCTCATAATAGATGCCGGAAATCGGCCCGGCCCGGGAATGGTCCTGTGTCTCACGGCGCAGAAATGGCAGGGCTTAATTCTGCTCAGGCCACGATCTTTACGCACTGGTTATTGCTAATATCAAATACTTGGTTGACAGAGTCAATTAAATATCTTATCTAAAGATTTATAAGATTTTTCTCCCTATCTCTGATCACGGGTATGCACACAACTAGTATAGCCTCTTGTCGGGCCAAGATGTTTCGCCTGTTATCGAAATGTGTCTGCACGCCGCTTACGGCATCCTGTTAGTATTAACAGTAGGTGACAACTGTTATTTTAGATTGATGAGAGCCATGCGGCGGCCTCATTGCACGCCGCCACGGCTGCGCAGGAAGTTCGCCATCTCCGCCTGTTTATTCTCGATGGCGACGGTGAGCGGCGTCTTTCCGTTGTCGCCCCTGGCGTTGATGTCCGCCCCTTGATCCAGAAGGAGCCGCGCGAACTCTATTCGACCCCCGCCCGCGACCTCGTGCAGCGGCGTCTCGCCGCCCTCGCCGCGCGCGTTTACGTTCGCGCCGCGTGCGATGAGCAGCCGCGCGATGTCCATGTGGCCTGCGACCGCCGCCGACCTGAGCGGCACGGCCTTGAGCGCGTTTCTGGAACTGACGTTGACCTGCGCGCCGCCGTCGAGCAGGACTTTCGCGGCCTCCACATGGCCGAAGAACGCCGCTAGACCCAACGGAGTAAAGCCATCGGACGCGAAAGCGTTAGCGAGGTCGGGCTTCGACTTCAAGAGCGCACGCACGCGCCCCGCACGCCCCGTTGCGGCTGCCTCGAAGATGTCTAGCTTGATTCCTGATGCGAGTAGCAGATTAACTATTTCGTCGCGCCCGCGATAGACGGCTTGCAGGAGCGCCGACACGCCGTCCTGCCCTCTGGTCTTCGCGAGCAAAGGGTTTTCCTTCAGTAGTTCTCTCACCTTAGCCGCGTTGCCCTCCGTCACCGCCGCGAGGAACTCCCGCTCCGCCGACACGTCTGTGACCTTTCGCTGCGCGTAAGCCGACTTTACGTAAATGAGCGACCCCAGGGAGCAAAGGGTTACGACTATTAGGGCGGCCCGCCACATTTTTTCTCTCATTAACAATTCCTCCGTTAGAAATTAAATTCACTCCCGGCCACCTACGCGGCGTAGGTTTTCAGCCGCCTTTTCCTGACCCTCTTCGACCGCCACGCGGAGCGGCGTCCTTCCTTCGTCGTCACGCGCATTAACGTCGGCCCCGCGTTCAAGAAGAGGAGCGATCAACTCGACGAACCCGTAGCCAGCGGCGTAATGCAGCGCTGTCCAGCCCGCGCGCGGAATTCCCTTCCCGCCCCGCCTCGCGGTCACGTCCGCGCCGTGGTCCAGCAGTAGCTTCGCCACCTCGGTCCTGCGCCCGTAGAGCGCGGCGTGCAGAGGCGTGACGCCTAGCTCGTTTCTTGAAACGGCGTTGGCGTTAGCCCCTTGAGTCAGTAGAAACTCGGCGGTCTCTTCGTGACCGAAGTGGGTAGCCAGAGCTAGAGGCGTGAACCCTTCCGGCGAATAAGAATCCAAGAGGCTCGCATCATTGTGCGCAAGCTCAGCCACCAGTTCTGTCCTCCCGATGGCCGCAGCCTCGTAGATGTCCGGCTTCACACCGGCCCTTAATAGCAGTTCGGCAACCTCCCGGTGACCGGAATTAACCGCCAGTATGAGTGCCGTGTTGCCGAGCCAGTCGCGCGCTTTTAAGAGGCGCGGGTCTCGTTCGAGCAGCGCCTTGACGCGCGATACGTCGCCGCCGCTCGCTGCCTTGAGCATCTCTATGACGCCAGCGGCAAACGCATCGTGGCGCGACGGGCGACGCTCCCGCAGGCTGTCCTCCAACAGGTCAAGCAGCAGCCCGCGCAGCCGCCTGCGCGCCGAGAAGAGTCGCTTCTTGACTGTGGTGGCGGGCGCGCCTAGAAAGGCACTTATCTCCCGCTGCGAGTACCCGCTGATGTAGTAGAGCACCGTCGCGGCTCGCTCGTGCTCGGGCAGCGAATTGATCGCCTCCCAGAGTCTTTCCCTCATCTCACGCCGCTCTATCTCTTCCACCTGACCGATCTCCTGAGAGGCACGCTCCTCTACCGCTTGCAGGGGAACGGTCTCTAAACGTAGCCCGCGCGTCAGCCGGTCGCAGTGCTTGAAGACGATGCGGCGGAACCAGCCGGGAAAGGCCGCCGGTTCACGCAAGGCCGAGAGATTCCGGTACGCTTCCAGGAACGCCTCCTGCGCCGCGTCTTCCGCCAACTGAAAATCCCGCAAGATGGCGTAGCCGTAGCCGACAGCCATGTCCTGAAAGCGCCAGACCACAGCCGCGTAAGCGTCCGCGTCCCCCTCGCGTGCGCGCAAGATTAATGGCTCTAAGTTATCCATCCGGGATTCACGGTCTTTTGATTCACCGGCCCCCACTGTAAAGTCCCAACTCGGAAGCAAAAGGTTACCGGACTCCAAAGGCTAAATATCAAATATTACTTGACTCGTCAACTATTGACCGATAAAATACCCTTGTGACTGTGAAGACAAAACTCCGGCGACGTGGAAAGGCGCGACCCGAAGCGCCCCCTGCCCGTTCGGCTTATGCCACTCTGCTGTCGGCGGCTGACCGGGTGAGAACTTCGTTCGAGACCGTATGCGCCTCGTTCGACATCACTGCTCAGCAGTACAACGTGCTGCGTATCCTGCGCGGCGCTGAACCCGAGGGCCTGCCTACCCTTACAATCGCCGAGCGGATGATAGAGCGCACGCCCGGCATCACCAGAATGATCGACCGCCTGGAAGCCAAAGGGCTGGTAGCGCGCGAGGTTCGCCCGCACGACCGACGCTTCGTTCACTGCCGCGTCACGAAGAAGGGGTTGAGTCTTTTAGAACGGCTCGACGAACCCGTTGAGGAGTTCAATCGTTCGGCGTTCCGCGCCCTAAGCCATGCGGAGCTTAAAAAGCTCGTCGCCCTGCTTGAGAGAACGCGGGAATCGCACGAAATGGATTAAGGGATAGCAAGGGATGATGAATAGTAGACCGAAGATTTTGGCGTTCGCTGGGAGTCTGCGCGAACGCTCCGTCAACAAGCGCGTCCTGAAGACGGCGATCAAGGGAGCGGAAAGTGCGGGCGCAGAAGTGACCTATATTGATCTGTGCGATTACCCGATGCCCCTCTACAACTCGGACGAGCACGAAAGAGATGGCTTCGACGAAAACGCGCTCAAGCTTCAGGGCCTTCTTGTCGAGCACGACGGCCTTTTGATCGCTTCGCCGGAGTACAACGGCTCTCTCCCGGCGGCGCTGAAGAACGCTATAGACTGGGCCTCGCGCCAGAGCGACAGGTACGAGAGGAGTAAGATTTTCCGGGGCAAAGTTGCGGCGATGATGACGGCCTCGCCCGGCTCTTTGGGCGGCGTGCGCTCGCTCTCTCACCTGCGCGGCGTGCTCACGAGCGTTGGCGTCATAGTCTTGGCGCAAGAGGTCGCCGTCACTTTCGCCGAAGATAAGTTTGATTGCGAGGGCGGCGAGATGACCGATGAGAGGATGAAAGGAAACCTTGAAGCTTTAGGCGCTGCGCTGGTTGAAATGTTGAGAAGGACGCACGTAGGCAGTTGAAACCGAAGCCTCGCCGGGCGTGAGTGATTAAGAGTCGGGCGGAAGGTGGCTAAGAATTAAGATTATGCCGGATTGGTCGAAGCTATCTCTGTTCATCTCCGTGACTGTGGCCCTCGTCTTCATGCCTGGCCCCAACACGCTCTACATAATCGCTCGCAGCATAAACCAGGGACGCAGGGCGGGCGTCGTCTCCAGCCTTGGCGTGCAGATGGGATCGCTCATACACATCGCAGCCGCAGCGTTGGGCCTGTCGGCATTGTTGCTGTCGTCCGCGCTGGCCTTCGGCGTCGTGAAGTATGCGGGCGCGGCCTACCTAATCTACCTAGGCGTAAAAACTCTGTTGACGAAAGAGAAGGCTGTGCAGGCGCGAGAAGTCCAGAAGACGAGTTTGAGCCGCGTGTTTTATCAGGGCGTAGTCGTTAACCTGCTCAATCCGAAGACTGCCCTCTTCTTCTTAGCGTTCCTTCCGCAGTTCATCGTCCCGGCGCGAGGCCGAGTGTGGATGCAGATCATCTCGCTGGGGGCGATTCTGGTCCTCTTCGGTACTCTGAGCGATATGACATACGCACTCGCAGCGGGGAGCATCGGCAACTGGCTTCGCGGGAACTTAAAATTTTTACGCGCGCAGCGATATTTCGCTGGCAGCATCTATCTTGGCCTGGGCGCGTTGACAGCCTTGGGCGGGACGCGCAACAGATAACTCCGAGTGAGATACGCGAGTAGAGTTAAGAGCGTTGCCGCCAGTCCGCACGCGTTCCGGTGCTGGTCTTACATGCCGACTGTGTCCCGGCCTTCGAGGAACACTTGCACATCGCGGGTGCGCTGGGCGCGGCTTTGATGGACAGGATGCTCGCGCTCAAATGGGTCGCGCGAATCAAGGGAACGAGATGTGTGAGGTGACTTTGGAAGGCCAGAAGGCGCTACATCGCCTGCTCAAGTTGCGCATCTGAGCCGTCACAGCAAAGTACAGGCGCGCACGCTTGAGACTCCTGAGTGCCCCCCTCATTCCATCTATGGCGGCCCGATATTGGGTTACTTGACATTGTCAACTACATATTTGATATTATCAAGTAACGTCAAGGGAGGTGATGGCCGTGGTCGAACCCGACTTTGCCTGGCGCGTAGAGGCGGTGCGCCACTTCAACAGATTTTACACGCAGCACATAGGCGTGCTTCATGAAGGCTTATTGCGAAGCCCTTACTCGCTGACCGAGGTGCGCGTGCTCTACGAGCTGGCGCACCGCGACGAATCCACCGCCGTCGAGATGTGCAGGGACTTGGGGCTTGACGCAGGTTACCTGAGTCGCATTCTACGTGACTTCGGTAGGAAGGGGCTTATTGAGAAGCGCCCCTCGAAGTCGGACGGGCGGCGGAGACTGTTGAGGCTGACGAAGAAGGGGCAGAAAGAGTTCGCCGCGATCAACGCGCGCCAGGACGAGGAGGTGGGCGCGATACTGAAGAGCCTGCCCGCAGAACACCATGCACGCCTCATTGAGTCCATGCGGACGATTCAGGGACTGCTCGGACAACAGCCGGAACAGAGGGTGCCTTACATCTTGCGCACGCACCAGCCCGGCGACATGGGCTGGATCGTTCACCGCCACGGCGTTCTGTATTCGAAGGAGTACGGCTGGGACGAACATTTTGAGGCGCTGGTAGCAAGAATCGTCGCAGATTTTATCAAGAACTACGATCCGAAGCGCGAGCGCTGCTGGATAGCGGAGCGCGGAGGCGAGATAGTCGGCTCAGTATTCCTGGTCGAAAAATCTAAGATGGTGGGGCAGCTACGTTTGCTTCTGGTCGAACCCAAAGCGCGAGGACTCGGAATTGGCAAGCGGCTGGTCGAAGAGTGCATACGGTTTGCGCGCCAAGCAGGTTACCGTAAGATTATGCTGTGGACGAATAATGTGCTGAAAGCCGCACGTCACATATACGAGCAGGCAGGCTTTCGTCTAGTAAAAGAAGAAGCGCACCACAGTTTTGGCCATGACCTTGTTGGACAGAACTGGGAGCTAACGTTTTAGGCCGGACGTAGTTTCTAGATGGATCGACCTCCTGATAGAAGAGTGTGACGACCAAGAGATCAAGCGCAAAGTGAGACTCCGCGCAGAAGGAGCGCGCTATATGCGAGGCGTGGCTTGGCAAAATCCTGGTAAATTATATTTCACTCTCATTCACGTTCTCTACTGCTTCTCTGACATTCTCGATCTAATCACGCTTGAACCGATCCGAATTCACGTTGCCAGTTATCCACCACGGCCTGGATTGTCTGATTAAGGATGGCAGATGGATGCGAGAGACCTTCACTGCGATGCTTCCTCATAAAATTAATGATCTCTTCCCTGCGTCGCCTCGTGTGTGATTCGCCAAGAGATTCGGACGGCATTTGTTCAGCATGAATCCTCTCGGCAACTTCTATTCTCTCTCCGATGAACGCTTCTATTCTGGAATGTATTTCGGCTATCACAGCCCCTTCGATATGATGCACAGGCGTATCGGCATTCCACCCGATGGCCGTGACTTGCGCGGGATCGGTGTAGAGGTCTTTGACAATGTCACATAATTCCTTGAAGTTCTGATCGGTAAATGTTTTCACGCCCTGATTCCTTTACCTTTTAATTTGCTGAACAACTTCAACTCAATACTAACGATAGCAATTCGCCGCTCATGTTCAGGGAGCGCACTAAGTTGTTGCAGGCAATACGTGCGGCTATGCAACGCGCATTGCATGTGAGGCGACTATTCGCCAACACTTCTGCTGCTTGCCAAGGACATCGGTATAGCTATATTGACCGTTGATGTCTTGATCCTTGTATCGCCCTTTCATCGTTAAGCGACCAGCCATCACAGCCGTCTGTCCATAGACTCTGACTTTAACGTTGTCGGTATGGAGGGACTCGAAAGCTAGATCGCCTGATTTAATGTTTGCAATCTCCTGCGCCTTGTTAGCACACTGACCAAAAGGAAAGGTAAAGATGAAACCATCAATCCAGACCCGGTCGAACAGTTCTGTGTCTCCTTGCAAGTAGGCGGCGACCCGTCCACGATCCAGGTCTCTAAATTCCTGTTCAATATCGACGATGGCGGTCGCATCCGTCTGGTTGCCATAGTGCATACGAACCTGGTCGTCGGCGTTGATATTAGTTCTCACTAAACATCTCTTGCTTTCCTTTCAGCGCCCGACAGGAATCCGTTGATACTGCGTTTTTCCTTCCGAATCCTGCCATGAAATATCCAGCACATAAGGTCTCGCTTCACCCGCCGCCGCTTGAAGACGTTCTAACTGGTCCTGCTCAGGGCTTGCAGGTTTACCATCAATCCAGGTCTTATGGGTAATGATCGCCTTCTCATTTGAGCGGATGGAGTTGAGAGCCTCGAAGCTGATGTGGACTCGTGAAGGCCCGCCCGAAGTTTCTTCATCTTTTAGAAAGACGGTTAGAACCTCGACCACCTTAAGCGTTTGGTCGCATTCGTTCGTCAACTCTAAACGAACCTTTGAGCCTTCATCTATGAACCTCGCGGTGAATGTCTCAACTGCCTTGCCGATGATAGTCATAATCTTTATTTTTCTGGACCGTTGACGAACTAAAAGAACCCGTTCATGCAATCTCGAAGCTCTAAAAAGAGGAATGTCCATAATCCTTGAATGCGAACCAATCAACGTTGGCTCGTTGCATAACGTACATCTCACTCATTACACCTTCCTCGATGAATTGGCAATCAGACGCTTCCGTAACTTGAGGTCAATGCTTCACACATTGTGAGCGCCATTCATGACGTGATATGGAACTCTTCCGTCTTATTGATCCGGCGAAAGATGCCCATAAACGCGCACAGGCAAGTTATCACGGCAGCGCCGATGGCAAGCCACAAATGTATTGCTCCTCCCTGAGTTTCGAGCAGACCCTTTGAATCTCTGAACCCGGCGAACCGGTAGAACTGCCAGGTCGCGATTGCAGCCATCAATAATCCGATAATCCATAACAAGATTGTTCTTTGGTTTTTCATGTTGTCCTCCAACTGTTTGTGTGAAATTAAAGCCTTGGCTTCAATGCCACAGCGTCTATCTATTTATCCTTGACCGAATACACGCCCCCACCCTGTTCCTGAGCAATGAAGGCAGGGGCGACCAGAGTTGCGCCTGCCGGAGCCGCTACATTGTCGGCACGGTGATGCAGGCTGGTCCACAGACACCAGCCCTTTCCCACCACAGACCAGACATGAAACAACGTAGCCTGCGGAAACAGCCTGTGTCCCTGTCCCCGTACACCACGCACATGTTTTCGATGAATAACTAACGTGCAGCTTGCTCATCTTTCATCATCTTTCGAGCAGAAGGCTGTCGCTCTCGATGCTGAGTGGAATCTTAGCGGCGGAGTCGGCCTCTACTTTGGGCGTGTCATGGCAATTAGGCATTCTTAGCTCCTCAGTAGTTAAGCTATTGGCTTCAGGTAAACTGGAAGATTCCAGAGGAGCTGAGAAGAGAGTTAGCTGGACTCGGTTCTCTATAACTTTACGCTAGACAAATGTATGTGTCAATTGTAGGATATGTTTCGTAAGTATTATATTTCATATGTGATAAATACTAAAGGAAGCTGATACTACACATTGGGGAGGGTAACGCATTGTGATTAAAATTCGAGTCGATGAGTTACTGAAGGAGTGCGGGCGATCTTTCTATTGGCTCGCTAAAGAGACGGGTATTAGCCACACAACGCTGTGGCGGTTGAAAAAGGGTAAGGCGCTCGGGATCAACTTCGACACTCTGGAGAGAATCTGCCGGGGGCTGAACTGTCAACCGGGCGACGTGGTAAGGCTGGCAAAAGAGAAAAAGAAGACAAGTAAGAGGCGAACGACCTGAGAGCGCGAGAGACGCGCCATAGCTATCGCACTTGAAAAGAAGAGCCATGCAGAAATTAAGGGATCGCGGCGTGTACATGCTGCCGGACGAATAGAAGATTTGAGCGATACGGGACGAACGGACTCGTCTGGTAAATCTTGATTATTTTTGTCAGACCCCAGTTTTGATCTAGAGATAAATCGTGGAGCGGTGGCTTGCTGTCTATAGTTTTTGGCAGACTCTCAATCAAGTGAAGGTGATTCTATGAGAAAGAAATCGGAGATGCAGCCTGACGTATTAAATAGGACGCTGATTAGCCAAGCCAAAGCTGCGGAGATGTGTGGGATGACGCGCGATGCTATTCACGACCTCGTGCGGCGCAAGCGCTTCCGCTCGGTGGAGGTGGAAGGGCGCTCGCTCGTCTATCTTGAGGAAGTCGAAGCGTTCGCCAGTGCACACGAATGAACACGGCGCGTGAGGGGTCAACGGATCAGGTTTTGTCAATGGGAGAAAACAAAATGCCTACTACAAGACTCTGGCTGGAAGAACCCTGCGCGAAGATAACGAACATCGTCATGGATCGCTACGCTTCGGCGGCGTCTGGAAAAGAGTTACGCGGATAAGCGCGCGAAGGCCGCATCAATGACCGGGAATCAGTTGTAAGAGACAAGCGTGGCGGCAACATTCCTGAATAACGTCCCACTATTGCGCGGTATTAGGCTGCGCGAATTCATAAACTAAGTGCAACACGCTTTCCTGACATGGAGGCGAGCTGTGATACTGACGAAGATTCTCGACTACCAGGAAGAGGATATTCGCCATGTCATATCATCAACTCACCTCCGCAGAGAGGTATATGCTTGCTGCTCTGAGAAAGCAAGGCTCAACCAGTCCGAGATGGCCCGAGCTTTAGGCCGCCACCGCTCGACCATCTGCCGAGAATTTCATCGCAACTGCTCTCGAGCAGATAGTCACTACCGCCCAAGCAAAGCTCAGGAGCGCACTAATGGCAGACGCTCTTCGCTCGCGCCGTCAACTTCGGTTCACACGCCAGGACCTAGCGCTCGTCCGAGCAAC
>QHXM01000311.1 GCA_003222945.1 Acidobacteriota bacterium
GACCTTTAACCTCGTCCGATGTGAGCGTGATTCCGCTATCCATGCCTTTGAAAACGTCAACATCGGTTTCAGGAAAATCCGCAGCAGTCTTGCCAGCGGCCTTAGCCTCATCTACTATCTCTTTGTTCTCTTGCCTGGTGCAGCCTGAAGTTAAGATTAAACAAGCAATCGCGATTGCGAACGCAGCCAGGACGATGCACTTGAATAGTCTGACGATGAACTGAGTTCTGTTGCTGTCCATACGAGCCTCCGTTGTAAGGAATTGCAGACCACCCTTGGATAGGTAAACGGGATTGCTTAAAAAGCAGAAATCTTTTAATCAGCTAAAGAGCGCGAACAGGTAATTAATCTTCAACAGGTTTGCGGTGGGATAGATTCGCACCGCACGCCGTCAATCTATTTCCCTTTGGAGAAATACTTCTACAGGTGGCCGCTTATGTCAGGAAAGAGTCTGCGGAAATAATAACCCGACAAGGGCGGAGCGTCCATAAAGTATGAGAAGGACGCCATCCATTTATATAACGCTCGGCTTATACTACTTTTTCTCGTCCAATGCAATAATAATTGCGAGGGCGAAGAGTTTTAAGCGAATCTCTCCTGTAAAATCTATTGAGCGACCGCGCGGGGAAATACCGAAAGCCCTTGCTGAATGAATACTCATTCAGTATTATAACGTTTCCTTGTTCGACCCCTCTTGAAAGGCAGATGTTCTAATGCTTCGGATTGAAAAGGCTGCTGTCCTGGGCGCGGGCACGATGGGCGCGCAGATTGCCGCGCACTTAGCGAACGCGCACATCCCCGTCATCTTACTAGACATCGTTCCACGCGAGTTGCCGCCTGAAGAAGAAGCCAAAGGTCTCACGCTTGAATCGCCTGAGGTGCGCAACCGCATTGCGCGCTCAGGATTGGAAGCGGCGAAGAAGGCTAAGCCCGCAGCTTTCTTCACGCAGGATTTAGCGTCGCTCATACGGGTCGGTAATTTCGATGACGATCTGGCTAAGCTGAAAGACTGCGATCTGATTATCGAGGCGGTCGTTGAGAATCTTGATATTAAACGGAAGCTTTACGAGCGCGTTGAGCACGCGCGTCGTCCCGGTTCTGTTGTTGCGTCGAACACGAGCGGCATTCCTATCAGACAACTCGCCGAAGGCCGCTCGGAAGATTTCCGCGCGCATTTTCTAGGCGTACACTTTTTCAACCCGCCGCGCTACCTGCATCTGGTTGAAATCATACGAACCGAATGGACGAAGCCCGAAGTCTCCTGCGCTATGTTTGGATTCCTGAATCAACGCCTTGGCAAAGGTGTAGTGCCCGCTAAAGATCGTCCGAACTTTATAGCCAATCGCATAGGCACGTTCGGCGCGCTTCATACGATCAAGACGATGATAGAGGACGGCTACACAATCGAAGAGGTTGACAAGATGACGGGGCAGGCCGTTGGTCGCCCTAAGACTGCTACCTTTCGCACATTCGATCTAGTAGGTCTGGATGTCTTCGGCCACGTCGTCAAGAACATTTACGACGCGCTGCCTGATGACGAAGAGCGAGAGGTGTTCCGCGCGCCCGTGTTTCTATCGGACATGATTCAGAGCGGGCTTTTGGGTAACAAGACGAAGGGCGGCTTCTACAGGAAGAAGAAAGGTGAAGGCGAGAAGCAGGAGATATGGACGCTTGACACAGCCTCGCTCGAATATCGTCCTTCGCAGAAGGTGAAACTGCCTTCGCTGGAGATGGCGAAAAATATTGAGGCGACGCCTGAGCGCATTAGGAGTTTAGTTTGGAGCAAAGACCGCGTTGGCATGTTTCTGTGGAAGACCATGTCGCGCACTTTGCGGTATGCGGCAAATAGAATTCCTGAGATCGCTGACACAGTTCTTGAAGTTGATCGCGCGATGCGTTGGGGATTCAACTGGGAGATTGGCGTCTTTGAAACTTGGGACGCGATAGGAGTTGAAAAAGCGGTCGCGCGAATGCGTGAAGAGGGGCAGCAGATTCCGTTGAATGTAGAGAAGATGCTGGAGGCGGGCGCGGCATCCTTTTACAAGAATGAGAATGGGCAAAAGTTCTATTTTGATTTTGCTTCAGCGCAATATGTTCCTGTCGCAGATCAGCCGGGCGTAATCATACTGAAATCCGTAAAGGAGCGCACGGGCGTCATAAAGAAGAACGCGGGCGCGTCTCTAGTTGACATTGGCGATGGCGTCGCTTGTCTTGAGTTTCACTCGAAGATGAATGCAATCGGCGGCGACACGCTACAGATGTTGAAGACTTCGCTCGCGGAAGTTGAGAAGAATTTCGTTGGCCTTGTGGTCGGCAATCAGGGCGTTAATTTCTCGGTAGGCGCGAACCTGATGCTTCTACTTTTGGAAGCGCAGGAAGAGAACTGGGAAGAGATTGACATGATAATCCGCGCTTTCCAGAACGCCACGATGAGCCTGCGCTATTCTGCGAAGCCTGTCGTGGTCGCGCCGTTTCAGATGACTTTTGGCGGCGGCTGCGAGATGGCTCTGCACGCGGATCGGGTGCGCGCGGCGGCTGAAACTTATATTGGTTTAGTCGAGGTTGGCGTTGGGTTGATTCCCGCTGGCGGCGGAACAAAGGAGATGCTTGTTCGCGCGCTTGATGCAATTCCGAAGGGAGCGGACGATGCTGACCCGTTTCCTTTCGTCAAGCGCGCGTTCGAGACAATCGCGCTTGCGAAAGTAGCAACGTCAGCAGAAGAGGCGCGCACGTTCGGTTTCTTGAGCGCAGACGATACCATCTCTATGAACAGTGACCGACTGATTGCAGACGCCAAGCAGGAAGTTCTAGCACTGGCCTCGACAGGTTACATCGAACCACAGCAGCGCGCCGATATTATGGCGCTCGGAATGCCTGCGCTTGCAACCATCAAACTCGGCATACATCAAATGAAGCGCGGCGGGTTCATCTCAGATTACGATGCGTTGATTGGCGAGAAGCTTGCGCTAATCTTGACGGGCGGCGATTTGAATCATCCGACTAGAGTTTCAGAACAGTACCTGCTCGACCTTGAGCGCGAAGCGTTCTTAAGCCTCTGCGGTGAGCGCAAGACGCAGGAGCGAATCGGGCACATGCTGAAGACGGGAAAGCCGCTAAGAAATTAGTTTCAAGTTCCAAGTTCCAGGTTTCAAGTTAAAAGCGAAGCTTGGGATGCTGGCGGCTTGAAATATGACTTGAAATTTGGAACTTGAAGCCTGGAACTTAACATCATGAGAGATGCAGTAATAGTATCGGCAGTTCGCACGGCTGTCGGCAAAGCGCCGCGAGGGACTTTGAAGGACACGCGGCCTGATGAGATGGGCGCGGCTGTAATCCGTGAAGCGATAGCGCGCGTTGAAGGTTTAGAGGTTAAAGAGATCGAAGACGTGATTATGGGTTGCGCTATGCCTGAAGCGGAGCAGGGCATGAGGCGGGCTTGAGACGATGTCTATGATTCCAATGGGCGGGCACATCATTCGCCCGAATCCATACCTGGTCGAGCACTACCCGGACTTTTATCTGAACATGGGCTTGGCGACTGAAAACGTCGCGCGCAAGTATGAAGTCTCGCGCGAGGAGCAGGACGCTTTCGCGCTGCAATCACACACGCGCGCGACTCGCGCTCTTGACGAAGAGAAGTTTAAGGACGAGGTTGTGCCTCTCAGTGTGATGTTTGAAGAGTTGGATGAGAAGGGACGCAAACGCAGGCGCGAGGTCGTGTTTGAAAAAGATGAAGGCGTCAGGCGCGACACTTCTATTGAAGGCTTGGCGAAGTTGAAGCCAGCGTTTCACGTTAAGGGGACGATTACGGCTGGCAATGCTTCGCAGATGTCGGACGGAGCGGCGGCGGCAGTTGTTATGTCGGATGAGCGAGCAAGACAGTTGGGAATTAAACCTCTAGCGCGATTCGTCGCTTACGCGACCGCAGGATGCCCGCCAGAAGAGATGGGTATAGGGCCTGTGTTTGCGATTCCGAAAGCTTTGAAGATTGCAGGTCTAACACTTGACCAGATTGATCTGATTGAACTGAACGAAGCATTCGCGGCGCAATCGCTCGCAGTCATCAAGGAACTCGGATTGGATCAAGAGAAAGTTAACGTCAACGGTGGCGCAATCGCACTCGGTCATCCGCTTGGCTGCACGGGCGCAAAGTTGACTGCGACAATCCTCAGAGAGCTTGAGCGTCGGGGCGGTCGCTACGCTATGGTGACCATGTGCGTGGGCGGCGGCATGGGCGCGGCTGGAATTTTCGAGAGGGTTTAATTCGACTTTCCGGCGCTAGTTCTATAGTCTTCCACATCAGCCTTATTAAAACATCGAGCATTTAGGGTTGAAGTTTTGAAGCGCGACATGCCCCCAGAGCTTTACCGGCGCTTGTTGCTTAACACTAAAACATGAAAGTTCTTACAGGAGAAAATTTGTGAAGACATTGAAACTAATCTTTGCGCTAGGTCTGGCCGCAGCGCTCTTCGTCGGATGCTCCAAATCTGACACCACAACCAATTCAACCAGCACAAGCAATAGCAGCAACACCAAAGCTTCGAGTTCGCCTGCCAGCACACCGTCAACGACGAACAGTTCCGCCAAAACAGATAGCAGCACTGCATCTTCGTCAGGCGATAACAATACCTTTACGCATAAAGAGGGCGGCATTCAGTTCACGCTGCCCGCTGGTTGGAAGTCTAAGGAGCAGGGAGACGCAATGACTGTGTCCACAGCGGACGACGCTCTTCAAGTGGTACTGTGGGTCCCGCAGGGCGACGACTTTGACAAGGCCGTTAAGGATTTGGACGGGGAGTTGGGAAAGGTCATCAAGAATCCGAAAATTACAACACCGGGCCACGAGACCGAGCACAACGGCATGAAGGCTTACGCGGCTGCGGGCACGGGCGAAGTCGAGGGCAGTACGATTGCCTGGGAAGTTGACATACTTCAAGCGAAGAAGCCCGTCTTCATTCTCTCGTTCGCAGCGCCGCAGCAGTTCAGCAGCCACGAGAGCGAGTACAAGCAACTCCTGGGAAGCATCAAGAAGGCGGAGTAAGCGGCTTCGGTCTTCTTAGTAGTGGTTCAATCTGCGGAAAGTAATTAACAGTGATGGACAGGATGAAAGAAGAGGAGAAAATGGGTAAAAGGGGAAGGGAAAAGGGAGGAAGACAAATATCCTTTTCCCCTTTTCACCTTTACCCATTTCTCCCTTTATCTTTTCATCCTGTCTATCCTGTTTGAATTTTATTCTCATAAACTGAGTCGCCACCATTTTTTCTTGAACTCGAATTCAAATTGATAACTTTTAGACGAAAGGAATTTTATGTCAGCCGTAGCCGAAAAAGAGATTATCAAGGGCGGCGCTTTTCTGATCGAGGAGCGCACGCCCGAAGAGATTTTCACGCCGGAAGATTTCACAGATGAGCAGCGCATGATAGCGGACACTACGCGCGAATTTATCGACAACGAAGTGCGCCCGCGCATTCCTGAATTGGAGCAGAAGGATTGGACATTGGCACGCGAGTTGGTCCGTCAGTCTGCTGATTTAGGTCTGGTCGGCGCTGTTATCCCGGAAGAGTACGGCGGGTTAGGATTAGATCAGACGAGCGGGACGTTGATTGCCGAGAACATGGGACGCGCTGCCTCCTTCGCCGTAACCTTCGGCGCGCAGACAGGCATCGGCACGCTTCCCATAGTCTATTTCGGCAACGAAGAGACGAAGCGAAAGTATCTTCCGAAGATCGTGACGGGCGAGACTATCCCAGCCTACGCGCTCACCGAAGCTGGCTCAGGCTCTGACGCGCTTGCTGCGAAAGCTACTGCTCGTCTGAGCGAGGATGGAAAGTTCTACATCCTGAACGGCGAGAAGATGTGGATCAGCAACGCGGGCTTTGCGGACCTCTTCATAGTCTTCGCCAAAGTTGACGGCGACAAGTTCAGCGGCTTCGTCGTTGAAACGGGCGAAGGCGTCAAAACGGGCGCGGAAGAGCACAAGATGGGCATCAAAGGTTCATCAACGCGCGCTCTTATTTTGCAGGACGCTCATGTGCCTGTCGAGAATTTGCTCGGCGAAGTAGGCAAGGGCGCGAAGATAGCTTTCAACATTCTGAACATCGGACGTTTCAAGTTGGGCGCGGCGTGCTGCGGCGGGATGAAGCTGATGATTACTGAATCCACACGCTACGCAAACGAGCGTCGCCAGTTCGGTAAATCCATTTCAAGTTTTGGCGCAATCAAAGCGAAGCTTGCGGAGATGGCTATTCGCACCTGGGTTGGCGAGGCTATGACCTATCGCACGGTCGGACTGATTGAATCTGCGATTGGTGATGTGAAAGACCCGAACGCAAAGCTTAAAGCGATTGAAGAGTACGCCGCAGAGTGTTCCATCATCAAAGTCGCGCTTTCGGAATACTGCGACTTCGTTGCAGATGAGATGGTTCAGATTTACGGCGGCTACGGTTACTCCGCAGATTATCCAGCCGAGCAAGCCTACCGAGACTCTCGCATCAACCGCATCTTCGAGGGGACGAACGAGATCAATCGCATGTTGATTCCCGGCATGTTGATGAAGCGCGCCATGACGGGCAAGCTCGCTCTGCTTCCTGCTGCTCAAAGTCTGATGGATGAGGTTCTCTCGCCTTCCATGCCTGGCTTCGATGAGGACGAAGGCGTGCTCGCCGCAGAGATGAAGCTTGCGCAGAATGCTAAGAAGGTCGCGCTTATGACACTCGGTACTGCGGCGCAAAAATACATGATGGCGCTCGCGGACCAGCAGGAAATCCTGATGGGCGTGGCCGACATCATCACAGACGCTTACGCTATGGAGTCCGCAATCCTTCGCGCGCAAAAGCTCGCCGCCGCGCAGGGCGAAGAACAGAGCGCGCGCTACTTAGATATAACGCGGGTCTTTTGCAATGACGCCGTCGAGCGCATCGAAGCCCACGCCAAGAACACCCTGGCAGCCATGAGCGAAGGCGACGAACTTCGCACACTACTTGCGGCGCTGCGCCGCTTCACAAAATTGACGCCTATGAACACAATCGCCGCGCGCCAGCGCATCGTGGACGTGTTGATTAAGGCGAACAAGTACACCTACTGAGGAAGGCAAAAGGTAAAAGGCAAAAGGGAAGAAGAGCAAGCCCTTCGCCTTACTTTTGCCTTTTACCTTTTTACTTTTGCCTTATGAAAATCGTTCCCATCTCTGTCCCCACGCCCTTCTACGTCGGACCAGTCAACTGCTATCTCATCACCGAAGACCCTGTGACGCTGATTGACACCGGGCCGAAGACGAAAGAGGCTGTTGAAGCTCTCAGAGAAGGTTTGAGGCGCGCGCGGTTTCGCGTCGCGGACATCAGGCGCATTGTCTTAACGCACGCGCACGAGGATCACTGCGGGCTGGCGAAAACTTTGCGGGACGAGGCGAAGAACGCAGAGGTTCTTGTTCACGGCTGGGAGACAGGGCATCGCGTAGGCCGTCTTGAGTATGAAGAGCATCGGGAGCTTCTTGTACGCGCAGGCGTCCCGCGCGAAGAGATAGAGTTGATGCGGCGCATGTACGAAGACCTTCGCACATACGCGGATTCGCTCGAAGATGATGAGCACACGGAGTTGAAGGACGAGATGGAGTTGGAGTTTGAGACAGGCTCTTTGCGCGTCGTTCACACGCCCGGCCACACGCCAGGCTCCTGCTCGTTCCTGCGCGAAGCGGACCGAACCGTTATCGCTGGCGATTGCGTGCTGAAGCGCATCACACCGAATCCAATTCTCTCGCCCGACCCGGTTGATCCATCCAAACGATTTCATTCACTCGCGGAATATCTCGTGAGCCTTGCGCGCATACGCAGTCTTTCTCCGACGCTCGTTTACGGCGGGCATGGCGAGCCTGTGAACGATTACGAAGAACTTTTCAATCGTTACCTGCGCGCCGTGCGCGAGCGTCAAATGGAGGTCATACGCCTCGTGCCGAAGACGGGCGCAACCGCCTGGGAAGTCGCGCGCGAGCTTTTCCCCAAAGCAGACGACGTTCATCGCTTCCTGGCCGTCTCCGAAGCAGTAGCCCACCTTGACCTAGCCCACTCTGAAGGCAAACTCGCCGTAGAGCTTGCGGACGCGCGCGAAGTCTATCGAAAGAAATAGGAAGTAGGAGCAGTAGGCAGTAAGAACGAAACTGATTTTTCTTTCCTGCTTACTGATACTCCTCTCGGCCTTCTATTTCTTTGGAACTTACTCACATCTTCTGCGTGAAATTGAAAAAATCTTAGCTGGAGGATTTCTGTCCATGAGAATGAAAAATCTGTCTTTGGTTTTCGCTATCCTGTTATTCACCTGTGCGTCCGTTCCAGCGCAACAGACGCCGCCAGCGCCCGCAACTCCATCGTCGCCGCTCGCCGCACCCGCGCCGCCAAGCGAGCCGATGGCTTTTTCGTTCTACTTCGACGGCAATAATTATCTGGGCATCCTGCCCGAAGAGATCAACTCGTCGAATATGAGCAAGTACGGGTTGAGTCAGCCTCGTGGTGTAGGCGTCAATCGCGTCTCGCCGGGAAGCCCTGCGGACAAAGCTGGATTGAAGAAGGGCGATGTCATCTTGCAGTTCGACAATGAACCTGTCACCGGCACGCGCAAACTGTTTCGCTTAATCGGCGAGTCAGCGCCTGAACAGACCGTCCGGTTGACTATCAGCCGCAACGGATCGGAGCAGCAAGTGAACGTCACGCTAGGCCAGCGCGAAGACGCATCGCGCGCATTGAGAGCATTGACGCCGGACCAGAGAGGAAACTTTCGCTTCAACCTGCCTCAATCGCCAAGAACGTTGGGCGAGAAAGCGCAACCCTTCACTTTCAATTTCGGCAATAATCGTCGCGTAGGAATTACTTCGACCGCGCTGACCAAGCAACTCGCAGACTACTTCGGAGTTTCATCCGGCCACGGGCTTCTCGTCACTTCCGTTATGGAAAACAGTCCGGCGTCCAAAGCAGGTTTGCGCGCGGGCGATTGTATAACGGAAGTGAACGGCGAGCGTGTTGAAGGCGCGCAGGATTTAATACGCGCGATCAATCGCAAGGAAGACGGCGAGGTCACGTTGACGATAGTGCGCGAGCGCTCTAAACGCACAATCAAGCTGACCCCAGAGCGCCGACAAGCGCCGAACTTCAGCCTAGCGCAGCCGTTTCCGACCATCAGCCAAATCTCGATTCCAGAAATCAAAGTAGAGATACCGGCGATGCGTCTTCAAGAGATGCCGAAGATTGATATTCCCGTCATGCCGAAGATTGAATTACAAACGTTGCCGCGCATCATGGAGAAGCTTCAACGCATAGAGAAGTTGCAGATTCCTACTGGCGTAATCTAAAAGGATGAACGAAGAAAGAGAGAGCATTAAAATAGGGGAAAGACGAAAAGGTTAAAGGTTAAAGGGAAGATAAGAGGCTCGCTCTTCCTTCTTCGCTTTCCCCTTTAACCTTTAACCTTCTTTATTACTGCGGCTGCGATAATTTTCTCTTCGCTTCAACAGCCTTGCTGTAGGCATCGCACGACGGGTCGTTTATCTGTATGGCCGCGTCAAACTCCTTCAGCGCTTCGTCTTTGCGGTCCTGAAAATTAAGGATACTGCCCATAGCTTCGTGAGCGCGCTCGAGCAGGCAGCGGTCCGTCGCGGGCGTTGAAGCATTAACAGCATTTCTATAGTTCGTTAAAGCTTTGTTGAGCCTTTGCGCCTGCAACTCTTCGTCTGTCACGCCCACAGCAGACAGGCTCGCCGTCTCTCCGAGCGCGAAGTAGATGCGAGGCTCGTTCGGGAACTCGCGCAGCAGCGCAAGAAGCCGCTCTTCTGCCGCCGGATAATTTTTAAGGCGCACCATTTCGTCAACATCGAGTAGCTTCTTCACGAGCGTCGCGTTCGGGAGCAAGGCAACGTTCGCTGCGTTCTCGCCTTGCGCCTCTCGCGCCTTGCGTGCTGCCAGAGCGCGCCTTCGCGCGGCATCCACTTCTGCTAATCGCTTTGTCTCACGCTGAGCGTCGAATGACGCGATCATGTCGGCGAGCGAGTTGCTCACGTCGAACCCGGACGATTCAATTCCGCGAAGCTGTTCTGCAAAGTAGAAATCAAGAACGGCTCCGTTCTCATAAGCTTCTGCCAACTCGGCTGCGCTCTCATCCGTCACGCTCGCTCGCGCCGCTTCCAACTCTTTGACTATCTCCGTGCGCTTTGCGGCATCTGTTGTCTTGTCTAAGCGCGAGCGCGCATCGTTGGTCAGTGCGGCGAGCCGATTCGTCTCTTCCAGCCTTATATCTGCCGCAATCGCAAGAGAACGCGCCACTGCGATAAACACATCCGGCGACACCTCAACTCCGGCTGACGTGCGCGCGTCCAGCAACTGTTTTATCTGCTCTTTGCGCGCACTGATTTCCCGGTTGAAGCGAATCACAATCGGGTCAACGACATACTTTATGTAAGCTCTACGCAACTCTGGCGAAGCAGGATTGGTGTCTCGCCCCGGACAATAATGTTTCGTCTCGTCGCAATAAGGCACGGTCACGAAATAATCGTCCGCAATCACGCGGAAGTTTATCGCGCCGGGTGCTGCCATGAGGTCCGGCACGACGATGAAATGACGCTCATGCTCGCGCGTCTCATACCTTATTGGAGGATTCTTCTTCTTGTCGGTCGCAGGAGTTTTGATGGGGATGCGCTCGATGGTTGTAAGGATGGGTCGCGTGTTCAGGTAGGAAAGAACGCTGCCGACCATCTCCGCAGTCGGGCGTCGAAGGCGGTCGCCTTCTGCTTGATACATTCTGGTGTAAATGGGCAGGCGCTCCGTTATGTCTGACTTGCGATAGAACTCGCGCACGAGCGGCGCAAAGTCCAGAACATCCAGCAATGCTCCCGGAAGATCGTCGGATCGCGGAGGCTCTTGCAAATCGGGAGCAGGTGAGAGCGCATAAGCGAGCGAGACGTAGGGCGCGGCCTGTTCGGCTGGCGAGAGTTCGCGGCCTCCTTCGCGCAGTTTGTGGCGCTCGAAAAATCCGGCCAGTCGCTTGCGCAGGTCAGGGTCTAAGTTCGCCTGGTCTCGTCTCAACTGCGCACGAAAGACCGAAGGCTCTTCGCCTTTAGGAGTCGGGTCGAAACCCGCCGCATCGAGCGCAGCCATCACTATAATCAATCGAGCATCAGGCTTGATTTGA